>JBAYOD010000156.1:0-7648 GCA_041678445.1 Burkholderiaceae bacterium | reverse complement strand
TGCTTGCCCCGCTTCGCGGGGTGCCCTCCGATGCTCGCGCTCGTGGCCTGCCGCCGAAACTCGCTGCACTCCCTTCGCTTCGCTTCGTTCGTTTCGCTCAAACAGTCGGCGGCAAGTCAGATGTTGGTGCGCGCTGCGCGCGCAGGCCCCGAGCGCTGCGCTTCTCGGCTGCGCACAAGGCGTGCGCCCAAAGCCTCGCCCCGCGTCCTGGCAGACAGTGGCCTGTGATCGAACGCAAAGTGGCGCTGCCCCGATGCCACGCCCCTCGGATGGTTTGCCGTCGAATGGCGCGGTTGTCACCGGCCAAGGTGCGGGGGCTGGGCGGGGGCCGGCGCCTTGTGCGCAGCCGAGGAGCGCAGGGTTTGTGGCCTGCGCGCGCCAGCGCGCTTCGTAAAATCTGACTTGCCGCCGACTGTCTGAGCGCAGCGAGCGCCGCAAAGCGGCGGGAGCGAAGCGAGTTTCGGCGGCAGGCCACGAACCTGAGCACCGCAGGGCACCCCGCGAAGCGGGGCAAGCACCCGGCGCCGGCCCCCGCCCAGCCCCCGCACCTTGGCTGCCCAGGCGCTCGAACGCGTAACCGTATCAGTCCAGGCGCCGGTCAGTCCAGGCGCCGGTCGGAGTCGGTTTCGAGCCGGGCCAGCGGCACCCCGCCCTTGGCGGTGGCGGCGAATGCCCCGACCCGCTTGGTATCGCCAGGCACGCCGCTGTTCGGTCCGACCCGGGCGGCATCCGGAATCACGCTCAGCGCCGGTGCAACCGGCTCCTTGCCCAGGGTACGCGTTGCCCGGTTGGCCGACGACTGCCCCTGCGCGGCGGCCGCGATCCGGTTGCGTTCGCTGAGCACCTTGCGGCCGTAGCCGAAATCATGGGGCAGCAGCGCCGCCCCCACGTAGGACTTCAGCGCCCCTTCGACGCTGCCCGCGCGGACCATGTATTCCTTCAGGATGGCCGAGCCGACCGTGATGTTGGCATCCGGATCGAAGGCTGCCGAGGCCCCGCCGAACGGCTCGAACTTGTCGGTGTGGACACGGGTCAGGACCTGCATCAGCCCTTGCGCGCCCTTCGGGCTGCGTGCGTTGGGATTGAAGCTCGATTCGATGGCGACGACCGCCAGGATCAGGTAGGGGTCGAGCCGGAAATCACGCGCCGCCCGATAGGCGTGCGCAACGAAACTCTGGACCTCGTCGACGCCGACCCGGTATTTCGACGCCACGAAGGAGGCGATGTTGCGCTGCTCGGCAGTGAGCTTCAGCGGCGGCCTGGCCTCCGGCCCGGCCCGGCGCTGCTGCGCCGCGTCGGACGCCTGCCGGTCGTTCACCTGGCCGTTCGCCGGTGCTGCCCGCACGAGCGCATGCTCCGACGCAGCCTGCGTCATCATCCCGGGGGCCAGGATGGCACTGCCGGCAGCCTGGCGGGTTTCGGCGCCATGCAGCGTGGACACGGCCACTGTGAGCGCGACGACGAGCGTGATCGCGGCGGCCGACGACGGCCCGCTCGCGACCCTGCGGGTCAGCGATCCCAGTGAACTCGTGAACTGACGCTGCTCGAGCATTCAGCCTCCCAACGACATGCATCGCACGGCTCGCCCGCCTGGGCGAAGGAATCCTGCAAACTGCTGCACACTGCACACTGCAGCACGGATTCACGAGCGATGCATCGCCGCCCGCTGGGCGAACCCCCGGCGCGTTCACGGCCGATTCGCCCTCGTCGGGGATCGGATCTCCGGCGTACTCACGGCGCGATCCCCGCATCAAGATCGTCAAGCTTTACCTGACGATCGTCGAACCGTGACTGACGCACGGCACCCCCGAGGAGGGGATGAGGGAATTCTAGGCAGTCCGCTGGTCATGGTCAACCAGACTCCTGTCTGTCCATGCAGTCAGGACTCATCGCCCGGCGGCTGCCGACGAAGTGTCGCTCTGATGAGACAATCTGCCGTTCCCAACCGTTGACGGCACGACGCGATGAAATACGAAGACCTGCGCGATTTCGTCGCCCAGCTCGAAGCCCGCGGCGAGCTGCGGCGCATCACCGCCGAAGTCTCGCCCGCGCTGGAGATGACCGAGATCGCCGACCGCGTCCTGCGCGCCGGCGGCCCGGCACTGCTGTTCGAACGCCCGGTCGACGGCGGCCAGCACTGGCCGATGCCTGTGCTGGCCAACCTGTTCGGCACCCCGGGACGCGTCGCCCGCGCGATGGGCGCCGAATCCGGCACCGGCCTGCGCGAAATCGGCCAGTTGCTCGCCTACCTGAAGGAACCCGAGCCGCCAAAGGGCCTGCGCGACGCCTGGGACAAGCTGCCGCTGCTGCGCCAGGTGCTGAGCATGGCGCCGCGCGAAACCAGCCGGGCAGCCTGCCATCAGCAAAGGCTGGAAGGCGAGGACGTCGACCTCGGCCGCCTGCCGGTGCAGACCTGCTGGCCCGGCGACGCCGCGCCCCTGATCACCTGGGGGCTGGTCGTCACCCGCGGCCCGACGCGGCCCCGGCAGAACCTCGGCATCTACCGCCAGCAGGTGATCGGCCCGCGGCAAACGATCATGCGCTGGCTTGCGCATCGTGGCGGCGCGCTCGATTTCCGCGAGCATGCAGCCCGTCATCCCGGCCAGCCCTTCCCGCTGGCCGTCGTGCTCGGTGCCGACCCGGCCACGATCCTGGGCGCCGTGACACCGGTGCCCGATGCCCTGTCCGAGTACCAGTTCGCCGGCCTGCTGCGCGGTGCCAGGACCCTGCTCACCCGCTGCGTCGGCAGCGACCTGCAGGTGCCGGCCAGCGCCGAGATCGTGCTCGAAGGCACGATCCGGCCCGATCCCGACGGCAGCCTGAGCGAGGGCCACGCCCACCGGCTGGGCTGGCGCGGCGAGCTGCCGCCGGCCGCCCGCACGGGCTGGGAAACCGCGCTCGAAGGGCCGTACGGCGACCACACCGGCTACTACAACGAGCAGGACTGGTTTCCGGTGTTCTCGATCGACCGGATCATGATGCGCGATGCCCCGATCTACCATTCCACCTATACCGGCAAGCCCCCCGACGAGCCGGCCGTGCTCGGCGTGGCACTGAACGAGGTCTTCGTGCCTATCCTGTGCCGGCAGTTTCCCGAGATCGTCGACTTCTACCTGCCGCCCGAAGGCTGTTCGTACCGGATGGCGGTCGTGTCGATCCGCAAGCAGTACCCGGGCCACGCCAAGCGGGTGATGTTCGGGATCTGGAGCTTCCTGCGCCAGTTCATGTACACCAAGTTCATCGTCGTCGTCGACGAGGACGTGAACGTGCGCGACTGGCCGGAAGTGATCTGGGCGATCACCACCCGCGTCGATCCGGCGCGCGACACGACCCTGGTCGAGAACACCCCGATCGACTATCTGGACTTCGCCTCGCCCGTATCGGGGCTGGGCTCGAAGATGGGACTGGATGCAACCAATAAATGGCCCGGCGAGACGAACCGTGAATGGGGTCGGCCGATCGTGATGTCGACGGCCGTCAGGCAGAAGGTCGACGCGATCTGGACTTCGCTGGGCCTGTGACGACCAGGCCGGCACGCGGCGGCGACGCGGCGCCGAACAGGGCCCAGCCGATCGCGTAGGCCAGCGCCGCGAGCAGCGGGGGCGACACATCCGGCAAACGACCGGGGATCCACAGCTGCGCCACTTCGGTGGCGAACAGGACCGCCACCACGGCCACCGGCCAGGCCAGGCGCTGCCGGCGAATCTCCAGGCCGCACGCCGCTCGCCAGCGCAGCGCCAGCACGACCGACAGCGCAAGCCAGCCGAAGAACAGCGACAGTTCGAGCGCGCCGATCAGGCCGCCACGGCCCAACTGGGGCAGCCAGTCGAAACCGGCCGCCAGGGCCCGGCCACGGCCCGGTGCGAGCTGGTAGGCGCACACCGAGGCCAGTGCAAGCAGCGCCAGCAGCCCGGCCCGCACCTGCCGTGAATTCGCCCCCGGCAGCAGGCCGGCCAGCGGCAGCGCACAGAGCATCGCGGCCAGTTCATCCAGGCTCAGCGCACGCCGCACGAGCAGCAGCTGCAGGACGACCGAGACGGCCAGTACCCCCGCCAGTACCAGGGTGCCGGTCAGCCGCGCAGGCCAGAGCGCGCGCAGCGACACGGCAACGGCGAGCCAGCCGCACAGGTGGCGCGCGAAGACCCAGGGGTCCGGGCCGGACCAGTGCGACCAGCCGCGCAGGAAGGCCAGGTTGGCGCGTACCGTCCCCACGTCGAAAGTGAAGCGCCACGGCGACAGCCCCGCCAGCAGCCAGGCGCCAACGGCGAACAGCACCGGCCAGAAGAGGACGGCGCGCACCTGCGCCAGGGGGTGGCCGCCGCCGGCACGGCCGGACAGCACCCCGTGGCCGCGCGACACCAGCCGCACCAGCATGATCCCGCTGGCCCCGCCAGCACTGTTCGTCGCCAGGTCGAACCACGACGACACGCGGCCGTCCAGACAGGCTTGCACCGTCTCCATGGTCAGCGAGAACGCCGCGACCGCAACGGCCGCGGCAAGCAGGGCCAGCCAGCCAGGCGCACCGCGGCGACGCAGGCTCAGCCAGTGCCCGGCCAGCAAGCCGAGCGGCAGATAGGCTGCGAAGTTCGCGATACCGTCGCTCCAGGACAGCCGCCCGGGCTGCTGGGTCAGCGGCACGACGCAATCGACCGGCACCCCACCCGCCAGCGACTGATAGGCGACGAAGGCCAGGCAGGCGAGCAGCGCAACGGCAACCCTGCTGCCCGATTCAGCCATGCCTGCCGCCGAAGTCAGCCATGCTGGTGGAGCCAGCGCAGCAACCGATCCTGGACCGTGACCGAGGCTGGAGCACGCGCGCCGTTGGCAAGCACCACGATCACGTAGCGCCGGCCCGACGCGGCCTCCAGATAGCCGGCGATCGAGCGCACCTCGTCGAGGCTGCCGGTCTTGAGCCAGGCGCGGCCCGCCAGCGGATCGCCCACCAGCCGATGGCGAACCGTACCCGTCATGCCCAGCAGTGGCAGCGATTGCCGGAAGCGTTCACCCAGCGGCGTCGCCGCGGCATCGACCAGCAGGTCGGCCAGGCTGGTGGCGCTGATCCGTGCCGTGCGCGACAGGCCCGAGCCATTGTCGAGCACCAGCCCGGGAAAGTGCAGCCCGCGGCCCGCCAACCAGTCGACGACCGCCTGCCGGCCGGCGGCCGCGTCGGCCGGCCGCACTCCGCGGGCCGCCGCCAGTTGCAGCAACAACTGGCGAGCCATCACGTTGTTGCTCAGGTGATTGACGTCGTCGACCACCTCGGCGAGCGTGCGCGGTGACCGCCATTCGAGCTAGGGCTCGCCCTGGGCCGCGCCGCGGTCGAGTCGCGCCGCACCGCTCCAGTTGCCGCCGGCCGCACGCCAGGCGCCGGCAAAGAAGGCACGGGCGAAGGCTACATGGTCGAGCACCGCCGCAAAGCGCCCCTGCTCGCCACAGCCGGCCGAATAGAGGCCGTCGACCCGAATGGTCGCAATGACCCCGTGGCGCGCGGCCGGTTCACTGATCCGCAGGCCGCTCACGCCGCTGCGGCAGCGCTCGCGCCGCAGGCGCACCCGGTTGTCGATCAGCACGTCGGCCAGCGGCGGGTCCAGCTCGATCGCCACGCCTTTGGCCTGCGGCCGCACGATCAGCCGGGTGGCCTTGAAGTTCAGCAGCGCCCCCGAGGGCTGGACGTTGTAGGGTCGCGTCAGTTCGCCGTCGAGCGAGGCCTGCGTATCGTCGATCGGGGCGAAGATCACATCGTCGATCACCAGGTCGCCGCGGATCTCGTGCAACCCGGCAGCCCGCATCCGGGCGATCCATTCGCCCAGATCCTCACTGACCAGCTTCGGATCGCCGCCCCCGCCCAGCACCAGATCGCCATGCAGCACGCCGTCGACGATCGGCCCGCCCAGGTGCGCGGTGGTGCGCCAGCGAAACTGCGGACCGAGCAGGTTCAACGCCGCCCAGGTCGTGACCAGCTTCATCGCCGAAGCCGGATTCAGCGGACGCTCGGCATCGAGTTGCCAGGCGATGCCGTCGCGCGGATCGAGCGGCCGGATCGCCACCGCAAGATCGAGCTCGCCGGCGGGAATGCCCGCCTCGCGCAGCCAGTCGGCGATCGGCGGCGCCGGGCGCTGCGCACCCGCCCCCGACCAGACGGCGAGCAGGGTCAGCCCGAGCAGGATGACGCACAATAGGCGCGACGGTTCGACAGCGATCATTTCGGGCGGATTATCCCATCGCGTCCGACCCACCCACGAGGAGCAGCGACAATGCGACTGAAGGACAAGGTGGCTCTGGTAACCGGCGGCGCCCAGGGAATCGGCGAAGCCATCGCCCGGCGCTTCGCCAGCGAAGGCGCCCGGGTGCTGATCGCCGATCGCAATGCCGAGGCCGGTCGCGCGGTGGCGGCCAGCGACCCGGCCCTGGCCTTCTTCGAATCCGACGTCGCCGCCCGCGGCGCCGCCGCCAGCGCCGTCGAGGCCGTGCTCGAACGCTTCGGCCGGCTCGACATCCTGGTCAACAATGCCGGCATTACCCATGCTGCGCCCTTCCTGGAACTGGCCGAGGAGGACTTCGATCGCGTGCTGGCGGTCAACCTGCGCGCCTACTTCGCCTTCGGCCAGGCAGCCGCCCGCCAGATGGTGGCGCAGGGCCAGGGTGGCGCGATCGTCAACATGTCGAGCGTCAACGCGATCCTGGCGATTCCCGATCAGGTGCCCTACGTCGTGTCGAAAGGCGCGGTCAACCAGCTCACACGGGTGATGGCGCTGAACCTCGCGCCGCATGAGATCCGGGTCAACGCCGTCGGGCCCGGCACGATCGCGACCGAGCTGGCCCGCCAGGCGGTCATGGGTTCTCCCGAAGCCCGGCACAAGCTGATGTCGCGTACCCCGATGGGCCGGCTCGGCGAGCCCGACGAAGTCGCCCGCGTCGTGCTGTTCCTGGCCAGCGAAGACGCCGCCTACCTGACCGGCCAGATCGTCTATCCGGACGGGGGCCGGATGGCACTGAACTACACCGTGCCGGTGTCATGATCCCTGTCGTAACCCCTGCCGTGTCCTCTGCCTTGAACCCTGCCGCGATGGCGGCAAGCTTGCGTCCGGTCAAGACGGCGCCCGGCATGCCGGCGGCACACTGGCTGTCATGAAGCTGACAACTCCCCCACCCCTGGAGATCGACGAGGCGCTGATCGAGCGCTTCGGCGGTCGCGGACCCCGCTACACCTCGTACCCGACGGCAGACCGCTTCCACACTGGTTTCACGCACGAGGATTACGAGGGCGCGCTGCTGCGCCGGGCCGAGCGCAGCGCCGACCCGCTCGGCCTGTACGTCCACGTGCCGTTCTGCCGGACCATCTGCTGGTATTGCGCCTGCAACAAGATCGGCACCCGTCACCAGGAGCAGTCGTCGCCCTATCTCGACGCGGTCCTGAAGGAACTGCGCCTGGTCCAGCACCGGATCGGCAGCCACCACCGGATCAGCCACCTGCACTTTGGCGGCGGCACCCCGACCTTCATGCCCGATGACGAACTGGCGGCACTGATCGGCGCCTTTCGCACCGCCTTCGAGTTCGCGCCCGACGACGAGGGCGAGTATTCGATCGAGATCGACCCGCGCACCGTCGACGCGGCGCGGCTGCGCGTGCTGCGCGATCTCGGCATGA
>JBAYOD010000155.1:0-7654 GCA_041678445.1 Burkholderiaceae bacterium | reverse complement strand
GGGTCCGGCCGGCCGCGATCGCCTTGGCCCGGGCGCGTGCGATGCGTGGGTCGTCATCGCCGCTGCCGTCGCCGCGTGAACGGACCCGGGCCAGTTCCGTGACCAGCTTGACCCGCTGGGCCTCGCCGCCCGACAGGGTCGGACTGGGCTGACCCAGTGTCAGGTAGCCGAGCCCGACGTCCTGCAGCAGGGCCAGTGGATGGGCGATTGCCGGGTGCGCCGCGAAGAACTCCAGCGCTTCGTCGACATCCATTGCGAGCACTTCGGCAATGTTGCGACCGCGCAGCCGGACGTCGAGGGTTTCGCGGTTGAAGCGGCCGCCGCGGCAGACGTCGCACAGCACCTTGACGTCGGGCAGGAAGCTCATTTCCACCGTCTGCATGCCCTGGCCGCCGCAGGCCTCGCAGCGGCCGCCGGCGGTGTTGAAGCTGAAGCGTCCGGGGCCCCAACCGCGGATCCGCGCCTCGCTGGTGTCGGCGAAGAGCCGGCGGATCGCATCCCAGAAGCCGATGTAGGTGGCCGGGCACGAGCGGGGCGTCTTGCCGATCGGGGTCTGATCGACTTCGAGCACGCGGGTGATGCCGGCCCAGCCATCGATCGCCTCGATGCCGCGGAGCGCGGGCAGCGGCGCCCGCCGGTTGCGGGCACCGATCCGGGCCGACAGGTTGGCCAGCAGGACATCGCGGGCGAGTGTCGATTTGCCCGAGCCCGACACGCCGGTGACCACCGTCATCCGGCGCAGCGGGATGCGCGCATTGACGTGGCGCAGGTTGTGCAGGTGGGCGCCGCGCAGCGCCAGCCACTGGTCGGCATCGTCGGCCGGCGGCAGCGCGCGCGGCGGGTTCAGCGGATGGGCCAGCGGGTGGGCGAGGAAATGACCGGTGAGGCTGTCGGGATGGCTCGCCAGCGTGTCGTGGCGGCCGGTGGCGATGATGTGGCCGCCGAGCCGGCCGGCGCCCGGGCCGATGTCGATGACGTGATCGGCCCGCCGGATGGTTTCTTCGTCGTGCTCGACGACCAGCAGCGTGTTGCCCTTGTCGCGCAGGGCTTCGAGGGTGTCGAGCAGGATCCGGTTGTCGTGCGGATGCAGGCCGATGGTCGGCTCGTCGAGGACGTAGCAGACCCCCTGCAGGTTGGAGCCGAGTTGCGCGGCCAGCCGGATGCGCTGGGCCTCGCCGCCCGACAGGGTCGGTGCGGCGCGGTCCAGCGCCAGGTAGCCGAGACCGACTTCGGACAGGAAGGTCAGCCGGGAGCGGATTTCCGCCAGCACGTCGCGGGCGATCTCCTGCTCGCGGCCGGCGAAACCCACCTGCCTGAGCCAGCGCGCGCAGTCGTCGACCGGCATCGCGGTGAGTTCGGCGATCGACAGGTCGAGCAGCTTCACGGCCAGCGCGTTGCGGTTCAAGCGGCGGCCGTCGCAGTCCGGGCAGGGCGCCGGGGCGTCGGCAGCCGGCGCTGCCGGGTCGGCGTCGCCGCGGGGGGTGTCGCCGCGGACGGCGAGCTGGTCGGCGAGCGCCTCGGCCAGGGCGCCGACCGCCTCGCTGCTCGAGTCTTCCTCGCCGCGCCGCTTCGGGTCGAGCTTGGGCAGCCAGGGCAGGGCCAGCCCGGTGCCGAGGCAGGCTTCGCACCAGCCGATCTTCGAATTGAACGAGAACATCCGCGGATCGGGTTCCGGGAAGCTCGTGCCACAGGACGGGCAGGCCCGCCGGGTCGAGAACAGGGCGGTCGGCAGGGCCTCGCAGGCGGCGCTCCAGGCCGTGGCATCCCCGGCGCGAAAGGCTGCCTGCAGCGCATCGAGCGGTGCCGCGATCATCACGATGCCCTTGCCCAGCGCCAGCGCTTCGCCCAGGGCCGTGCGCAGCGAGGTCTCATCGGCCGGGTCGACGATCAGGTCGGCCACCGGCAGCTCGATGTCGTGCTCGCTGTAGCGGTCGAGCCGCGGGAAGGCCGCCGTCGGCAGGAACTGTCCGTCGACCCGGAGATGGTCGTAGCCCCTGGCCTGCGCCCACTTGGCCAGGTCGGTGTAGACGCCCTTGCGGGCGACGACCAGCGGCGCGAGCAGGCCGATGTGCTGGCCGCGATAGTCGCTCAGGATGCGCGCTGCGATCGCGTCGAAGCTCTGCGGCTCGATCGGTACCTGGCAGTCGGGGCAGTACTGCTGGCCCAGCTTGACGTACAGCAGGCGCAGGAAGTGATAGATCTCGGTCAGCGTGGCGACCGTGCTCTTGCGTCCGCCCCGGCTGGTGCGCTGTTCGATGGCGACGGTGGGCGGAATGCCGAACACGCCGTCGACGTCGGGTCGCGACGACGGCTGGACGAACTGGCGCGCGTAGGCGTTCAGCGATTCGAGGTAGCGGCGCTGGCCTTCGCCGAAGACGACGTCGAAGGCCAGTGTGGACTTGCCGGAGCCGGAGACGCCGGTGATGACGGTGAACCGGTCGCGCGGAATGGCGACTTCGATGTTCTTCAGATTGTGCTCGCGGGCCCGGTGCACGAGGATCGCATCGCGGGCGCGCGCGCGCAGGACGTTCTGCAGGGCCGGCCCGGCGGGTTCGGCAGTGCCGACAGGCTCGGCGGTGCCAGCCGGTTCGGCGGCACCGGCCAGCGCCCGGCCGGTATGGCTGTCGGCTCGTCCGGCGAGTTCCTGCGGCGGGCCGGCAGCGACCAGCTGGCCGCCGCCGTCACCGCCTTCCGGGCCGAGGTCGATCAGCCAGTCGGCGGCGCGGATCACGTCGAGGTTGTGCTCGATGACGAGCAGCGAGTGGCCGGCTGCGAGCAGCTTGCGGAAGGCGCGCAGCAGCTTGGCGACGTCGTCGAAATGCAGGCCGGTGGTCGGCTCGTCGAACATGAACAGCGTGCCGCGACGGCCGTTCCCGGGGGGGGCGTGTCGGGTCGTCTTGCGGGGGCTCAGGCCCTGGCTGGCCGCTTCGGCCAGGAAGCCGGCCAGCTTCAGCCGCTGGGCCTCGCCGCCCGACAGGGTCGGCACGGGCTGGCCCAGCCGCAGGTAGTCGAGGCCGATGTCGACGAGCGGTTGCAGCCGGGCGCGGATGTCGGGCGCGTCGGCGAAGACTGTGAGCGCTTCATTGATGGTCAGCGCAAGCACGTCGGCGATCGAGCGTTCGCGACCATCGCGGCCGCTGACCATGACTTCGAGCACCTCGGCGCGGAAGCGCTTGCCGTCGCAATCCGGGCAGCGCAGGTAGACGTCGGACAGGAACTGCATCTCGACGTGCTCGAAGCCGTTGCCGCCGCAGCCCGGACAGCGGCCGTTGCCGGCGTTGAAGCTGAAGGTACCCGCCGTGTAGCCGCGCTCCCTGGCCAGTTCGGTGGCCGCGAAGCGCCGGCGGATCGGGTCGAAGGCGCCGACATAGCTGACCGGGTTGCTGCGCGCGGTCTTGCCGATCGGTGACTGGTCGACGAAGACGACGTCGTCGATCCAGTCGTCGCCGAGCAGCCGGTCGTGGGCGCCCGGGGATTCGGTCGGCCGGCCGCGCGCCTTCAGCAGCGCCGGCAGCAGCACGTTCTGCATCAGCGTCGACTTGCCGCTGCCCGACACCCCGGTCAGGCAGACCAGCCGTTCCAGCGGGATCTCGACCGAGAGGTTCTTCAGGTTGTTCTCGCGCGCACCTTCGAGCAGCAGTTTCGGGGTGGAAGGTGTCACCGCCTGCTGCCGGCCAGTGTCGACCTGGCGGCGTCCGGCCAGGTAATCGCCGGTGAGGGTGGCGGCGTCGCGCAGTGCCTGCGGGTCGCCTTCGAACACCACCTGGCCACCGCGTTCGCCGGGGCCGGGGCCGATGTCGATCATCCGGTCGGCCGCGTCCATCACTTGCGGGTCGTGCTCGACCACCACCAGCGAGTTGCCGGCATCACGCAGACGCCGCATGACCTCGATGATCCGGTTCATGTCGCGCGGGTGCAGCCCGATCGACGGCTCGTCGAGGACGAACAGCGTGTTGACCAGCGAGGTGCCGAGGGCGGTGGTCAGGTTGATCCGCTGGACTTCGCCGCCCGACAGGGTGCGCGACTGCCGGTCCAGGGTCAGGTAGCCGAGGCCGACCGCCTGCAGATAGCGCAGCCGCGCCCGGGTTTCGGTCAGCAGCAGATCGGCGGCTTCATCGAAGGGGGCGGGCAGCCGCAGGCGATCGAAGAAGGTGGCGACCCGGTCGATCGGCAGCAGCATCAGGTCGTGCAGGCTGAAGCCGTCGATCGCAGCGAACTGCTCGTCGCGCCATTCGACGCCGGACGGGCGAAAGCGCGGCCAGGTCGTGCCCGCGGCAGCCGATGCCTCGGCAAGCGAGCCGACCCGCCAGAGCAGCGCGTCCGGCTTGAGCCGGGCACCGTGACAGGCGGTGCACGGCGTGTAGGACCGGTACTTCGACAGCAGGACCCGGATGTGCATCCGGTAGGCTTTCGATTCCAGCCAGTCGAAGAAGTGCCGGATGCCGTACCACTGGGTCTGCCACTTGCCGGTCCAGTCGTCACCGCCCTCGATGACCCAGCGCCGCTGGGCGTCGGTCAGCTCCCGCCAGGGCCGGTCCAGCGGCACGCCGGCTGCCGGCGCATACCGGGCCATCTCGATCTGGCACTCCCTGAAGCTCTCGGTCTGCCAGGGCTTGACCGCGCCCTCGGCCAGGGTCTTGCCCTCGTCGGGAATGACCAGACCGAGGTCGATGCCGATCACCCGGCCGAAACCGCGACAGGTCTCGCAGGCGCCGATCGGCGAATTGAACGAGAACAGGCTGGGCAGCGGCTCGGTGTAGCCGATGTCGCAATCGGCACAATGCAGGCCGGTGCTGAAGCGCCACCGTTCGACCTCGGTGCCGGCGTCGTCGAGCCGGTGGACCGACATCCGGCCCCGGCCGCGGGTCATCGCGTTCTCGATGGCATCGGAGATCCGGCTGTCCTCCACGGCATCCGCGCGGAAACGGTCCTGGACGACATGCAGGGTCTGCCCGTCGACCTGCTGGATCCGCGTGTAGCCCTGCGCCACGAGGTGGGTGCGGACCTCGTCCTCGCTGAAGTTCGCCGGCACCGGGACCGGAAAGCTGACGACCAGCCGCGGGTTGCCGGCCGCCTGCGTGCGGCGGGCGATCGTCTCGCGTACCCCGGCGACGGTGTCGCGGCGCACCGGCCGGGCACAGCGCCGGCAGTGCAGCCGCGCGGCGCGCGCGAACAGCAGCTTCAGGTGGTCGTTCAACTCGGTCATCGTGCCGACCGTCGACCGCGAGGTCCGCACCGGATTGGTCTGGTCGATCGCGATCGCGGGCGGCACCCCCTCGATCCGGTCGACCTGAGGCTTGTCCATCCGGTCGAGGAACTGCCGCGCATAGGCCGAGAAGGTCTCGACGTAGCGACGCTGGCCTTCGGCGTACAGGGTGTCGAAGACCAGCGACGACTTGCCCGAACCCGAGACGCCGGTGACTACCACCAGCTGGCCGGTCGGGATGTCGAGGTCGAGGTTGCGCAGGTTGTTCTGGCGCGCGCCCCGGATCCGGATCGCCGGCCGGAGCACCGCTTGCAGCGGCTGACCGGCCTCGTCCTGGGCGGCGTTCGGGGTATCTTGGAGCATGCTTCCGGGCAGAGCGGGGAGGGGTGCCGCGGCGGCGTCGCAGGGGGCAGCAGCGTGCAGCCAGTCTAGCAGGATGGCGGTGGCCTCCGGTGGCCGTCGTGTCCGAGGGGTGGTCGCCCGCCATTTGGTTAGACTGGGGTGTTTCCCATTCGACGAGCGCCTGCTCGCCTGCTGCCTGCCAGGACCATGAATCTGCCTCACCGTTCGAAGACCATCACTGGCGCGCTCGCGCTGTTTTTCGGCTGGGCCGGCGCGCACCGGCTCTACCTCGGCGGCCGCTTCTGGTGGCTCTACCCGCTGTTCGCGGTCCCGGCGATCGCCCTGGCCCTGGCCGTGGCCGGCGAGTTCTGGTATCGCCACCCGGGCTTCTACGTGGCTGTGCTGGTGACGGTCGCAAGCATGCTCGAAGCGATCGTGATCGCACTCACCCCCGACGAGAAATGGGACGCGAAGCACAATGCCGCCTCGGGGCGGCGCTCCGGCAGCGGCTGGGGCGCCGTGCTGGTCGCGATGGCGGCGCTGATGCTCGGTGCCCTGCTGCTGATGTCGACGCTGGCGATCGGGCTCGAGGCCTGGTTCGAGGCCCTCCGCGCGGCCCGGACCTGAACCGGCCACCGGTCCAGGATTCGCCCGCAATCTTTCTACCCGCAATCCAGTCCAATCAATCGTTACCCGCAATCCAGCCCCTGACGACCCCGACGACCCCGACGATGCCGACCGAACTGCTGTTTCGTGAAGATGCCTACCTGAAGACCTGCACGGCGCAGGTGACTGCCGTGACCGAGCGCGGCTACGAGCTCGATCGGACTGTCTTCTATCCGCAGGGCGGCGGGCAGGCCGGCGATACCGGCACGTTGCGGCGCGCCGACGGCGTCACGGTCCGGATCGCCGACACCCGCAAGGGAGAAGCTTTCGACAGCGTCGTGCACCTGGCCGCGGCGGACGAGCCTGCACTGGCAGTCGGCGACACGGTCGAGGCCGCGATCGACTGGTCGAGGCGGTACGCGATGATGCGTCTGCACACCAGCCTGCACGTCCTGTCCTGCGTGGTCGTGGCACCGGTGACGGGAGGCAGCATCGCGCCCGACAAGGCTCGGCTCGACTTCGACATCGACATGAGCCAGCTCGATGCCGGGCGCATCGAACGCGAGCTGAACGCGCTGCTGGCCCGCGCCGTCGACACCGAGACGGTCTGGATCACCGATGAGGAGCTCGACGCCAACCCCGGACTGGTCAAGACGATGAGCGTCCAGCCACCGCGCGGTGCCGGCCGGGTGCGACTGCTGCGGATTGCCGGCATCGACCTGCAACCCTGTGGCGGCACCCATGTGCGCAACATCGGCGAGATCGGTGTGGTCAGGGTGCTGAAGATCCGCAACGAGGGCAAGCGCAACAAGCGGGTCGAGATCGGCTTCGCCTGAGCGGGCCAAGGTGCGGGGGCCGGGCCTGGGGCAGCCAAGATGCGGGGGGCTTGGCCTGGCCGGCGCCGGGTGCTTGGCCCCGCTTCGCGGGGCTGCCCTCGGTGCTCGGGTTCCTGGCTGCGCGGCGTAACTCGCTGCGCGCCCGCCGCTTGCGCGTCGCTCGCTGCGCTCAGACAGGACGCCGCGAGAATGAGGGTGGAGTCGCGCTGCGCGCGACAGCCAGGAACCCTGTGCGCCTCGGCTGCGCACAAGGCGCCGGCCAGGCCAAGCCCCCCGCACCTTGGCCGGCGACATCGTGCCATTCGACGGAAAAGCATCCGGGGCCACGGCAATCCGGTTGCCAGCCGCAAGCACCTTGCCGGCTCGCAGACCGTCGTCGGGCCAGCCCGCAGTTCGCACAGCCCGATCGTGCTGCCAAGTAAGATTCGCTGCCGAGTCAGGTTCGCAGCCGAGCCGGACTGAGACGATTTTGTGTTCGATCGCAGGCCACCGTCTGCCAGGACGCGGGGCGAAGTTTCCGGCGCACGCCTTGTGCGCAGCCGAGAAGCGCAGCGCTCGTGGCCTGCGCGCGTCAGCGCGCATCCAAAATCTGACTTGCCGCCGACTGTCTGAGCGCAGCGAGCGCCGCGTAGCGGCGGGAGCGAAGCGAGTTTCGGCGGCAGGC
>JBAYOD010000154.1:0-7664 GCA_041678445.1 Burkholderiaceae bacterium | reverse complement strand
GGCAGGAAGGAGTGATGGATGTTGATCGCCCGGCCTTCGAGCCGGTCGCACAGCGTGGCCGACAGGACCTGCATGTAGCGCGCCAGCACGACCAGCTCGATCCCTTCACTATCGACGATCTCCAGCAACCGGGCTTCGGCGCGCGGTTTCGTGGCAGCGGTTACCGGCACGTGATGGAAGGGAATGTCGTAGGAGGCGGCCAGCTGGTAGAAATGGCGGTGATTGGAAACGACCGCCCGGATGTCGATCGGCAGCAGGCCGGAGCGCCAGCGGAACAGCAGGTCGTTCAGGCAGTGGCCGAGCTGGGACACCAGGATCAGCGTCGGGATCGGGCGGGCTGCGTCGGCGAACCGGAAGCGCATCTGGAAGCGCTGGGCCACCGGTGTGAAGGCTGCCACGAAATCGGCCTGCGGCGCGGCGAAGCGCACCCGCATGAAGAACAGCCCGGTGTCCGGATCATCATATTGGCCGGCTTCCAGAATGTTGCCACCCTGCTCGAGCAGGAATCCCGAGACGGCATGGACGATGCCGGGCTGGTCGGGGCAGGACAGGGTGAGGATGTGGCTGCCGGTCATGTTCGTCGGGGTGGAATCGGGGTGAGGAATCCGGGCAAGGCCCGGGCCAGGCCAGGGTGAGCCCGGCGCGTGGGTGACGGGCGCAAGTGTAGCGGGTTGTGCCGCCGGTCAACCGTTGCAGTGCACGGACGTTGATTGCTGTTGCAGCCGTTGCTCTGCGGCCCGACCGGCGGCCGGCCGCAGTGCCTCGAATCCTCCCGCCCTGGTCGGTTCATCATCGTCGCCATGTCGTCCGTTCCTGCTTGTGATTCGTTTGCCGCCGACGTTTCGGCGGAGTTGCAAGCCGTTGCAGTCGAGGCCAATGCCGCGCTGAGACGCTTTCGGGAAATCTTCCGGTCGGTGCGCCAGCATGTCGGCGAGATCGAACGGCGCTGCGGGGTATCGGGTTCGCAGCTGTGGGCGCTGTCGGTGGTCGTCGGTTCGCCGGCGATCCGGGTCAAGGACCTCGCCCAGGCCATGGCCGTTCACCAGTCGACCGCCAGCAACCTGATCGAGCAGTTGTCGCGCCAGGGCCTGCTGCGGCGCGAGCGAGACCGGTTCGACCAGCGGATCGTGTTGCTGTATGCCACCGAGGCCGGCGTCGCGGTGGTTGCCCAGGCCCCCCGGCCGCTCGCGGGCCTGCTGCCGGGTGCCCTGGCCAGGCTGGATCCGGCCCGGCTCGCAAGCTTGAACAGCCTGCTGGCCGAAATCGTCGAGAGCATGCGCCTGATCGAACCGGGGGCGGGCGTAGCCGGGGTTCCGGAAGTTCCTGTGCCCGTGTCCGTGTCCGGCGCTGTGCCCGACGCCGCGGCCACCGGCGGCGTGGCCAACGTCACGCCGCTGGTCGGGATCTGAACGGATTCAGCGACGGTTCGGACGCCCCGCGAACTGGGCGGCGGCCACGCCGGCCAGCGTGATCGCCGCGCCGGCCAGCTTGACCAGCGTGAACCGTTCGCCGGTAACCACCCACGAGGCCAGCCCGGCCACCGCGGGCATCAGATACATCAGCGGGGCGGTGCGCGCCACGCCGCGCACGGCGTTGACCCAGCCCCAGGTCAGCCAGCCGACGAAAGCCGAGACGACCACGGCCCAGAGCAGACCTGCCCAGGTCAGTGCCGGCAACGCGAGCCAGTCGGTTGCCAGGCCGACCGGGGCGGTGGCCAGCACGATGGGGATGCTGCCGAACAGCGTGGCGTAGGCCATCACGATGACGCCGCCGTGGCGTTCGATCAGTGGCTTGGCAGCGACCGTGTACCAGGAGAAGAAGGTGGCGGCGACGAGCAGGACGAGGTCGCCCCCGGTAGCCTGGAAGCGGCCCACCAGAAGCTTGTCCGACAGGAAGACCAGCACGCCGGCCATGGCCAGCGCGATGCCGGTCAGCTGTCCGCGCCCCAGGGGTTCCAGCTCCATCCAGCGCAGGATCAGCAGCGTGAAGATCGGGCCGCAGGCGAGGATCACCGAGCTGGAGAATGGCGTCGACCAATCCATTCCGTAGGCGACCATGGACACATGCAGCGCGTGTCCGACGAAACCGAGCCGGGCCAGGGCCCAGGCATCGGCTTTCGGGATGCGGGGAAAGCGCAGGCCGTAGACGTAGAACAGCAGCGCCAGGGCGCAGGCCGGCATGATCAGGTAGCGGGCGAACAGGAAACCGGTCGGCGGCAGGAAGACGAACACGGCTTTCTGGACGACATAGTTCACGCCCCAGACCAGGATCAGCACCAGCGAAATCCCGAGGGCCACGGCGTCGTGCCGATCGTGGGCAGCCTGCGCCGCGCTGCGTCCGGCCAGCGCCTCCGGATCGGGGATCAGGTCGGCAACAGGCCCGGCGAGCGGAGTGGCGGAGGGCTCGTCGGGGTGATCTCCGGGGTTCAACGCGGATTGCTCATGGACGGGCCGCGGCCGGCGCCGCGGCTCAGCGGGTCGCCGGGACCGGTGACGGCGCGGCCGGGCCGGTCGGGTTCGGCGCCGGCTGGGGCGGCAGCATCGTCACGATCAGCGTGCCGATGGCCGAGATCACCGCGAGGATCAGCAGCAGCGTCGTGAAACCGGAGGCCTTGACCAGCGGGCCGAGCAGCCAGACGGCCAGCGAGCTGACGCCGAAGGACACGGCCAGGCGCATTCCGGTTACCCGCGAGCGCATCCGGTCGTCGACGTAGCGCACGATCATTGCGTCGGTGAACGGGATCGCACCGAAGACGAAGATCATGAAGACGATCATGACCGTATAGAACAGCCAGCCGTCGGACAGCGCGGCCGCCGCGAACAGCAGCGGCTGCACCGCCAGCATGCCGAGCATCAGCGGCTTGATCGCGATCCGGTCGATCAGCCTGCCGACGACCACCTGGGCAAGCGAAGCGATGCCGTAGACGACGGCCAGCAGCGTACCCATCAGTGCCGGTTGTTCGAGCAGCAGCGGCAGCCGGGTCTTCAGCAGTTCGCCGTTGCCGTTGGTGGTGAAGTTGAAGACGAGCCCGCCGGTGACCGCGGTCAGCGTCATGACCAGGAACGCCCGCTGGCGGTCGGCCGCCGTGATGTCGAGCGCCTTGGCGGCGCGGCGAGCCGGCGATTCCGTTTCGGCCGGTGCCACCTTCATGAACAGCAGGCCGCAGGCGATCGCGATCAGGCCGGGCACGATGTAGGCGGCGCGCCAGCCGATGAACTGCACGAGCAGACCGGTGGAAATCGCCGCCACCGCGATGCCGAGGTTGCCGGCCAGCCCGTTGATGCCGATGACCTTGCCCGGCTGCGTGGCGTGCTGGACCAGCATCGGGATGCCGACCGGGTGGTAGATCGATGCGAACACGCCCATCAGCGCCAGCGCGCCGGCCAGTTGCCAGGGGTTCTGGGCGAGGGCCACCAGCAGGGTTGCCGCGCCGATGCCGAAGAAGAAGATCAGCATCATCGAGCGCCGGCCCCACAGGTCGCCCAGACGTCCCGACGGCACCGAGCCGAGCCCGAACATGATGAAGGCTCCTGCGGTGTACGGCATCAGGTCTTCCCAGCGGGCGATGCCGAAGTCGGCAGCGATGGCCCCGACTGCCGTCGCGAAGATCAGCAGAACCAGGTGATCGATGGCGTGCGCGATGTTCAGGAGCAGCGAAGTCATGGTCTTGCCCGACTGGGAATGATGTACGGATCGATGGCATTCTGCCGCAGCGGCACGGCGACGTTCACAGCAGCTTAATCGTTTGCGCAGGAGTCAGGAATATCGGTGCAGGGCGATTTGCTAAAATCGGACCTTCAGCAGGGAGATCAAGCAGCATGCAGTTGAATCAGAATCAGCCGTCCGTGACAGGGCCCGGCACCGATGTCGCCGCCGCCGAGGCAGTCAGTGACGAACCCACCCGGATTTTCTTCGACGGTGATTCGATCATCGTTCGTGACGATTTTGTCGGCCTGATCCGCGATCACGCCGAGCGTTTCAACACCGGCCCCGGCGGCACACTGATCGTTTCCGGCCATGCCAATCCTGTCGAAGATCCGGAAGAGGCCGTTGCCCTGAGCATGGACCGGACCCACGCAGTGGCCACGCTGCTCGAGAAGTTCGGCGTGCAGAGCCACCGGATCGTCCGGGTCAGTCACGGCGCGAATGCGCCGATCGCCGATGTCTCGGACAACAGCGCGAACTGGGCCAACCGCTGCGTGGAAATTCGCCATGGCAGCCTGACACCCCGCCAGCCCGTCTGGTCGCAGCGCTCGCGCAAGACGGCCGCGCGGCGCTGATCGACCCGCGCGGCCGGCGCGTCGATGTCCTCGCTTCTTGCCAACCTGAACGAGCAACAGCTCGCGGCGGTCACGCTGCCGCCGCAGCATGCCCTGATCCTGGCGGGCGCGGGCAGCGGCAAGACCCGTGTCCTGACCACCCGGATCGCCTGGCTGATCTCCACCGGCCAGGCCAGCCCGCAGAGCATCCTGGCCGTCACGTTCACGAACAAGGCCGCGAAGGAGATGCTGACGCGGCTCACCGCCATGCTGCCGATCAACACGCGCGGCATGTGGATCGGCACCTTCCACGGCCTGTGCAACCGGATGCTGCGCGCCCACCATCGCGACGCGGCGCTGCCGCAGGCTTTCCAGATTCTCGATTCCCAGGATCAGCTGGCGGCCATCAAGCGTCTGCTGAAGACGCTGAACGTCGACGACGAGAAATACCCGCCGCGCAATCTCCAGCACTTCATCAACCACTGCAAGGAGCAGGGGTTGCGGGCCGGCGCGGTCGAAGTCTCCGATGACTACAACCGCCGGATCGTCGAGCTCTACGCCGCCTACGACGAGCAGTGCCAGCGGGAAGGCGTCGTCGATTTCACCGAGCTGCTGTTGCGCAGCTACGAATTGCTGCAGCGCAACCAGTTGCTGCGCGAACATTATCAGTACCGCTTCCGGAACATCCTGATCGACGAGTTCCAGGACACCAATGTCCTGCAGTACAAATGGATCGGGCTGCTGGCCGGTGTCGGCCGGCCGGACGGTGCCGCAGTCTTCGCGGTCGGCGACGACGACCAGAGCATCTACGCGTTCCGGGGCGCCAACGTCGGCAACATGGCGGCCTTCGAGCGCGAATACCAGGTGAGCAACCTGATCAAGCTCGAGCAGAACTATCGTTCGCATGGCTACATCCTGGGTTGCGCCAACGCGCTGATCTCGCACAACGCGCGCCGGCTCGGCAAGAACCTCTGGACCGAATCGGGTGACGGTGAACCGGTGCGGGTCTTCGAGGCCGCCACCGATGGCCGGGAGTCGCAGTGGCTCGTCGAGGAAATCAGGAGCCTGATCACCGATGGCTGGGCGCGCAGCGACATCGCAGTGCTGTATCGATCGAATGCGCAATCCCGGGTGATCGAGCACGCCTTGTTCTCGGCGGGCCTGCCGTACCGGGTCTATGGCGGCTTGCGCTTCTTCGAACGCGCCGAGATCAAGCACGCGCTCGCCTATCTGCGTCTGCTCGAGAACCCCGAGGACGACGGGGCCTTCCTGCGGGTAGTCAATTTCCCGGCGCGGGGGATCGGTGCCCGCACCGTCGAGCAGATCCAGGACGCCGCCCGGGCGGCGGGCGCCAGCCTGTATGCGAGCGTCGCCACGCTGACCGGCGCGGCGGCCGGCAAGCTCGCGGTGTTCACCGGGCTGATCGACCGGTTGCGCGAGGAAACCCGCCGGATGACGCTCACCGACCTGGTCGAGCACCTGGTCGAGCGCAGCGGCCTCGTCGGGCACTATGAAAACGAGCGGGAGGGCCAGGAGCGCATCGAGAACCTGCGTGAACTGGTCACCGCGGCAGCGGCCTTCCTGGCCGAAGAGGGCGTCGGGCAGGATGTCCCGGCGCGTGCCGGCCTGAGCGCGGCCGACGCGCCGGTCACGGGCTCGCAGTCCGGGACAGCACCGGCCGATAGGGCATCGGCTGATACGCTGCCGGCCGATTCGGAGATCGAAGTGCTGGCACCGGGCGTGACGGCCGTGCGCCTGACCCCGCTGGCCGCCTTCCTGGGCCATGCCTCACTCGAGGCCGGCGAGAACCAGGCCGGCGAGGGGGCCGATGCGGTCCAGCTGATGACCGTGCACTCGGCCAAGGGCCTGGAGTTCGACGCGGTCTTCATCACCGGCCTCGAAGAGGGCCTGTTTCCGCACGAGAATGCGGCAACCGAAGTCGACGGGCTGGAGGAAGAGCGCCGGCTGATGTACGTCGCGATCACGCGTGCCCGGCAGCGGCTCTACCTGTCGTTTGCGCAGAGCCGGATGCTGCACGGCCAGACCCGCTACAACCTGCGTTCGCGTTTTTTCGACGAGCTTCCCGAAGACTCGCTGAAGTGGCTGACCCTGCAGGCCGGGACAGGGCAGGGCTTTGCCGGCCATGGGACCGGCAGACGCGGCTGGGGGACACAGAGCGAGGCGGAGGCCCGTGTCCGCCGGGCCAGCGAGCGAGGCGGCTGGCGCGAGTTCGGTCACTCGGGGCGCGATATCGGCGACAACGGTCGCCTGTCGCAGACCGAGCGGCGCGCCGCGCTGAACTTCGATCGCGGGGTGCCGTGGCGGGTCGGTCAGGCAGTCTGCCACGCCCGCTTCGGCGAAGGCGTCATCGTCATGATCGAGGGCAGCGGTGAAGACGCCCGCGCGCAGATCAACTTCGGTGCCGAAGGGATGAAGTGGCTGGCGCTGTCGGTGGCCAAGCTCGAAAGGGCCTGAACCCGCTGCGCGTTCGAGTGCCTGGGGTGGCGGGTCAGGACGCAGGGCGAGGCTTTCGGGGCGGTTACCTCCTGAGCGTCGAAGCGTTTACCCCCTGAGCGGGCCGGGGCCGGGCGGCTGGAGTCGGGCGTCGACGATCGCGTCGCGGTAGCTGGCCCAGAACGAGCAGTAGACGGTGGTGATCAGCACCAGCGACAGCGGCGAGAGCAGCATCGACAGCAGGACGGGGCTGTCGCCCAGCACGGCGTTGAGCAGGCGCACGCCGAGCGAAGCGATGAAGGCGACCGCGAACCAGCACAGGCCGAAGCTCAGGAAGGTCCACTTGTTGCGCCAGACGGCGAAGAAGCTGAAGAACAGTGCCTTGGCCGGCGGCACCCGGTGCCAGGCCACGAACATCGGCGCATACCACATGGCCATCTGCACCGGCGTATAGGCGAGCACGAAGACGGCCGCGGCCTGGAACAGTGCCGCGTCGCTGCTGCCAGGGGGCAGGGTGGTTCCGGCGTCAGGGCCGCCGGCGTCGCCCGTGGCCAGCCGCATCAGCGTGCCGCCGTCGGCCAGCGCGGCCAGGGCCAGAGCCCCGAGGGTGGCGATGACGTTGAACGCACCGAGCATCAGCAGTGGCTTCCAGGCGGTGCCGCCATCGTCGCGAAAGCCGGCGACCAGCATCAGTGGCGACGGGATGCGACCGGCGTCGGCGGCGCGTACCGCATGCATGAGCCCGACCATCAGTACCGGGGTCAGCATCAGGGGGGCAACCGCGCCGACCAGTGGGACGACCACCGACAGCGACAACAGCATCAGGTTCAGGAAGGTGATGACGAGCAGCCCTGCGGGCTGGCGGCCCAGCAGGGCAAAACCGTCTCGAACCCAGCGCCAGCCATGGCCGGCGCGAAGCGAATGGATCTGCATGAGGCGGGGAGGTCTCGG
>JBAYOD010000153.1:0-7677 GCA_041678445.1 Burkholderiaceae bacterium | reverse complement strand
GCAGCGAGTCACGCCGCGCAGCCAGGAACCCGAGCACCGAGGGCAGCCCCGCGCAGCGGGGCCAAGCACCGGCGCCGGCCAGGCCAAGCCCCCCGCACCTTGGCCGCCCCGACCGCTCGAACGCGAAAACCCGCCTCAGCCGAGCAAGCGCCGGGCAGCCTCGACGATCCGGCCCGGCGCCAGCCTGGCCTGCACTTCGAGCCCCGGCGAATAGCCGACCGGAATCCGCGGGCCGCCGCAGCGGGCCACCCGTGCACCGCCCTGCTCGGCCACGGTGGCCGCGATCTCGGCGCCGAAACCGGCTACCTGGATGGCCTCGTGGGCGATCAGCACCCGGCCGGTGCGCGCAGCGGATTCGAGCACCGCATCGCGGTCCCAGGGCCAGATCGTACGCAGGTCGATCAGGTCGACCCCGATGCCCTCGCCGGCCAGCGTCTCGGCGGCTTCGGCGCTCCAGTGAACGGCCTTGCTCCAGCTCACCAGGGTGAGGTCCTTGCCTTCGCGCAGGTGCCGGGCCTTGCCGATCGGCACCTCGACGCCGGTGTCGACCTCGCCTTCGAAGGTCCACAGTTCCTTGTGCTCGAAGTAGGCCACCGGATCACCACAGGCCAGCGCCGCCCGCAGCATCGAGTAGTTGTCCTGCGGCGTGGCCGGCGCCAGCACGACCAGCCCCGGCACATGGGCGAACCAGGCTTCGAGGGACTGCGAATGCTGGGCCGCCGATGCCGTCCAGATGCCGTTGGGCATCCGG
The DNA here is from genome assembly GCA_041678445.1 of Burkholderiaceae bacterium. GTDB lineage: Bacteria > Pseudomonadota > Gammaproteobacteria > Burkholderiales > Burkholderiaceae_E > Zeimonas. The sequence continues at coordinate 6,926 of JBAYOD010000153.1, read as the reverse complement.
ATCACCGCCGGCACCCGCCCCTGGCCCCCGAACATGAAACGGTTCTTCGCGGCCTGGTTGATGATCTCGTCCATCGCGCACATCGCGAAGTCGATGACCCGCATCTCGACCACCGGTTTCAGGCCGGTGAGCGCCATCCCGACCGCCGTGCCGACGATGGTGGCTTCCGAGATCGGCGTGTCGATGATGCGCCGCTCGCCGAAGCGCTCGGCAAGGCCGCGATACTGGCCGAAGATTCCTCCGCGACCGACGTCCTCGCCGAGTGCGATCACCGACGGGTCTTCTTCCATCGCCCTGGCGAGCCCGGCCGTGGCCGCGCCCGCATACGTCATCAGTTCTGCCACCGACCGCTCCCCGTATCCTGAATGTCCTCGAAAGCCACTGCCGCATCGGGCCACGGCGCGGCGGCGGCCGAAACGAGGGCCGCGGCCACTTCCTCGCGCGCCTCGCGCATCACCGCATCGATGTCGGCCTCGGCAATGCCGGCCCGGTGCAGCACACCGCGGGCACGCGCCAGCGGATCACCTTCGAGCGCGGCAGCCAGCTCGGCCGGGTCGCGATAGGCGGCCGGGTCGACCGAGACATGGCCCTTGAAGCGGTAGGTCTTGGCGTGCAGCAACTGCGGCCCCTGGCCGGCACGGATCCGCTCGATCAGCGCACCGGCGCGCTGCCAGACCGCGACCACGTCCATGCCGTCGACGCTCATCGCCGGCACGCCGTAGCCGACGGCACGCGCCGCGGCGCCGCCGCCGGCCGACATCGTGGCCGTCTTGGTCGTTGCCGACCACTGGTTGTCTTCGCAGACGAACAGCACCGGCAGCCGGAAGGCGGCCGCCCAGTTCAGGCTCTCGGCGAGCGGGCCGCGGTTCAGTGCGCCGTCGCCGAAGAAGGTGACGGCGATCGCATCGCGTCCCTGGATCGCCATCGAGTGCGCCGCACCGACCGCGATCGGAATACCCGCCCCGACCACGCCATTGGCGCCGAGCATGCCGACCGAGAAGTCGGCGATGTGCATCGACCCGCCCTTGCCGCCGCAAAAACCGGTGGCCTTGCCGAACAGCTCGTGCATCATCCGTTCGAGATTGGCACCCTTGGCGAGTGTGTGGCCATGGCCGCGATGGGTGGAGGTGAGCCAGTCGGCCGCCTCCAGATGGGCGCACACACCGGTTGCGACGGCCTCCTGGCCGGTGGACAGGTGCAGCGGACCGCGCACGCTCGCCTGCCCGCCAGCCGCCTGGCCGAAGGCCGCGACGCCGCCGCGGCTGGCCTCCTCGGCGGCGTCCTCGAACGCCCGGATCCGGCACATGGTCCGGTACAGTGCGCGCAGCACTTCGGGACCGGGCTGCGCCAGGCCATCCCCGCCCGCTGACGCGGTACCGTCCCGCCCTTCTTCGTTCTCTTGCCCTGAGGCGACTTTCTGCATGTTCGTTGCTTCTCCATCGTCCGGCAGCCGGGCGCGGTGTCGCGCCATTGGCCGAAAACGTCGATGCTAGCAGTTTCACCGGCATACCCCCGGGCCCGCCCCCCGGCATTTCCGGAACCGGGTTTCGACAATTGCGAATTGCGCACCCGCGCGTGCTGCGGCACCCTCGGGGCTGTTCGTTGCACAGCCCTGTCGTATCGTCCCGCCGGGAATCGTCTGCCGACACCACGGCCGGACCTGCGCGAGTGAGGAGACCATGACCCCTGCCGGTCCACAGAAACAGTATTTCGATTCGCTCGCAGCCGGTTCGTTCCGGATCCAGCGCTGCGAAGCGTGCGCGCGCCATGTCTTCTACCCGCGCATCCAGTGCCCGCACTGCGGGGCCGACCGGCTGTCCTGGACGCTGGCTTCGGGCCTGGGCACCGTCTACTCGGCCACCGTGTTCCGCCGCCGGCCGGCCGATGGCGGCGACCAGCAGATCGCGCTGATCGACCTCGACGAAGGCGTGCGGATGATGAGCCGCGTCGAGGGCATCGAACCGGGCGCCGTGCGCATCGGCCTGCGCGTGCAGGCGCGGATCAGCGAGCAGGACGGTGCGCCGCTGGTCGTCTTCGATCCGCTGGAGGGCTGAGCCATGGCCCATCCGCTGCGCGGCAGGACTGCGATCGCCGGCGTCGGCCAGGCAGGCTTCCCGGACGCCACCGGCTTCACCGAAATGGAAATCCTCACCCAGGCCGCGCTGGCGGCCTGCGCCGACGCCGGCATCGGGCTCGCCGAGGTCGACGGCCTGGCCACCTGCAGCGTCACCTCCGGCATGTGGCCGATGGCGGTCGCCGAGAGCCTCGGCATCCGGCCCCGCTTCCTCGACGGCACGATGATCGGCGGTTCGAGCTTCATCGCCCACCTGCTGCCGTCGATGCTCGCGCTCGACGCCGGCCTGTGCGAGACCGTGCTGGTCTGCTATGGCAGCACGCAGCGCAGCGCCACCGGCGGCCGGGCGGCGATCGCGGCCGCGCGCAAGGCGATGGACCCGCAGCCCTGGGAGCATCCGTACGGGCCGGCCACCCCGGCGCCGTCCTACGCGCTGGCCGCGGCGCGCCACATGCACCAGTACGGCACCACACGCGAGCAGCTCGCCGAAGTCGCCGTGGCCGCCCGCCAGTGGGCGCAGCTCAACCCCGAGGCCTTTGCCCGCGACCCGCTCACGATCGCCGACGTGCTCGGCGCCCGGATGGTCGCCGACCCGCTGACCGTGCGCGACTGCTGCCTGGTCACCGACGGCGCCGGTGCCTTCATCCTGACCCGGGCCGAACGCGCCCGCGGGCTGGCCAGGCCGCCGGTCTACGTGCTCGGCAACGCCACGGCAACCTGGCACCGGCAGATCTCGTCGCTGGCCGACCTGACCGTCACCGCCGCCAGCGAGTCCGGCTCGCGGGCCTTCGAGATGGCCGGCATCCGCGCCGGCGATGCCGATGTCGTCGCGCTGTACGACGCGTTCACGATCAACACGATCCTGTTCCTCGAAGACCTCGGCTTCTGTCCGAAAGGCGAGGGCGGACGCTTCGTCGCCGACGGCGCGATCGCCCCCGGCGGCCGGCTGGCCGTCAACACCAACGGCGGCGGGCTGTCCTGCATCCATCCGGGCATGTACGGGATCTTCCTGGTCATCGAGGCCGTGCGCCAGTTGCGCGGCGAATGCGGCGAGCGGCAGGTAGCCGACGCGCAGATCGCCGTCGTCAACGGCAACGGTGGCGTGCTGTCCAGCCAGTCGACCGCGGTGCTCGGCAGCGCCGCGACCCTCTGAAACAACGCCGCGCAAGCCCGTGAAGCAGCGCCGCAAGCCTGTGAAGCCGGGCGGCAAGACCGGGCGCGAGGCCACAATGAACGGAGACCGGGAATGGGCATGATGGAAGACAAGGTGGTCATCGTGACCGGGGCGGGCGGCGGCATCGGCCGCGGCATCGCCCTGGGCATGGCGGCCGCCGGCGCGCGCGTGGTCGCCAACGACCTCGGCGTGAACCTGGGTGGCGAGAATGCGGGCGACGCCGGCCCGGCGCAGCGGGTGGCGGCCGAGATCGCCGCCGCCGGCGGCCGGGCCGTCGCCAGTACCGACAGCGTGGCGAGCTGGGCCGGCGCGCACCAGATCGTGCAGTGCGCGCTCGACCACTTCGGGCGCATCGACGCGGTGATCAACAACGCCGGCACCCTGCGCGACCGGATGTTCCACAAGATGAACGAAGAGGAGTGGCGCAGCGTCATCGACGTGCACCTGCACGGCTCGTTCTTCGTGAGCCGCGCCGCCGCCAACCACTTCCGCGACCAGGAGGGCGGGGCCTATGTGCACATGACCTCGACTTCGGGCCTGATCGGCAATTTCGGCCAGGCCAACTACTCGGCGGCCAAGCTCGGCATCGTCGCCCTGTCGAAGTCGATCGCCCTCGACATGGCCCGCTACGGGGTGCGCTCGAACTGCATCGCGCCGTTCGCCTGGAGCCGGATGACCAGCTCGATCCCGGCGACCACACCCGAGGAAAAGCTGCGCGTCGAACGCATGAAGCGGATGGAAGCCGGCAAGATCGCGCCGATGGCGGTGTTCCTGGCCAGCGACGCGGCCAGCGGCGTCACGGCCCAGATCTTCGCGGTGCGCGCCAACGAGATCATGCTGATGGGCCAGTCGCGGCCGCTGCGTTCGGTGCACACCGTCGAGGGCTGGACGCCCGAGGCGATCGCCGAGGTCGCCGTGCCCGCCATGCGCCCTCACTTCTATCCGCTCGAACGCTCCCCCGAAGTCATCAGCTGGGACCCGATCTGAGCCGCCCCCACTCCGACCCGATGGCAGACATGACCCCTTCCGACTCTCATAACGGCCCCCATAACGGCCCCGCCCAGGCGCTGGCGGGGGTGCGTGTGCTCGACTTCTCCCGCGTCCTCGCCGGCCCCTGGTGCTCGCAGAACCTCGCCGACCTCGGCGCCGAGGTCATCAAGGTCGAGCGCCCGGGCACCGGCGACGATACGCGCAGCTGGGGCCCCCCCTGGCTGCGCAATGGCGACGGCGACGAGATCCGCGACTCGACCTACTATGCGTCGACCAACCGGGGCAAGCGCTCGATCACGCTCGACATCAGCGCCCCCGAGGGGCGCGAGCTGGCGATCGGGCTGGCCCGCCAGGCGCAGATCGTGATCGAGAACTTCAAGGTCGGCGACCTTGCCCGCTACGGACTGGACTACGAGAGCCTGCGCAAGGTGAACCCGGCGCTGGTCTATTGCTCGATCACCGGCTACGGCCAGAGCGGCCCCGACGCGGCCAAGCCGGGCTACGACTTCGTCTTCCAGGGCATGGGCGGGCTGATGAGCATCACCGGCGAACGCGACGACCTGCCGGGCGGTGGCCCGCAGAAGGTCGGCGTGGCCGTCATCGACATGTTCACCGGCATGTACGCCACCGTTGCCGTGCTCGCCGCGCTGCGCCATGCCGAGCGCACCGGCGCAGGCCAGTACATCGACATGGCGCTGCTCGACACCTCGGTGGCGCTCGGCGCCAACCAGCTGATCGGCTTCCTGAGCGGCGGGCGCATTCCGCCGCGCTACGGCAACGCGCACGCCAACGTCGTGCCCTACAACGTCTTTGCCACCGCCGACGGCCACATGATCCTGGCCGTGGGCAACGACTCGCAGTGGCAGGGCTGCTGCCGGGCGATCGGCCGGCCCGACCTGGCCGCCGACGCGCGTTTCGCCCGGATGAGCGACCGGATCGCGAACCGCCACCTGCTGCTGCCCGACCTCGAAGCCCATCTGCGCAGCCAGCCGTCGCGGCACTGGACCACCGCGCTCGAACGCGAAGGCGTGCCCTGCGGACCGATCAACGACTTCTCGCAGGTGATGCAGGAGCCGCAGGTCAGACATCGCGGCCTGCAGCTGGCGCTGCCGCGCGGCGACGGCGGCAGCGCCCCGAGCATTGCCAGCCCGCTCAAGCTGTCGGCCACCCCGGTGCAGTACCGGCAGGCGCCGCCGCTGCTCGGCGAACACACCGACACCGTCCTGGCCGATCTGCTCGGACTCGACGCCGGGCGGATCGCCGCGCTGCGCGACAAGGGGGTGCTGTAGCGGTATCTGCTTCGATCGCCGATACTGAGCCGCCATGCCTGCTCCCAACGCCACCGATGCCCTGGACACCGCAAGACGCTGGATCGACGATGCCGCGCGCATCGTCGCCCTCACCGGCGCCGGCATCTCGACCGAATCCGGCATCCCCGACTTCCGTGGTCCGCAGGGCGTCTGGACGCGCAACCCGGCCGCCGAGAAACAATCGACGATCCAGCACTACCTGGCCGACCCGGCCGTACGGCGGGCCGCCTGGCAGGCCCGGCTGACGCACCCCGCCTGGACGGCGCGCCCGAACCGTGGTCATCGCGCACTGGCCGAACTCGAGCAGCGCGGCCGCCTGCACGCGCTGGTCACCCAGAACATCGACGAACTGCACCAGCACGCCGGCAACTCCGCCGACCGGGTCATCGAGGTGCATGGCACGGTACGCCGCTCGATGTGCTGGCAGTGTGGCGACCGCCAGCCGATGGAACGCACGCTGGACCGGGTCCGCAACGGTGAAGCGGATCCGGCCTGCCTGCAGTGCGGCGGCATCCTGAAGAGCGACACGATCTCGTTCGGACAGGCGCTGGTGCCCGAGGTCATCGACCACGCGCTGCGGGTCGCCACCGAGGCCGACCTGCTGCTCGCGATCGGCTCGACCCTGCAGGTCTACCCGGTGGCCGGCATGGTACCGGCTGCCCGGCGGGCCGGTGCCAGGGTGGTGATCTTCAACGCCGAAGCCACGGCAATGGACGAGCTCGCCGACCTCCTGCTGACCGGACCGATCGGCGAGCTGCTGCCGGCCGCCTGCGGCTTGCCCGGCTGACGGACCGGCCGACCGCCTCAGTCGCGCCGCGCCACGATCCGGGTCGCGTCGCGGGCGATCAGGTACAAGGCCCCGTCAGGACTGAAACCGAAGCGATCGATGCTCGCGAGCAGGTCGAAGAAACGCCGCTCCTGCGTCATCAGCGCCTTCGCGCAGGCTCTCATCGTCGCCGCGGTGCGGCCGAAGCGCAGGTTCTCGCCGGTCAGCGTGTAGCTGCCGGCGTAGCGATTGCAGGGCCCCTGGCCGGTCACGCGGCCCTCGGCATCGAAGACCAGCGTGACCCGCGAGCGATCGATGATGCCGGCGCCGCCGATGTCCTCGACCACCCATTCGGCACCATGCAACAGCGCCGCCGGCTCACCCCCGCAGCCCAGCCAGCGCCGCCCCGCGTACTCGACCGCGATCGCCTTCGGGTAGGGCATGCCGCTCATCGTGTCGACACACACGCGATCATCGACCCGGGCCTGCAGGGGTCCGGTGGCCGGCTGTGTGGCCAGCCGGTAAGCGATGCCGCCATCGACACGCTGCGCGCTCGCCGGCCCCTCGACCCGGACACCGGGCGACAGCGTCTCGAAACGCAGCTGTCCGTCG
>JBAYOD010000152.1:0-7733 GCA_041678445.1 Burkholderiaceae bacterium | reverse complement strand
GGGCTCGGGCTGGTGCTCGGGGTTCTCAACGTCTTCGTGCGCGATGTCGGCCAGGTGGTGCCGATCGTGCTGCAGCTCGGCTTCTGGATGACCCCGATCGTCTACCCGGCCAGCGTCGTCCCCGAGGCGATGCGTGGCTGGCTGGCGTTGAACCCGATGGTCGCGGTGGTCGGTGCCTATCACGACCTGCTGGTGTTCGGGCGCCTGCCGCCGGCGGGGCCGCTGCTGGCCGTGGCGGTCCTGGGGTGTGCGCTGCTGGGCCTGGGGTTGTTCATGTTCCGGCGGGCCAGCGCCGAGATGGTCGACGCGCTGTGAGGGCGGCCAGATGAGCCTGCTGTCGGTCCAGGGCGTGGGCAAGGCCTATCGCAGCTATCGTTCCGAGTGGCAACGGGTCGGGCGCTGGTTCGGCCTGGCCTCGGCACCGCTCGACGAGCACTGGGTGGTGCGCGGGGTCAGCTTCGAAGTCGGTGCCGGTGAAACCGTCGGCATCGTCGGGCAGAACGGCGCCGGCAAGAGCACACTGCTGAAGATGATTGCCGGGACTCTGCAGCCCACCGAGGGGCGGCTGAGCGTGGGCGGACGCATCGCGGCGATCCTCGAACTCGGCATGGGCTTTCATCCCGAGCTGACAGGTCGCCAGAACGTCATGCATGCGGCCGGCCTGATGGGTTTCACTGCGGCCGAGGTGATGGCAGTGATGACGCAGATCGAGGCCTTCGCCGAGATCGGCGAGTATTTCGATGCGCCGGTGCGCACCTATTCGAGCGGCATGCAGGTGCGTGTGGCATTCGCGGTGGCGACTGCCTTCCGGCCCGACCTGCTGATCGTCGACGAAGCCCTGTCGGTGGGTGACAGTTATTTCCAGCACAAGAGTTTCGAGCGGATCCGCAGCTTCCGCGCGCAGGGCACGACCCTGCTGATCGTTTCTCACGATCGCAACGCGATCCAGGCCATCTGCGATCGGGCGATCCTGCTCGAGCGCGGCCGCGTGCTCAAGGACGGCGAGCCGGAGGCCGTGATGGACTATTACAATGCCGTGGTTGCCGAGGGCGGCGGCTCGACGGTCGAGGTGCGCACGACGATCGCAGGCCGCGCTCAGACGGTGTCGGGAACGGGTGCGGCACGGGTCGAATCGATCGGCCTGTACGACGAAGCCGGCCAGCCGCTCGAGTTCGTCGATGTCGGCCAGCCGGTGGTGCTGCGGGTGCAGGTCCTGGTCGAAGCCGATCTGCCGTCGCTGGTATTCGGTTACATGATCAAGGACCGGCTGGGGCAGGCCGTGTTCGGCACCAACACGCATTACCTCGGCCAGCCGATCGAAGGCCTGCGCCAGGGCGAGCGCCTGGACCTGGCGTTGTCGTTCCGGGCGGGCATGGGCGTCGGTTCGTATTCGGTGGCCACCGGCCTGCACGCCACCGAGTCGCATCTGTCGGGTAACTACGAGTGGCGGGATCTCGCCCTGGTGTTCAACGTGACCAACCTCAGCAAGCAAACCTTTGTCGGGATGGCCTGGCTGCCGCCGGATCTGGCCCTGGAGCGGTCGACCGGATGACGGGGACCGGCTTCTATCGGGCCTTCGAGGACTGCTATCGTGGTTCGCGCGAACTGATCGCGGGTCGCCTGGCGGTCTATCGCCCCTTCATCCAGGCCCTGAAGGCCGCATTCCCGCAGGCCAGCGGCGCGGATCTCGGCTGCGGGCGTGGCGAGTGGCTCGAACTGCTGGCCGCCGAGGGCCTGGCCGGTCAGGGGATCGATCTCGACGAGGACATGCTGGCCGATTGCCGCGAGCGCGGACTGACCGTCGAGCGCGGCGACGCGCTCGCCTGGCTGCGCGCGCAACCGGATGAGTCCTTCGCGCTGGTCAGCGCCTTTCACCTGGTCGAGCACCTGCCGTTCGAGACCCTGCAGGCACTGATCGTCGAGGCGCTGCGGGTGCTGCGCCCGGGCGGCCTGCTGGTCATGGAAACGCCGAACCCCGAGAACCTGGTGGTCGGCACCGAGTCGTTCTATCTGGATCCGACCCACACGCGCCCGCTGCCGGCGGCCCTGCTGTCCTTTCTGGCCCGGTTCCATGGCTTCGAGCGGGTGCAGGTGTTGCGGCTGCAGCACGACCCGGCGCTGATGAGCGCCCCGGTGCTGGGCCTGCGTCAGGTGATCGAGGGGGTGAGTCCCGACTATTCGGTGCTTGCCCGGAAGGGCGGGCCGCAAGCGGTCGTCGATGCGCTCGATGCTGCATTCGCCATCGAAGACGGCATTTCGCGCGCTGCGCTGGCCGATCGCTACGACCGGCTGCTTGCCGAACGTCTGGAGGGTGTCGAGGGTGGCATGTCGGGGCCCGTCGGCAGGGCGCTCGACGAACGGGTGACGGCCATCGAGGCGGCGCGGACCGCCGAGGCCGGACGTCATGAGGCAATGCAGGCGCGGATCGTTGCGCTGGAGGCCTCGGCCCAGGCAAGCGCCGAGGTGGCCGCATCACTGGCGAATCGACTCGAAGCCGTCTACGCCAGCCGCTCCTGGCGAATCACCGGACCGTTGCGCGGACTGGCCACTTTGCTGAGGCGGCTGGTCGGTAAGGACTAAATGAATCCCATTGCTCGAATGCTTCGTCCGCTGGCCTACTGGGCGCGTCGTCAGCCCTGGCTGGGCGGCGTACTCAGACGCCTGCTGCACCGCCATCCGGCCCTGATCCGGGTGGCGACCTGGCTGCTCTACGGTCGCCCGGTTGCCGCACCCGTCGGGCGAGCGGGCGCGCCGATGGCCGATATCGGCCTGGACGGCGAGCCGGGTGCGCTCGCCATCGACGAACTGCTGTCGCGCGTGCGCGCCGAAGTCGCCGCGCAGGTCCGGGCTGGCTCGGCAGCCGCTGCGCAGGCCGGGGCTACCCGCGCAGCAGCCACGCCGGCCGGAGGCAGCGGGGCCGGGGAGGGGGGGCAATGAGCAGCCCGATCCGTGTGGCGGTGCTGGGTGCGGGTTCGGCGAATGCCGAGACCGGTGGTGCCGAACGGCTGTACCGGTCGCTGACCGAGGGTTTCACGGCAATCGGCTGCGAGGCGGAACTGATCACGCCGGCCTGCGACGAGGGCAGCTTCGAGCAGATCGTGGCGAACTACGAGCACTTCGCCGCGATGGACCTGTCCCGCTTCGACGTCGTCGTCTCGACCAAGACGCCGACCTATGCGATCCGCCATCCGCGTCATGTCGTCTATCTGGTGCACACCGTGCGCGCCTTCGACGACATGTTCCACCAGAGCTTTCCGGAGGCGCGTGACGAGCTCTACGCTTACCGTGCCGCGATCCAGGCGCGCGACTTCGAGGCGCTGTCGGCGGCGCGGGCGCGCTTTGCGATCGGTCACGAGGTGGCCGGGCGACTCTACCGCTGGACCGGCCTGGATGCCGGCGTCCTGCATCCACCGCTGGGTGTCGAGGGTTTCTCGCCGGGTCCGGCCGGCGATTACTTCTTCCTGCCTGGCCGGCTCCATCCGTGGAAGCGCGTCGATCTGGTGATCGCCGCGATGCGGGCCTCGAATCTTCCGATGCGGCTGCTGATCGCCGGTACCGGACAGGCCGAGGCCGAACTGCGACGCCTGGCCGGTAACGATCCGCGGATCGAGTTCCTGGGTCGCATCGACGATGAAGCGCTGGCGGCCCGCTATGCGGGTGCGCTGGCGGTTCCCTTCGTGCCGATTCGCGAAGACTACGGTTATGTGACGCTGGAGGCCTTCGCCAGCGGCAAGCCGGTGCTCACTTGCCGCGATTCCGGCGAGCCGGCCCATATCGTCCGGCATGGCGAAAGCGGGCTGATCTGTACGCCGCAGGTCGAGAGCGTGCGCCAGGGGCTGGAGTGGCTGTTCGAGCATCGTGAAGAGGCCGCCCGGATGGGGCAGCGGGGCGCCGCGCAACTGGCGGCTGCGCGGGCCGCCATGGGTTGGCCCGAATTGGCCTCCCGGCTGCTGGCGGCCAGCGAACGGTCGCCGGCCCCTGCAGTACAGGGGCCGACCCGGGTCGCGGTCCTCGACATGCAGCCGATCGACCCGCCGGTCGGTGGCGGGCGGCAGCGTCTGCTTGGCCTGTATCACCGGCTGGGCCCCGGCGTCGAGTGCCGCTACGTGGGCAGCTACGACTGGCCGGGCGAGCGCTATCGGCGCCACCGGCTCAGTGACAGCCTCGAAGAGATCGACGTGCCGCTCAGCGACAGCCATCATGCGGCGGCGCATGAGCTGTCGGCGCGAGCCGGCGGCAAGACCGTGATCGACATCGCCTTCGGCCGCCAGGGCGCCTTGTCGCCCGACTATCTGCAGGCGGCCCGCGACGCGATCGCCTGGGCCCAGGTCGTGGTCTTCTCGCACCCGTGGGTCTATCCGCTCGTGCGCGACGCGGTTTCGCCGTCGCAGGTGCTGGTCTACGATTCGCATAACGTCGAGGGCTTTCTGCGGGCGCAGCTGCTCGACGAGGCCAATCCGGTCGAGGCGGAGTTGCTGCGCGCCCTGGTGCAGGATGAGTACGCGCTGGGCCGGGCGGCCGACCTGATCTTCGCCTGTTCGCAGGAGGATCTCGAGCGTTTCGCGCGGATCTACGAGTTCCCGACCGCGAAGATGCGGGTCGTGCCCAACGGGGTGATGGTGCAGGACAGGCACCGGCCCGAGGCGGCGGTCCGGGCCCGGTTGCGCCGTCGCCTGGGGATCGCCGACGAGCAGCTTGCGGCGATCTTCATCGGCAGCCCCTACGGGCCCAACGTGGAGGCGGCCCGCTTCATTGCCGAGCAGCTGGCCCCGGCCATGCCCGGGGTGCTGTTCGTGATCGCCGGTGGTGTCGGCACGGCGCTCGGCGGTGTCCGGGGCGACAACCTGCGCATCACCGGGGGGCTCGACGAGGCGGCCAAGAACGACTGGTTCGCCGCCTGTGACCTTGCCGTGAATCCGATGTTCTCGGGTTCGGGCACCAACATCAAGATGTTCGACTTCATGGCGGCGGCCCTGCCGACCATCACCACGGCGATCGGTGCGCGCGGGATCGTCGCGGGCGGACGTACGGTCATGGTGGTGGCCGAGCCGACGGTCGCTGCCTTCGTCGCCGCCATCGAGCGGCTGCACGATCCGGCCAGCCGCGAGCGGATCGGCAGCCAGGCCCGCGCCTGCGTGGAGGCCGGCTATGCCTGGGAGCGGATCAGCGAGCACACCGGTGCGATGCTCAAGGCCCGCCGCCAGAGTGCCGGTCAGCGGGCGCCGGCCTTCTCGGTAGTGATCCCGAGCTACGAGCGGCCGGCCCAGCTGGCCGAGCTGATGGAGCGGCTGGCAGCCCAGATCGAGCGCGACTTCGAGGTCATCGTCATCGACCAGAGCGCCCGGCCCTGGGCGGGGGCGAGCGGCGATTTCGGCTTCCCCCTGCTGTACTTCCACACGCCGGTCAAGGGGGCGGTCCGTGCGCGCAATACCGGGGCCGCACTGGCGCAAGGGGCGGTCATTGCGTTCACCGACGACGACTGTCTGCCCGAGGCCGACTGGCTGGTCAATGCGCGACGCTACTTCGGCGACCCGGAGGTGGCCGGTGTCGAGGGCATGATCACGTCGACCCACCACGGCGATCCGGCCTGGCGGCCGGTGACCAACGTCGGCTTCGAAGGAATCGGCTTCATGACGGCGAACATGATGGTGCGCACGGCGCACTTCGTGGCGCTGGGCGGCTTCGACCTCGACTTCGATCATCCGCACTTTCGCGAGGACACCGACTTCGGCTGGCGTTTGCAGGACCTCGGCCGGGTTCCGTATGCTCCGGATGTCGCGGTCCTGCATCCGGCGCAGCCGCGTTCGCTCGAACGCGAGTCGGCCGCCCAGCGGGTCCGTTTCTTCGAGAAGGATGCGCTGCTGTACCGCAAGCATCCGCAACGCTACCGCGAGCTGTTCCTGCGGGAGCGCCATTACGAGGTGACCCCCGGCTTCGTCGAGAACCTGTTGCGCGGCTTCGCGCAGCAGGGGATCGAACCGCCGGACTGGCTTGCTTCCCATACCGGGGCGGCGCGCGGCAAGACCGTGCCGCCGCGTACCGGGTCGATCGACCAAAGGGTTCAATGACCACTGCAATCATTACCGGCATCACCGGTCAGGACGGCGCCTACCTGGCGCAACTGCTGCTCGACAAGGGTTACACGGTGCACGGCGCCTACCGGCGCACGAGCTCGGTCAATTTCTGGCGCATCGAGGAGCTCGGCATCGCCGACCACCCTTCGCTGCATCTGGACGAACTGGATCTGACCGACCTGTCGGCCTGCATCCGTCTGCTGTCACGCACCGGTGCGCGCGAGGTCTACAACCTGGCTGCGCAGAGCTTCGTCGGGGTGTCCTTCGACCAGCCGGTGACCACGGCCGAGATCACCGGAATCGGCGCGGTCAACCTGCTCGAGGCGATCCGGATCGTCGACGCCACCGTGCGCTACTACCAGGCGTCGACCTCGGAGATGTTCGGCAAGGTCCAGCAGGTGCCGCAGACCGAAGCCACGCCGTTCTACCCACGCAGCCCCTATGGCGTGGCCAAGCTGTACGCGCACTGGATGACGGTCAATTACCGCGAGAGCTACGGGATCTTCGGGACCAGCGGAATCCTGTTCAACCACGAATCGCCGTTGCGGGGCCGCGAGTTCGTGACCCGCAAGATCACCGACTCGGTCGCGAAGATCCACCTGGGCCGGCTCGACGTGCTCGAACTCGGCAACCTCGATGCGCGGCGCGACTGGGGCTATGCCCGCGAATACGTCGACGGCATGTGGCGGATGTTGCAGGCTCCCGAACCCGATACCTATCTGCTTGCGACCAACCGGACCGTGCCGGTACGGGATTTCGTCACGATGGCCTTTCAGGCGGCAGGCACCGAAATCGAGTGGTCGGGCACCGGCGAAGCCGAGCAGGGCCGCTGCGCGCAGTCCGGCAAGACATTGGTGCGAGTGAATCCGCGTTTCTACCGGCCGGCCGAAGTCGATCTGCTGATCGGTGACGCGAGCAAGGCGCGCCGCGAGCTGGGCTGGGCACCCCAGACTTCGCTCGAAACGCTGTGCCGGATGATGGTCGAGGCCGACATCGGGCGCAACGAACGCGGTTTCTCGTTCTGAGTGCATCAGCCATGCGTGCGCTGATCACGGGGATCACGGGCTTTACCGGGGGCTACGTGGCCCAGGCTCTGCGCGACGCGGGCTGGGAAGTGGTCGGGCTGGGCTCGCAAGCCGGCGACGGCGATCCGGCCTACCGGCAGGTCGACCTTGGCGATGCCGAGGGCCTGCGCCGGGCCGTGGCTGACTGGCGCCCCGACGCGGTGATCCACCTGGCGGCAGTCGCCTTCGTGGGTCACGACGACGCCGAAGCCTTCTACCGGGTCAACCTGATCGGAACCCGGGCGCTGCTGGCGGCGCTGGCCGGCGCCGATCACGCACCCGGCTGCGTCGTGCTGGCCAGCAGCGCGAACGTCTACGGAAACGCCGCCGGGGGTCGGCTCAGCGACAACGCCGCCGCGGGGCGGCTCAGCGAAGCGACGCCGCCGGCACCGGCCAACGACTACGCGGTCAGCAAGCTGGCAATGGAGCAGATGGCTGCGCTGTGGCACGAGCGCCTGCCGCTGGTGATCGTGCGGCCCTTCAACTACACCGGCGTCGGCCAGTCCGAGCGCTTCCTGCTGCCCAAGATCGTCGCGCACTTCCGGCGTCGGGCGGCGCGCATCGAACTCGGCAACCTCGATGTCTGGCGCGATTT
>JBAYOD010000151.1:0-7745 GCA_041678445.1 Burkholderiaceae bacterium | reverse complement strand
GGCTATGTCGGTTACGAGGAAGGCGGCTACCTGACCGAGGCCGTGCGTCGCAAGCCGTACAGCGTGATCCTGATGGACGAGGTCGAGAAAGCACACCCGGACGTCTTCAACGTGCTGCTGCAGGTGCTCGACGATGGCCGGCTCACTGATGGCCAGGGCCGGACCGTGGATTTCCGCAACACGGTGATCGTGATGACTTCCAACCTCGGGTCGCACGAGATCCAGCGCCTGTCGGCGGATCCCAAGCTCAATGATCCCGAGGTGATCAAGGACGCGGTGATGGTCGAGGTGCGTCAGCACTTCCGCCCCGAGTTCATCAACCGGATCGACGAGATCGTCGTTTTCCATGCCCTGGGGGTCGACCAGATCGCATCGATCGCGAAGATCCAGATCGAGGTGCTGGCCAAGCGGCTGGCCGGACGCGAGATGTCGCTCGACGTCAGCGATGCGGCACTGGCCGAGATCGCCCGGGCCGGTTTCGATCCGCTGTATGGGGCACGGCCGCTCAAGCGGGCCATCCAGCAGCGGATCGAGAACCCGATCGCCAGGCTGGTGCTGGCCGGGCGCTACGGTCCGAACGACGTGATCCCGGTCGATTTCGTCGACGGCCAGTTCGTTTTCGAGCGGACCGTGCACTGATCGGCGCCAGGGCCGTCACAAGCTCAGCCGCAGGACTTCGCTGGCGATCGCCGAGAAGCACCGATCCAGCTCCTGCGGCTCGGCTGCAAAGCAGTAGAGCCCGCGCGGCTGGCTGGCATCGAGGCTGTCCGAATCGGCAGTGTTGGCCACCCGCCTGAGCAGCGCCGAACCCTGTTCGGCGGCCAGCGTATAACCGCAGAAGCCGATCTCCAGGCCGTTCAGCTGGCTGCCCAGCCCGATCGTGTAGATCCGGATGTCCTCGTTGCGGGCCCGGTGGGCGATGTTCTCGACCATGTTGCGCGCCGCCCGGTTCACATTGCAGCGGGTGTTCTCGTAGGGATGGTCGGGCGTGCCGGCGGCCGTCGTCAGCGCGCGCTGGCCATTGTGGCTGGCCAGCGGTACGTCGCCTGACCCGATCAGGGGCAGATAGGTGATCTGCGGGCGCTCGACACTGGGATGGTCGCCACTCGAATACCAGATTGCGGCGCCGTTGCGGCGATCGGCCGGCACGACCTGGCAGGCGCCGTCGCTGGCCGCGCACAGCAGCCGGCCACCGGCGAGCATCGAGCTGCTGCCGGCCTCGGAGTGCAGGTTGCCGGGGCCATCGGGCGGGACGATCGAGCCGTCGGCGCGCAGGAACCGGCCGTTGATGACGTTGGGGGCGCCGTCGCTGAAGAGCAGGATCACGCGCAGGCCCGAGCGCAGGCCGGACGGGATCGCGTCGAGTTCGGCAAGCGCCCGGGCCAGGCCCTCGGCGGTGGCGGTGGTGCCGACGGCCGACAGCCGGTTGATCGCGGTGGTCATCGCGGCCCGGTCGAACCCGCGCGTGGCCGTCTTGTCGATCGGGACATCGACGACGGCGCCTGCAGCAAAGCTGACCAGGCCGACGCGGTCGCCGCCCGGACCGGCGACGAAGCGGCTGATGAAGTTGTTGATCGCCGCCTGCTTCAATGGCGACATTGCCGAGCCCAGCGAACCCGAGCTGTCCATGACCAGCATCACGTCGAGGTCACGGCGGGTGGCCTGGCCGGCAGCGCTGACCTCGAAGGCATTGCGTCCGAGCACCCGCATGAAGGTGGTCGGCATGTCGGCGCTGGCCGAGATGTCCACCACCCAGCGGCCATCTTCAAGTTTGCGGGTGTCGATGGCCGGTTCGCTGGCGGTCGCGCCCAGGAAGCCGGCCGGGTAGTTCAGCCGGAAGAAGCGCAAGCCGGCCTCGCGGGCATGGGTGAGCCGTTCGCCTTCGCTGTTGCCTTCCGCCAGTGCCCGGGCCGTTGCGATGGCCGCGGCATCGACGGCGGCGTTCAGACGCGCCTTGACGCCGTAGGCACGGCCGGCGTCGATGGCCAGTCCGACCGCTCCGCACAGGACGATCAGCGAGAGCGCCGCCAGCACCAGGATGGCGCCATGCTGATGGTCGCGCCGGATCACAGGATGGTCACCGAATAGAGGCGGGGATCGTCGTCGAACACGTAGCGGGTCAGCACCCGGTAGTCGTAGATCGCCTCGACGGCGAACACCGTTTCTCCTTCGCGCAGGGCCACCGCCAGCGTGATCACCGGTGCCGACTCCGGCACGGCGCAACGGCCTGCCGACCAGGCCGGACAGTCGTCCCAGATACGGCTCGGCAGTGTGGTCTTGCCGCCGCCGGCCGGGCGGTACTGTTCGGCGACGGTGGCCCGGCCGTCGGCGCGCCCGACCAGGCGGGTGATGTACATGATCCCGTCGACGTTCATGGCCAGCGGCGTGGCGGTGTCGACCAGGGCCCGGAAGATCGATTCGGGCGCCTCCGTCGTGCGGGCCGACAGATTGGCGCCTTCCCGGCTCAGGTTGACGAGGACGGTGTTGTACTGGATTGCCCGCGAGAAGTCGACGACGCCGAGTGTCAGCAGCAGCAGCAGGGGCAGCAGCAGCGCCAGTTCGACCAGCGCGGCACCGCGCAGGCGCCGACGGGCCGACCTCATTCGAAAGCCTCGTTCTTCATCGTCGTGGCGACCGTGAACGCGTACTCGCCGCCGGTGGCCGCGAAGAAGGGCAGCAGGAACGGCGTGATCGGGCGCATCGCGGCCTTGACTTCGACGATGATCAGTTGCTGGGCGCCGTAGCAGCTCCCGGCGCCCAGCGTGACCAACTGGCCGGCCGGGTCGATGGTCTTGAAGATCGTCTCTGCCTTGCCACGCTCATACATGCCCATCGACGCCGCGCGCACCCGTGCCTCGACCGCTGCGCAGCGGCTCTGCGGATCGTCCGCCCGGCCGCCCTGGCCGGTGACCGCGTAGCGAGCGCCTTCGCGCACCGCGTGCTGCATCGACAGGTTGGCAAAGAACAGCCAGCTCCAGTCCAGGAGCGCGAAGAGCACCGAGAAGAAGATCATCGCTGCGAATGCGAACTCTACGGCGGCAGCGCCAAGCTGTCGGCGGGCGCGTGCGAGCGCTGCCCGAGCCTGGGCTGGCCGCGTTGCCTTTGTGCCGTTCACGCAAGTCCTCCGCAGACG
This sequence comes from Burkholderiaceae bacterium, assembly GCA_041678445.1. Lineage (GTDB taxonomy): Bacteria > Pseudomonadota > Gammaproteobacteria > Burkholderiales > Burkholderiaceae_E > Zeimonas. The sequence continues at coordinate 4,612 of JBAYOD010000151.1, read as the reverse complement.
TCACTGCGCCGTTGCAGTATGGTGCCGCAGTGCAGCGGGCACAGGGAACCGCTGGTCGGCTGTGTGATTGACTTATGTCTCATGATCTGATCCGCGTTCCGGTGTTGAATAGTTCCGCTGTTCGACCGATTGGACCGCCATCCGGGATTGCGCGGTACCGGTCGGCAAAGTAATTTGACCAGGCTGCGGACCCGGAGCCGAAGCTGCGCCGGGCCGTTCAAGGTGGAGAAGGATGTGATCCAGTTTCTCGTGAAGTTCTGGCGTGACCAGGAAGGTGTGACCGCAATCGAGTACGGCCTGATCGCGGCTCTGGTCGCAGTGGCGATCATCGTGGCCGTCGGGGGTGTCGGTGACGAACTCGAGCGGCTGTTCGACTTCATCGCCGAGACCCTGTCCGGGCGCCCGGGCGGCGGTGGCGACGGCGGCTAGATCGTGATCGCGCCGCAGGTCTTCGCGGCGGCGGTTGCGCTGCTGGGCGTCCTGGGGCTCGCGATGGTTTCCGATCTGCGCCATCGGCGAATTCCGAATGGTCTCGTCCTGTCGGGCCTGGCGCTGGCTGCCGGCTGGCATTTGCTGGCGGCGCGGGGTGTCTGGGCTTTCGATCCGGTCGCGCCGGGGTCGACCGGCTTGGGTGGGGCACTGGCCGGTGCGCTGATCCTGCTGCTGGGTTTCATGCCGCTCTACGCGGTTCGCGCCCTGGGGGCGGGCGATGTCAAGCTGATGGCAGTGGTCGGCGGGTTTTTCGGTGCATCGGCCGCTGCCTGGACACAACTGATCGGCGTGTCACTGACGGTGCTGGCCTGTGGGGGTGTGCTGGCCTTGCTGCGCATCGCGGCAGCCCGCAACGCTCGCCTGGTGTCGGGCAATCTGCGCCGGATCATGGCTGGGTTTGCGCAGCGCGGGTCGCCTGTCCCGGCCGCTGCATTCGACGTGCGCAGCCAGACGGCCGACCGGATGCCTTACGCGCTTGCGATCGGTGCCGGAACGATGCTTTATCTGGGGGTTCGATGGGCAGGCTCGATCACGGGCATCTGAACGTACCGGCCGCGGCACTTGCGCCGGCGCCGCCGCGCAGTCTTGCCGACACCAGGCTCCCCGAAGCCCTGGTCGTGGACATCATCCTGCGCCGGCTTGCCCGCGTCGGCGAACTGCGGGCGGCGGATCTGGCCGGACAACTGGGCGTGGCCCTGTCGGTCATCGAACCGGTGCTGGCCGGCCTGCGCGCCCAGGGCTTGCTCGTGGTGCCGCGTCGCGGCAGTTTCGATGCCGACGTCTGCTATGCGCTGAGCCAGGCCGGGCGGCAGCAGGCCACCGAGGCCGGCGCGCGAGGCCAGTACGCCGGATCGCTGCCGGTGGCGCTGTCCGACTATGTCCGGCAGGTGCGTCGCCAGGCCACCCGCGGGCTGGCCATCGACCGTCAGGCCGTACGTCGCGCGCTGGGCGACGCGGTCGTGTCCGAAGCCTTGTTGACCCGCCTGGGGACGGCGTTGAACTCGGGTCGTTCGATTTATCTGTACGGACCCAGCGGCGCTGGCAAGACCTTTCTGGCCCAGCGGCTGGCCCGTACGGCGATCGGAACCATCCGGGTTCCGCGCGCACTGTACGTGGAGGGCGAGATCATCCAGTTCTTCGATCCACTGGTCCACGTGCCGGTCGAGCAGCTCGCGCCGGCCGGCCTGCTGGACCGGCAGGCCGCCGTGGATCGGCGCTGGGTCGAAACGCGGCGTCCGGTTGTTGCCACGGGCGGCGAGCTGACGCTGGCTGCGCTCGACCTGGAGCCCGGCCGGTCCGCGCACGGTCTCCAGGCACCCCCTCAGCTCAAGGCCAACAACGGCGTGCTGATCGTCGACGACCTCGGCCGGCAGCGAGTGCCCGTTCGCGAGCTGATGAACCGCTGGATCGTGCCGCTGGATCGCGGCGTCGACTTCATGACGCTGCCCACCGGTGCGAGTTTCGAACTGCCCTTCGACGTCACGGTCATCTTCTCGTCGAACCTGACGCCGGCGGCCATCGGCGACCCGGCCCTGCTCCGGCGCCTGGCCTACAAGATCCCGGTCGGTGCCCTCGACGAGGAAGGCTATCGCCGGGTGGTCCGGCAGGCCTGTGCGCGCGCAGGCTTCGAGCACAGCGAATTCGCTGCCGACTTCCTGATCCGGGTGCTGCATGCGGAATATGACCTCGCACTGTACGCGACCATTCCCTACGATGTGATCGGCAAGCTTCGCGACCGCGCGCTGTTCCTCGGCGAGCCGGCGAGGCTGGACGCGGAGTCGCTGCGCTGGGCGTGGGATCTGTACCTTGCACCTGACGGGGGTCCCGACGGTGCGCGCTCTCTGGATGATCTGAGGTAAGGCGATGAGAGGCTCGCGGGCCTTGATCATGCTGCTGCTGGCCCTGGTGGCGGGGACGGCGGCTGTCCTGCTGGCAGCGCGCTGGGTTGCGCAGCAGACTACGACGGTGACCGAGAGGGTCGTCGTGGCAGCCCGCGACCTCGACCCGGGCACGACCCTCACGGCGATGATGCTCGAGGCCGTGTCGTGGCCAGCGGGCAGGCTGCCGGTCGGCGCCTTCCGTACCGCCGTCGAGCTCGAGGGACGGGTGCTGGTCGTCGGTGTCCAGCGCAGCGAGCCGGTGCTGGCCGGCAAGCTGGCCGAGGCCGGTACGCGCGGCGGGCTCTCGGCGGTCATCGCGCAAGGCAAACGGGCCATCACCGTCAGGGTCAACGAAGTGGTCGGCGTTGCCGGTTTCGCGCTGCCTGGCAGCTATGTCGACGTCATGGTCAACACCCAGGACCAGCGCGAACAGGTCGTGTCCAAGATCGTGCTGGAGCGCATCCTGATCCTTGCAGTCGCCCAGGAGGCCAGCCGCGACGATGCCAAACCCCGGGTGGTCAATGCCGTTACCCTGGAGGTGAGTCCCGAAGAGGCCGAGCGGATCGACCTGGCCCGCAGCGTCGGCAGCCTGTCACTGGTGCTGCGCAACCAGATCGATCGGCAGCCGGTGGCCACGGCCGGCATCACCAAGCGCGATCTGCTCGGCGGCGAACCGGACGCGGCCGCGCCGGCGCCGGTCGCCGAGCCGGCGGCACCGGTGGCCCGGCCGCGGGTGACGAGGCCGGCGAGTCGGCCCGCTGAAACGGTCGAAGTGATTCGTGGCGTCCAGCGTTCGACCACCCGTTTCTAGATCATGAAAGCGTCTTCCCTGGTATTGGCCGTTTTCGCGCTGCTCGCCTGCCTGCCGGCCCAGGCCCGCTTGCCCGTGCCGGGGGCCGGGGCGAGCGAGGCGGCCGGGCCCGCGCAGCTCGGCCCGGCGATGCAGCTCACGCTCGGCAAGTCGACGCTGCTCAGGCTGGATGTGCCGGTTGCGCGGATCTCGGTCGGCAATCCCGACGTGGCCGACGTCACACTGATCAGTCCGCGCGAGCTTTATCTGCTCGGCCGGACCTATGGCACGACCAACGTGATCCTGTGGAGCCGTTCCGGCCCCACCACGATCATCGACCTCGCGGTCGCGCTCGACCCGGGCGCGCTGCAGGCAAGGCTGCGTGAATTGCTGCCGGACGAAACCGGGATCGTCGTGCATACCGCCGCCGATTCGGTCGTGCTGGCCGGCGAGGTGTCGAGCGCGCTGCAGGCGCAGTACGCGGTCACGATCGCCGAGGCCTTTGCGCGCGGCTACGGGCAGGCGAGGGGCCTGCGTGGCAGCGATGCCGGTGCTGACGATATGGCGGGCGTCCAGTCGTCGCAGCGCACAGGTGCGAGCGATGGCCAGCGGGTCGTCAACATGATGCGGATCGCCCAGCCTCAGCAGGTCATGCTCGAAGTCAAGGTCGCCGAGATCTCGAAGACCCTGCTCGACCGGCTCGGCGTCGGCATCGATGCGGCCCGTACCAACGGCGACTGGCGCTACAGCATCCTGAGCAGCTTCCTGACCAATTCGGCCGGGGTCCTGGGCATTGCCTCGGCAAGCGGCAACCGGCTGCAGATCGATGCCGAGAAGCGCGATGGCCTGGTCCGCGTGCTGGCTGAGCCCAACATTGTGTCGATCAGTGGCCAGGAAGCGAGCTTTCTGGCGGGCGGCCGGATCTTCATCCCGGTGGCGCGCAACAACGGGCTGGCCGGCACGACGGTCACGCTCGAGGAAAGGGAGTTCGGGGTCGGCCTGAAGTTCACGCCGACCGTGCTCGGCGGCGGGCGCATCAACCTGAAAGTGGCCCCCGAGGTTTCGGAGCTGTCGCAGGCCGGTTCACCGTTCACGACCGTGGGCGGCGAGACGGCGATCCTGCCGAGCTTCACGACCCGACGCGCGCAGACCACCGTGCAACTGATGGACGGGCAGAGCTTTGCGATCGCCGGCCTGATCAAGAACAACATGACCGAATCGATCAACCGGTTGCCGGTGCTCGGTGACCTGCCCATCCTGGGGGCCCTGTTTCGCAGCAGTGAATTCCAGACCGACCGTTCCGAGCTGATGTTCATCGTGACGGCGCGGCTGGTCAAACCGGTGCCGGCCGGCAGCCTGGCCATGCCGACCGATCACTTCGTGCCGCCGGACCGCACGGAGTTCTTCGTCGGCGGTCAACTGGAGGGCAGCGGCCATCCCGATGTGCCGG
>JBAYOD010000150.1:0-7747 GCA_041678445.1 Burkholderiaceae bacterium | reverse complement strand
TGTCCGCCCAGGTGTCCGCCCAGGCGACCGGCCCCGCCGTTCCGTTGGCCGATGTCGTGGTCACCGCCACTGGCTATGAGCAGCAGCTGTCCGATGCACCGGCGTCGATCACCGTGGTGACCCGCGAGCAGTTGGAAGGCAAGCGCTACCGCGACATCACCGACGCCCTGCAGGACATCCCGGGTATTTCGATCGAGGGCGGCTCGGGGGGCAAGATCGAGTCGACCCAGATCTACATGCGCGGGCTCGGCGAGGAGTACATCATGTTCCTCGTCGACGGCAAGCCGATGGGCTCGTCCACGCAGGCCTATTACAACGGCTTCGGCAGCGCGACGCAGATCGGCTGGATGCCGCCGGTGGCGGCGATCGAGCGGATCGAGGTCATTCGCGGCCCGATGTCCTCGCTGTACGGATCGAGCGCGCTGGGCGGGGTCATCAACGTGATCACGAAGAAGGTGGCTGACCGGTGGATGGGCAGCCTGACCGTCGACGGCGTGATCCACGAGAAATCGGAAGCCGGCAGCGAGCGTCAGGGGCGCTTCTACCTGAGCGGTCCCCTGGTGGCCGATCGCCTGGGCCTGAGCCTGCAAGGCTCGATCTTCCGGCGTACCGAGGATGATTTCGTCAATGGCTTCGCCGCCAAGGAGCGGCGCGACCTCGGCGGCAAGCTGGCGTGGAAGCTGTCCGACAGCCAATCGCTCGGTTTCGAGGCCAGTGTCGGCAAGCACGACAACGAGCGAACCGAGAGGACGGGCGCTGCCGGCTCGCTCGAAACCGAACGCACCGCCTACGGCCTGACACACGAGGTCGACTGGGGCAAGCGGATCCGGACGAACTCGTTCGTGACCCACGAGACGGTCGAGATCACCAACGGGAGCAACCTGTCGGACTACGAGGTCACCTTCGTGAACTCGAAAACCGTGATCCCGCTGGCACGGCACATGATCACGGTCGGTGGCGAGTACAAGGACGAGCGCACCCGGCACGACGCCGACCGTTTCCCGGGTGCCCGCAAGACCGACCTGACACGCTGGCAGGCGGCGCTGTTCGTCGAGGACGAGTATTTCTTCACCGACCGGCTGTCGCTGGTCGGCGGCTTGCGCTACGACCGCAACGAGCATTACGGCGCGGAGCTGATCCCGCGCCTGTACGGCGTTTACCGGTTGTCGCCGGAGCTCGTGGTCAAGGGCGGAGTCAGCGGCGGCTACCTTGCGCCGACGCTGAAGCAGGCCGATGACAACATCGTCGAGATCGCGGCCCGCGGGGCGGCCTGGGACATGGGCAACCCGGATCTGAAGCCCGAGAAAAGCACCAACTTCGAGATCGGCCTGAACTGGAACACGGCCGCCGGCATCAACGCCGGGCTGACCGTCTACCGGACCGACTATCGCAACAAGATCGGCAGGGAAACGATCTGCACGAGCCCGACCACCGAGCCGGCCTGCCACTACAACGGCGAGGTGCGTGCCCGGATCAACCAGTACGTGAATCTCGATTCAGCGGACCTGCAGGGACTGGAGGCCTCGTTCAGCATGCCGGTCGGTCCGTTGCGCCTCTCCAGCAGCTATACCTATACCGACAGCGAGATCACCAGCGGCGCAAGTGCCGGCCAGCCGCTGAACAACCTGCCGCGCCACATCCTCAACCTCGGTGCCGACTGGCAGGCGTCGAGCGGCCTGAAGCTGTGGGGCAAGGCCCGCTACAAGAGCAGCTCGATCGACGCCGGTACGGCGAGGATTCCTGCCTACACCCTGGTCGACTTCGGCGCCGTCTACCAGATCCACAAGCAGCTGCAGGTGTTCGGTGGCATCTACAACCTGCTGGACAAGGAGGTCGACACGGCCGATTACGGCAAGACCCTCGATGGCCGGCGGGCCTACGTCGGGATGACCGTGAGCTTCTGAGGGGCAGGGGCCGGGCCTTGCAGGAAGTCCAGCAGCGCGGCGTTGTAGCGCGCGGGCTGGACGACCGGGCAGTAGTGCCCGCCGTAGGGAAGCAGCACGAGTCGGGCGTCCGGGATGCGTTCGGCGAGCTCGCGCGAGAAGTAGGCGGGGGTCAGTGTGTCGTCGACAGCGCCGATCACCAGGGTCGGGACCCGGATCCGGCCGAGGTCGGCGCGGCAGTCGAAGGCCAGGATCGCGTCGATCCGGCGCGACATGGTCTGTATGAAGGCTTCGGGATCGGGGTGTGCCTTCGGTTCAAGCAGTTCCGGGTGCTCGTGCAGGTGCCGGGGCGGGTACAGGAACAGACTGCCGATGGTTCCATAGTCGTCCAGCCCGCAGGACTCGAGCACCCGCTTGCGGACGTGGAACAGGCTGCGCATATAGGCATCCCGGGCGGTCCACGAGCAGCTCAGGACGATGCGGTCCAGCCGTTCGGGAGCGTGCACGGCCAGATGCTGGCAGATGGCTCCGCCGGTCGAATGGCCGATGACCGAGGCCCGCTCCAGGCCGAGCGCATCGAGCAGGGCGAGGAGGTCTTGCGCCATGGTCGCGACACTGACCGGGGCGGGCGCGGGGTCGCTGGCACCGCAGCCGCGGTGGTCGTAGGTGATGACCCGGTAGCGGCTGGCCAGTGCAGCCAGCTGATTCGACCAGAAGGCCGAGCGGCCGGCCAGCCCCGGCGACAGCACGAGCGGCTCGCCGTGTCCGGTTTCGCTGTATTCGAGCCAGGTGTAGGGTAGTTCGATGCGTGCCATGGCCGGTCTCCGGGCTCAGGTCAGGCCGTCCTGCCCGTGGATGTCGTCGACGTGCAGGCCGCCGACGCGCGAATGGATCCGGCCGCGGTTGGCGACGGCAATGATCAGCGCAACCTCGTCGGGAGCCGGTATGTCGTGCAGGGTCAGCGTCACGCCGTCGTAGTGTGAGCGGACATAGAGGGCGTCTTTGTGCGCGAGCGGCACATCGATGGTGCTGCCCGGGGTTGCCCGCTTGGTCATCGACGGGATCCAGGCCTTGGCGCCGCCGACCGCCTCGCGCACCGGGTTGGCGAAGGTCGTGGTCAGCAGGGCGTTGGCGTGTTCCTGCTCGCCCAGCAGGCCGACCACGCCCCCCTTGCCGTAGCTCTGGATTTCGTAGCCGCGCATGGTCGATTGCACCGCGCAGGCCATGGCCTGACCGACCGATTCGCTCGCCTGAATCAGTTCAGTGAGGTCGTTCACGTTCTTCCCTGCGTAGGGATTCTTCAGGACTGCCACAATGGCAGCTTTGCGCAGTACAGGCCCGGGGTCGTCGCCGGCCTGCGTCTGGTCGATGTGGTACAGCCAGCGGTGGATTTCCAGCTTCATTCGGATTCCTTGCCATCAACTGATATTGTAAGACAACATTGTATGCCTATTAGATATCGGGGGTCTTCGAAACCATCTTCGGCGGCGGGCGTCGCGGCGGCCGGTGCCCCGGGGCAGTCCGGCTCGAAACGGGCGCGGCCGGTCGCGCTGGTTCGTGAGCGGGTGCTGCGCACCTTGCGGGACGCGATCGTTTCGGGGGCGTTGCCGCCGGGGCATCGGCTGGTCGAAACCGATCTCTGTGCCCGGCTGGGCGTCAGCCGGCCGTCGCTGCGCGAGGCCCTTCGCCAGCTCGAAGCCGAACGCCTGGTCTGCATCACGCCCTACAAGGGGCCATCGGTTGCGTCGATGAGCTGGCAGGAGGCCGCCAATATCTACGAGGTCCGGGCGCTGCTGGAAGGCCACGCGGTCTTCCTGTTCGCCGAGCGCGCCGACGCGCAGGCGCTGGCCGAGCTTCGCCAGGCCCTGGAAGCGTTCGAGGCCGCCGTGCGCGACGCCGATGCAGCGGGCCTGCTGCGCTGGACGGGCGCGTTCTACGACGTGATCCTGCGCGGCTGCGCGAACGAGATCATTGCCGAGACGATCATCGGGCTGCTGGCACGGATCAATCTGCTGCGCGCGCGCTCGATGTCCCTGCACGGCCGCTCCCGCTTCAGCGCCCGGGAGTTGCGTGCAATCTACACGGCGATCCGCCGGCGCGACCCGGCCGGTGCGCGCGATGCAGCGATCCAGCATGTCCACAATGCGAGGGCGGCTGCCCAGCAGGCGCTGAACGTCGACGAGGCTGCGGCGGCTTCGATGCCGGAGCGGACCCGGGGTTAGCCGCTGGCGGCATGGTTGCCCGGGTCGGTAGTGGCGGTCATGAAGGCGAGGATCTCGCGGCCCAGATATTCCTCGCCGGAGTCGAAGTGCGCGACCACCGAGGTGTGGTTGTGCCGGCGCATCTGGATGAAGCGAGGCATGATGCCGCGCACCTGCCCGAGCGCAGCCTGGAACTGGGCGCCGTACAGATCGAGCAACGGGTTGTCGTACTGCGCGGTCACGATCATGACGGGAACGTCCGAACCCTGCGGGTGGCTGGCCGGCGAGCGTATCGGGTGCAGCGCCGGGTCTTCGCCGAAGTAGGCCCGCACACCGTGGGCGTTCGGGTTGTCGGGCCGCAGATCCGCCTGCAGGCGTGCGCTGAGCAGGATGGCGCCGGCCACGGCGCGACTCGGGTGCTTGCGCAGGAACGGGTCGAACAGCAGCGTCGCGACGTGGGTGCCGCCGGCCGAGTGCCCGAGCAGGAAAATGCGGTCGGGGGAGCCGCCGAAGCGGGCGACATGGGCGCGCAGCCAGGCGATGGCCAGCGCGAGGTCTTCGGCACCGCCCGGCCAGGGGGCCTCGTCGGCCAGCCGGTATTCGAGGTTCACGCCAATGCAGCCCTGGCGACAGAACCAGGTCGGGACATTGTCGTAGATCAGTCCGTTGAGGCTCTTCCTGCCACGCACGAACGCGCCGCCGTGGACGAACACCACGACGTCGGCATTTGCCGGCCGGTCGGCTCCGGCGGGCGCGAAGATGTCCAGGGTTTGGCGCGGATGCGCACCGTAGCCGATGTCGCGCACCGTCTCGATGCCGTCCCGGGGAGCGGCAGCAACGAGCGGGGTGTAGGCGGCAATCACCAGATCGCGGTGCTTCGGGATGTCGCTGCCCCAGACCGGTCCGATCGCGTCGAAGCGCCGGGCGGTTTCGACAGGCAGCGAGCCCAGCGGGGCGAGCGTGGCCGTCACGACGCTGTGGCCTGTCCGGCGAGAAAGCTGATCACGGCACGATGAAAGGCCGCGGGCTGGTCATCGTGAACGTAGTGGCCGGCACCCGCCACCTCGATACCGCGCAGGCGCGGGTTGGCGGCCTGCATCGCGGTGAGCGTTTCGGTGCTCAGGTAATCCGACTCGGCGCCCCGGATCACCAATGCCGGACAGGTGATCTGCGGGATCAACGGCCACAGGTCGGGCATTGTGCGGGTCGGGTCGCCCGTCAGCCGGCACAGGGCGATGCCGGCCTGGTCGTGGCGCCATTCGACGCGGTCCGCGCCCTGCTTCAGAGAGTTGGCCACGCGCGAATCGATGGCGGCGTCGGTGACGTTCGGCCGGATCGACCGCCAGAAGGCGCGCGCGCTGTCCCAATCGGGAAACGACGCCGGGGTGCTGGCGAGTTCGGCGTTGATCCGTGAGGCGCCCCGGCTGTTCTGCGAGGCGCCGGGGCCGCTGTCTTCGAGGATCAGGCTGAGCAGCCGCCCGGGATGGCGGGCGGCGTAGAGGATCGAGTTGACCCCGCCCATCGAGTGGCCGAGCAGGTGGAAGCGCGCCAGGTCGAGCCTGTCGACGAAAGCGGCCAGATCGCTGACGTACTGGTCGGCGTAATAATTGCGATCGGGGTCCCAGTCGGTTTCGCCGCGGCCGCGCTGGTCCAGGGCGATGACGAAGAAGCTCCGGGACAGCGTGGCGGCCAGGGGCGCGAAGGTCCGGGCGTAGCTGCGCAGGCCGTGCAGGCAGACCAGCGCCGGTGACTGCGGCTGTCCCCAGCTGACGTAGTGAAAGCGCAGCCCGTTCAGCTCGAGCCAGCCGTCCCTGCCTTCATCAGGCACCGGGGCCGTCGGGATTGCGCTTGTGCGTGGCATCGGGATCGGCCGGTTTCAGTTGAGCTTCAAGCGGGTTTTCTCGATGATGTCCTGCACCAGCCTGACGGTGGCCTCCCAGGCGAGCCTGGTTGCTTCGGGGGCGCTGCCGACCGGCTCCAGGCCAAGGGTCGCCAGGCGCTGCTGCACCGCCGGTTTGGCGATCACCTTGGCGAGGGCGGCTGCGACCCGCTCCCGGATGGCGTCGGGCACCTGGGCCGGAACGAACAGGGCGAACCAGCCCGCGTCTTCCAGCCCCGCGACACCGGCTTCGGCGAAGGTGGGCACATCGGGCATCGACTCGATCCGGCTTGTGCCGGTGATCGCGAGCGCCCGCAGCCGGCCGTTGGCAACCTGTTCGCTGACCGCGGCAACGGTCAGGAACACGCTGTCGGTGTGCCCGCCGAGCACGTCGGTCACCGCGGGCGCCGAACCCTTGTAGGGAATGTGCAGCATCGGCGCCGACGCATTGAGCGACAGCAGCTCGCCCATCAGGTGCGGCGAAGAGGCCAGGCCGAAGGTACCGTAGGACAGCTCCTTCTGGCGCGTGGCTGCAATGAACTCGGCGACGTTGGTGATCGGCGAGGCCGCGCTGACTGCAAGCACCAGGGTCGTGTTGGCGATGATGCTCACCGGCGCGAAATCGCGCAGCAGGTCGGCCATCGTCTCGTTCGTCGTCAGGGGTGCGATGGCATGCGTGGAGTTGCTGCCGAGCATCAGCGTGTAGCCGTCTGCGGGCTGTTTGGCCACCAGTTGCCGGGCGATCCGGCCGTTTGCACCCGGCACGTTCTCGACCACGATGGGCTGACCGAGCGCCTGTTCGAGTTCCGAGCCGATGTAGCGTCCGAGGATGTCGGTGCCTCCGCCCGGAGTGAACGGAATGACCATCCGGATCGGTCGGTCGGGGTAGCTGGCCTGGGCTGTGGACAAGCCGCCCAGGGTGCCTGCGGCAAGCAGTCCGATGGCGACGATTCTTGACAGTGTGCGTTTCATCTTCGGATACCCCTGGCCGGGATCGAACCCGTCGAAACGACGATACGGCAACCCCAACGGGGGCTGCCTGTCCATCGGAAGGGTTCGTTCAATTAATGTAAGACAATCGTGTAAGTCAATACTGAGAGATCGACGGAGGTCTGTCAAGCGCGCGAAACGGGCGGGCGTTCAGCCCGACAGGGCGCGCAGGATCTGCGAAACGATCATCCCGAGCATGGCGAGCACCCCGGCCCAGAGCATGAACAGGCCGATGCTTGTCCTGCGTCGGGTGTAGCCGACTCCGATCAGCAGCATCAGCAGCAGGAAGGTGGCGACGAAGGGGCCGGATGAGGCGTCGAGCAGGTTCATGGCGTACGGCTGCGGATCACCGGGATCCGTCCTTGAGTTGCGGGGCCTTCTCAGGCGCTTGACGAGTTTATCGCCATGGTGCCCGATGTGATCCTTCGGTGTCGTGCCGGCCAGGCCCGGGTTGCCGGTTTCGAAAGTCTGCAGGATCGCCCGGTGTTCGGCGAAGCGGTTGCCCGACCGGTAGCACCCCGGCGAGAATGGCTGCCCCGTTGACGCATGCCTGCGACCGGGCTAAGGTTCGATTGTCGATTGTATACAAAATAAGCTCATGATCATCAAGGAAGCGGAATGACTCCCTCACGACAGATCGTCGCGGTCGTACAGGCCGCCCCCGTGGCCGGCAGTCTGGACCAGACGCTGGACAAGCTCGACGGACTGGCCGGGCAGGCCGCCCGGCAAGGGGCGAAACTCGCCCTCTTTCCCGAAGCCTTCGTCGGCGGCTACCCACGCGGAATGAATTTCGG
>JBAYOD010000149.1:0-7770 GCA_041678445.1 Burkholderiaceae bacterium | reverse complement strand
GATCAACTCGATCTTGTACCCATCCGGATCCTGCACGAAGGCGATCACCGTGTTGCCGCCCTTCACCGGGCCGGCTTCGCGGGTCACGTTGCCGCCGGCCGCCTTGATCCGCTCGCAGGCGCCGTAGGCGTCGGGCACCTCGATCGCGATGTGGCCGTAGGCGCTGCCCATTTCGTAGGACGACACGCCATGGTTGAAGGTCAGCTCGATTTCGCCCTGGCCTTCGGCATTGCCGCGGCCGAAGGCAACGAAGGCGAGCGAGTAGCCTTGCTCCGGGCGTTCGGTGGTGCGCAGCAGGTTCATGCCGAGCACCTTGGTGTAGAAGTCGATTGCGCGCTGCATGTCGCCGACGCGGAGCATGGTGTGCAGGATTCTCATCGGGGACTCCATCAGGGTTCACTGGGGTGGGGTGGCAGGGCCGACGGATCGGGCGCCCGCCTGAGCCAGTCGCGGGCTGTCTCGAACTCCGGCAGCAGTTTGGCGACGGTTGCCCAGAAGCGCGGCCCATGGTTCATCTCGAGCAGGTGCGCCAGCTCGTGGGCGATGACATAGTCGACGATTTCGAGCGGGAAGTGTACGAGCCGCCAGTTCAGCCGGATCGTGCCGTCGGCCGAGCAGCTGCCCCAGCGGGTGCGGGCCGACGACAGCGTCCAGCGTCGCGGTGCACGGCCCAGGCGGTTCGCGTAAACGGGAATGCGTTCGGCGAAGACGGCCCGGGCACGTTGCTGCAGCCAGGTCTGGACCGCTGTCCGGACCTGTTCGGCGTCGGCGCTGGAAGGCAGGCCGATCTTCAAGGTATCGCCAGCCTGGAGCACGCTGTCGTCGCCTTGGAGCACGCCGTCGGCCGTCGGGTCCAGGCGCATCGTCAGCGCCTGGCCGAGCACGCGCAGCGGTGCGCCGTCCTCCCAGCGCTGTGCCGTGTGCTGGCGCTGGGCCGACTGCTGGCGCCATTCAGCCAGCTTGCGCAGGATCCAGCCCGATTTCTCGACCAGTGCGTGTTCGATCTGCGTCAGCGTCACCCAGCGCGGGGCGCTGACGCGCAGGCCGTGGCGGTCGATGATGATGCCGATCGTGCGGCGCTGGCTGCGCTGCAGCGCCCAGTTCACCGGCTGGCCGGCCAGCATGATCCAGCGAGTCCGGGCGGACGGCGTCGCGTCGTCCTGCGGCTGCGGAAAATTGAACAGGCGCAGTTGGCGCCCCTGCGCCTCGGCGAGGCTGCGGGCTCGCCCGCTCATCCAGTCTGGCCTCGCATCGCCGCGGCTCAGGTCTCGGTCTGGGCCGCCAGTTCGGCGGCGCAGGCGGCGAGGTCGACGCGCACGATGGTGCCGGGTGGCAACTCGCCGTGCTGCATCGTCTTCTGGCCCTTGCCGCTGAGCACCAGCAGCGTGCGGCAGCCGGCAGCATGGGCGGCCTGCAGGTCGCGCAGCTGGTCGCCGACTGCCCAGGTGTCGGCGGCCTGCACCCCGAAGCGCGCAAGCGCTTCGTTGAACATGCCGGATTTCGGCTTGCGGCAGCCGCAGCCGTCGTCCGGTCCGTGCGGACAGAAGAAGACGGCGTCGATGCGTCCGCCGGCCCGCTCGACTGCGGCGTGCATCTTCTCGTGGATCGCGGCGAGAGTGGCGAGGTCGAACAGCCCGCGCGCGACGCCGGACTGGTTGGTGGCCACTGCGATCCGGTAGCCGGCCTTGCACAGGCGGGCGATCGCTTCGATGCTCCCCGGCAGCGGCTGCCACTCGTCGGGGCTCTTGATGTAGGCGTCGCTGTCGTGATTGATGACGCCGTCGCGGTCGAGGATGATCAAGCGTGCGCGGGCGCCGCGATCCGGGGCCGCCATCAGACTGACAGCTTCGAGATGTCGGCGACGCGGTTCATCAGCTCGCGCAGCCGGGCGAGCAGCGCCAGCCGGTTGGCGCGCACTGCCGGGTCATCGGCCATGACCATGACTGCGTCGAAGAAACGATCAACCGGTTCGCGTGCCTGGGCCATCACGGACAGCGCACCGCGATAGTCGCCCGCCTGCATGGCCTGATCGACCTGTGGCGCAAGGCGGTCGACGACTTCGGCCAGGTCGCGTTCGGCCGGCTCGGTCAGCGCGGCCGGCTGAGGCGCGGCCGGCGCCGCATCGCCGGCCTTGCGCAGCAGGTTACCGATCCGCTTGTTGGCGGCTGCCAGCGCCTGCGCTTCGGGCAGGCCCGAGAACTCACGGACTGCCTGCAGCCGCGGCAGGACTTCGGCCAGCCGGTCGGGATGCTGGTCGATGACCGAGGCCACCTCCTGGGCGCTGAAACCATGTTCGCGCAGCCAGCCGGCCAGGCGTTCGTGGATGAAAGCCGTCAGGGCCGCGCTGGCGTCGTCGATCCTGCCGCCGAAGCTGCCGAAGGCGCTGGCGAGCAGGGCCGACAGTGACAGGGGCAGCGACTGTTCGACGATCATCCGGATCAGGCCCAGCGCGTGGCGGCGCAGCGCGAACGGATCCCGGTCGCCGGTGGGCAACTGGCCGATGCCGAACAGCCCGGCGAGTGTTTCGAGCTTGTCGGCTATTGCCAGCACCAGGCCGGTGGGCTGCGAGGGCAGGGCGTCCCCGGCAAAGCGCGGCTGATAGTGCTCGCGGATCGCGGTGGCCACCGCTTCGGGCTCGCCATCGTGGCGCGCATAGTAGGCGCCCATGATGCCTTGCAGTTCGGGGAACTCGCCGACCATGCCGGTCAGCAGGTCGGTCTTGGCGAGCAGCGCGGCACGGTCGGCCAGTGCCGGATCGGCGCCCAGCATGCCGGCGATTGCGCGGGCCAGCGTGCGCACCCGTTCGACCCGTTCGCCCTGCGAGCCGAGCTTGGCGTGGTAGACGACAGAGCCGAGGCTCGCGACGCGCGATTCGAGCGTCGACTTCAGGTCCTGCTCGAAGAAGAACCGGGCGTCAGCCAGGCGCGGCCGGACCACCCGCTCGTTGCCGTCGATGATCGGCGAGGGGTCGGCCACCTCCATGTTCGAGACGATCAGGAAGCTCGACAGCAGGCGGTCGTTCGCATCGAACAGCGGGAAGTACTTCTGGTTGGTGCGCATCGTCAGGATCAGGCATTCCTGCGGCACCTGCAGGAATGCCTCGTCGAAGCGGCCGACATAGACGGCCGGCCATTCGACCAGCGCGGTCACCTCGTCGAGCAGGGCGTCGACCACTTCGCCGGTACCGATCGAGGCGTGGAGCGCGTCGCTGCGTTCGCGCAACTGTCCGGCGATGCAGTCGCGGCGGTCCTCGAAGCTGGCCAGCACCCGGCCCGGGTCGCGCAGCCGCGCCTCATAGGCCAGCGCGTCGGTCAGCTCGATGGGGCCACTCGACTGGAAGCGGTGGCCGCGCGTGCTGCGGCCCGACTGCACGCCGAACAGTTCGAGCGGCACGATGCGTTCGCCGTGCAGCACGACCAGGCCGTGGACCGGGCGCACGAAACTCACCGAGCTGCGGCCGTCGGCGAGCTGGTACTGCATCAGCTTGGGGATCGGCAGGCGGTCGAGCGCCGCCTGCACGATGTCGCCGAGTGCGTCATCGAGGCGGTCGCCGGGGGCGCTGCTGCGAAACCAGAAGCACTCCTGCTTGCCGTCGCTGGCGCGTTCGAGCTGGGCCAGCGCGGCGCCCTGGCGTTCGGCCCATTTGAGCAGGGCCTGGGTGGGCTGACCGTTGCCGTCCAGCGCAACCTTGACCGAAGGCCCTTTCTGTTCGATCTGGCGCTCGGGCGCCTGTGACCGGACCGCAGCGACCCGCACGGCGAGCCGGCGGGGCGTGGCGAAGCGCTCGACGCTTGCCTCGGCCGTGGCCAGCCCGCGGCTGCGCAGCCCGTCGGCGATGCCGTCGGCGAAGACCTGGCCGAGCCGGGCAAGTGCCTTGGGGGGCAGCTCTTCGGTGAGCAGTTCGATCAGCAGCGCGGCGCTGGTCACTGAGGCGGCGGAGGGCGGGGCGGCGGAAAGCGGGGCAGCGGTCACGGTGTCGGGCAGCAGGGGTCAGGCAGTAGCGTTGGCGGCGGCGAGCATCGGGAAACCCAGCCGCTCGCGGGAGTCGTGATAGGCCTGGGCGACCGCCCGGGCCAGGGCCCGCACCCGGCCGATGTAGGCGGCCCGTTCGGTCACCGAGATCGCGCCGCGCGCATCGAGCAGGTTGAAGGTGTGTGAGCACTTCAGGACCATCTCGTAGGCCGGCAGCGCGAGGTCGGCCTCGATCAGGCGCCGGGCTTCGGCTTCGTACTCGTCGAAGTGCCGGAACAGCATCGGCGCGTTCGAGTGCTCGAAGTTGTAGGTCGATTGCTCGACCTCGTTCTGGTGGAAGACGTCGCGGTAGCTGACGCCCTCGGTCCAGACCAGGTCGTAGACGCTCTCGACCTGCTGCAGATACATCGCCAGCCGTTCGAGCCCGTAGGTGATCTCGCCGGTGACCGGTTCGCACTTCAGCGAGCCGACCTCCTGGAAATAGGTGAACTGGGTGATCTCCATCCCGTTGAGCCAGACCTCCCAGCCCAGCCCCCAGGCGCCCAGGGTCGGCGACTCCCAGTCGTCCTCGACGAAGCGTACGTCATTGGCCTGCAGGTCGATGCCGATTGCCGTCAGCGAGTCGAGGTAGAGATCGAGGATGTCGGGCGGCGACGGCTTGAGCACGACCTGGTACTGGTAGTAATGCTGCAGCCGGTTCGGGTTGTCGCCGTAGCGGCCATCCTTGGGGCGGCGCGACGGCTGCACGTAGGCGGCCCGCCACGGCTCGGGGCCGATGGCGCGCAGGAAGGTCGCGGTGTGGAAGGTGCCGGCGCCGACCTCCATGTCGTAGGGCTGCAGCAGCGCGCAGCCACGTTGGTCCCAGTACGCCTGCAGGCGCAGGATCATCTGCTGGAAAGTGAGCATCGGCAAGGCGGGCCCGGTCGGGGCTGGCTGGCAAAGACCGCAATTCTAGCGCGGCAGCCCTTTCGACGACGCTGCGCCGGCGCGGGTGGGGCGGGGGCGTGCGGCTCCGCCGCGGTCTGGCCGGTTTCGCAGGACGCGTGCCGCCAGCGCGAACAGCGCGACGAGCGCCAGCGGTGCCAGCGTGCCGGCGCGCGCATAGGGTGTCAGGCCGGTGGCGCCGCGCAGCGAGACCGTCAATGCCCCTTCGCTGTAATGTTCGAGCGCGGCCTCGACCCGGCCGCGGGCGTCGATCGCAGCGGTCACGCCGGTATTGGTTGCGCGCAGCATCGGCCGGGCCAGTTCGATGGCCCGCATCCGGGCGATCTGCAGATGCTGGGGCAGGGCATGCGAGTCGCCGAACCAGGCGATGTTGGTGACGTTCACCAGAATGGTGGCGCCGGCGCGCACCTGCGGTGCCAGCAGTTCGCCGAAGATGTCCTCGTAGCAGATGTTGAAGGCGACCTGCTGGTCGCGCACCGTGAGTGCGGGCTGGTCCGGGCCGCCGCGCCCGAAGTCGCCGAGCGGGATCGCCATCATCCGGACGAACCAGCCGAAGCCGGGTGGCACGAATTCGCCGAAAGGCACGAGGTGGCGCTTGTCGTAACGCCAGGCCAGCGGCCCGTGCCGGCCGATCGCGGCCACGCTGTTGGACAGGGTCGGCTGGCCGCGCCGGTCGCTGGCCGGCAGTGGCATACCGATTGTGGCCACTGCACCCTCGGCCAGCGAGCCGGTGATCCGGTCGGCGATCGCGGCCGGCGTCCGTGACCAGGGCAGTGTCCAGGCGGTTTCGGGCAGCACGACCAGGTCGGCCGGTGCCGCGGCAATGGCGTTGGCGTAGGCTTGCATGGCGGCCAGGCTGCGCTGCGGGTCGAACTTCATCTGCTGGGGCACGTTGCCCTGCAGCAGGCGGACCTCGATCGGTTCGCCGACCGGTTCAGACCAGTGGATCGGGGCCAGCGCCAGGCCGGCGGCCAGCGGCAGCGCTGCGATCGCGATGAGGGCGGCCATGACGCGGCGCTTGCCAGGAGGCCGTGGCCCGACGTTGTCAGGCCGTGGCCCGACGAGGGCCAGCGCCGCGGCGACCGCTGCCGCCAGCGCCCCGACCCCATGCACACCGACCCAGGGTGCTGCGCCGGCCAGTGGACCGTCGACATGCGCGTAGCCTGCCGACAGCCAGGGAAAGCCGGTGAACAGCCAGCCGCGGGCCAGCTCCGAAGCGCCCCACAGTGCCGCGAAGCCCAGTACGGCGGCCACGACACCGGCGGCGCGCGTCGTGTGGCCATTCAGCACGGCGCGCAGCGCCGGCGCCGCCAGAGCGAAACTGGCCGCCGCGAAGGCGCCCAGGTAGAGGGCGAACAGGGCCAGCGCGGTTGCCGCGAGCGGCGCCGGCATTCCGCCGTAGCGGTGCATGCTGATGTACAGCCAGGCCACACCGCTGACGAACCAGCCGAAGCCGAACAGCCAGCCGCTCCAGCCCGGGCTGCGGCTGTGGCAGGCCAGGCGCAGCCCGGCAGCCAGGGCCAGCAGTTGCAGCCACCACAGGTTCAGGGGGGCAAACGAAGCCGCATGAACGAGGCCGGCAGCAAAGGCCGCAGCGGGCAGGGCGATCCTGTTCACGGCAGCCCGGGCCGATCGCCGGACATCGGGTGGTGCGGGTCGCCGGACGCCGTCGGGCGGTGCGCGTGGCCGGGCGGCATCGGACGGTGGTCGCTCAGTTCGTGTCGGACTGCTCGACTTCCGGTGGCGGTGCCGGGAGCCGTTCGACGCACAGCAGTTCTACCTGACGGGCGCCGGCCTGCAGGACTTCGAAGCCCAGGCCGCCGATCTCGATCCGTTCGCCGCGTTCCGGGATGCGGCCCAGCGCACAGGTGACCAGTCCGCCGACCGTATCGGCCTCGTCTTGCGGCAGGTCGCTGCCTGCGACCGCATTCAGCCGTTCGATGTCGGCGAGCGCGCGGACCTGCCAGCGCTCACCGTGCGGACCGGGAGCGAGCTCGACAATGTGATCGGCAGTCTCGTCGGAGTCGAATTCGTCCTCGATGTCGCCGACGATCTGCTCGAGCACGTCCTCGATGGTGATCAGACCGGCCGTGCCGCCGTACTCGTCGACGATGACTGCGAGGTGGGTGTGGTTGGCGCGGAACTCGCGCAGCAGGACGTTGAGCCGCTTGGATTCGGGGATGAAGACCGGCGGTTGCAGCAGTTCACTCAAGGTGGTGGTCGGTTCGCCGTACAGCCGCAGCAGCAGCTTGGCGTGCAGGATTCCGACGACGTTGTCGCGATCGCCGTCGACGACCGGAAAGCGCGAATGGGCGGTTGCGATCACCTTGGGCAGGATGCTGTCCGGCGGCTCCGAGATGTCGATGACGTCCATCTGGGCGCGTGGCACCATGACGTCGCCGGCCGACAGTTCGGCAACCTGTAGCACGCCCTGGATCATCGACAGCGCGTCGTCGTCGAGCAGTGAACGATCGTGTGCCTGGCGCAGCACCTCGAGCAGTTGTTCGCGATCTTCGGGAACGCGCAACAACAGCGCCGCGAGGCGTTCGAACAGCGGCCGCCGGGTCTCGGCGCCCGGTGATTCGTCGGACATGGTTCTGATGAAAGTCGTGTCGGATCGAGGATAACTGATCCGCTGCGCATCATCCTCCGCGCGCTCATACCCCTTCGCGTTCGAGCGACGAGGCGTGGCGGGCCCGGACGCGGGGCGAGGCTTTCGGCGCACGCCGGGTGCTTGCCCCGCTTCGCGGGGTACCCTGCGATGCTCGCGCTCGTGGCCTGCCGCCGAAACTCGCTTCGCTCCCGCCGCTGCGCGGCGCTCGCTGCGCTCAGACAGTCGGCGGCAAGTCAGAT
>JBAYOD010000148.1:0-7776 GCA_041678445.1 Burkholderiaceae bacterium | reverse complement strand
GCCGGGCGAAGCGACAGCGTAGAATGCCGTCATGACACTTGCCAGCACTGCCGAGATCATTGCCGAGCTGAAGGCCGGCCGGATGGTCATCCTCGTGGACGAGGAAGACCGCGAGAACGAAGGCGACCTGGTGCTCGCGGCCGACTTCGCGACGCCCGAGGCGATCAACTTCATGGCCCGCTTCGGGCGCGGCCTGATCTGCCTGACGCTCACCGAGGAGCGCTGCCGCCAGCTCAGGCTGCCCTTGATGGTGTCGGCCAACAGTTCCGTGCATGGCACCAACTTCACCGTGTCGATCGAAGCCGCCGAGGGGGTGAGCACCGGCATCTCGGCGGCCGACCGGGCGCGCACGGTCCTGGCGGCGGTTGCCCCCGAGGCGCGCCCCGAAGACATCGTCCAGCCCGGTCACATCTTTCCGCTCAAGGCGCAGCCTGGCGGCGTGCTGATGCGCGCCGGCCATACCGAGGCCGGCTGCGACCTGGCCGCCCTGGCCGGGCTCACGCCGGCGGCCGTCATCTGCGAGATCCTCAAGGACGACGGCACGATGGCGCGCCTGCCCGACCTGATCGGGTTCGGGCGGGAGCACGGCCTGAAGATCGGCACGATCGCCGACCTGATCCATTACCGCAACGGTACCGAGAGCCTGATCGAGCGGCTGTCGGAGCGACCGGTACAGACCGCCTGGGGGCCGTTCACGCTGACCGCCTACCGCGACAAGCTGGACGGCGCGCCGCACCTGGTGCTGCGCTGCGGGGAGATTTCGGCCGAGCGTGAGGCGCTGGTACGGGTCCACGAGCCGCTGACCGTCCTGGATCTGATCGACGAACAGGCTGCCGGGCACTCGTGGCCGCTGGCTGCGGCCCTGCGCCGGATTGCATCGCACGGCAGTGGCGTGGCCGTGCTGCTGAACTGCGCGCAGCCGGCCGGGATCCTGTTCCAGACCCTTACCACCGGCGACGCCGTGGCCAGTGGCAATCCCCCGCCGCGCAGGACGCCGCGGATGGATCTGCGCACCTACGGCATCGGCGCCCAGATCCTGAAGGACCAGGGCGTCAGCCGGATGCGGCTGCTGTCGGCGCCGCGCAAGATTCCCAGCATGACCGGATTCGATCTCGAAGTGGTCGGTTTCGAGCCCGGTCCTCCCCAGGAGCAATGAATACAATGGAAATCGGAATCTTCCAATCGGATCTGGACGGTGTGGGATTGCGCATCGGCATTGTCCAGGCCCGCTTCAACGAGCCGGTCGGCAACGCGCTGCGCGAGGCCTGCCTGACCGAACTGATCGATCTCGGCGTCGACGCCGGGGACATCTTCGTGTGCACCGTGCCGGGGGCTCTGGAAGTGCCCGTGGTGCTGCAGCGGCTGGCCGCCTCGGGCGGTTTCGACGCGCTGATCGCGCTCGGCGCCGTCATCCGCGGGGAAACCTATCACTTCGAGGTCGTTTCCAACGAGAGTGCTGCCGGCATCAGTCGGGTCGCACTCGACTTCAACCTGCCGATCGCCAACGCCATCCTGACCACCGAGGATGAGGAACAGGCCGAGGTGCGGGCGGCCGAGAAGGGCGCCGATGCGGCCCGGGTCGCCGTCGAGATGGCCAACATGGCGCTGTCGATGTCCACGCTGGTTGCTGACGACGACTTCGACGATGACGATGACGATGACGATGACGACTTCGACGACGACGACGATGAGGACGACGACGACGAAGACGACGACGATGATGAGAACGGCGAAGGCGATGACGACGGTCGTCGCGGCGGCAAGCGGGCGCATTGATGGTGACTCGGCGAGGCGAGGCGCGCGGCGGTGCCGGCGGCACGGCGCCGAAGAATGCGAGGCGCCGCGCGCGTGAGATGGCCGTCCAGGGCCTGTACCAGTGGTTGCTGGCGGGCGAGGACGCGGGCGTGATCGAAGCGCATGTGGCCGAGAGCACGCCCGGCTTCGCCAAGGCCGACGTCGACTACTTCAAGGCACTGCTGCACGGCACGCTCGAATCGGCGGTCGAGCTCGACGAGGCGATCGTTCCCTACCTGGACCGCAAGAGCACGCAGCTCAGTCCGGTCGAGCATGCGGTGCTGCTGGTCAGCGCGTTCGAGTTGCTGCGCATGCCGGAGGTGCCTTACCGGGTCGTCATCAACGAGGCCGTCGAGCTGACCAAGACTTTCGGTGGCACCGATGGCTACAAGTACGTCAACGGCGTGCTCGATCGCGTTGCGCTGCAGTTGCGGCCGCACGAGGCGGGTGGGCGGGCGTGAGCGCCCCGCTCGGTGAATTCGCACTGATCGGCCGCTTCTTCGACCGCGGCCCGCCCCGCCATGCCCGTCTGGGCATCGGCGACGATTGCGCGCTGCTCGACGGCGGCGCAGGCACGCTGGCCATCGCCACCGACATGCTGGTCGGCGGCCGGCATGTCTTCGACGACGTCGATCCGGCAGCGCTCGGCCACAAGGCGCTCGCAGTCAACCTGTCCGACCTTGCTGCGATGGGTGCCGAGCCGGCCGCCTTCACGCTGGCATTGGCCCTGCCGCAAGTCGACGAAGCCTGGCTGGCAGCATTCAGCGACGGATTGTTCGCGCTGGCCGATACCTTTGGCTGCGAACTGATCGGCGGCGACACCACGCGCGGCCCGCTCAACATCTGCGTCACGATCATCGGCCGGGTGCCGGCCGGTGCTGCACTGCGCCGCGATGGCGCCCAGCCCAGTGACGACCTGTGGGTTTCGGGCGAGCTGGGGGCCGCTGCGTTCGCGGTGGCCGAACGGCGCGCCGGCCGGCCCCTGGCCGACGGCCACCCGGCGCGGCTGCGGCTCGACCGCCCGCAGCCGCGGGTGGCGCTGGGCCTGGCGCTGCGTCACCTGGCCCGTGCCGCAATCGATGTTTCCGACGGCCTGGTCGGCGATCTGGGCCATCTGCTGGAGCGCTCGCGACTGGGCGCCGTCGTCGACTGGTCGGCTGTGCCCTGCGCAGGTGCGCTGGCCGGCCTGCCCGAGACCCAGGCCATGACCCTGGCGCTCGCCGGCGGCGACGACTACGAGCTGCTGTTCGCCGCGGCCCCCGAGAACCGCACGGCCATCGAGGCGATCGGCGGCCGGCTTGGCCTGCCGCTGGCACGCATCGGTGCCTTCGAAGCCGGCGAGTCGCTGCGCATCGTCGACGACCGGGGTCGACCGCTGCGCTGGCATGGCCATGCCTTCGACCACTTCGTCTGACTCCGGGCGGCCACGCCCGAGCGTGGCCTTCATGTGGTCGCGGGCCTCGCATGCCATCGCGCTCGGTTTCGGCAGCGGCCTGTCGCCGGTGGCGCCGGGCACGGTCGGCACGCTGTGGGCCTGGCTGGTCTTCGTGGTCGTCGATCCGCTGCTGGCGCCAGCCCATTGGGCGGCGATCCTGGTGGCCGGCTTCGTCATTGGCATCTGGGCTTGCGAACGGACCGCGCGTGACCTCGGCGTGGCCGATCCCGGCGCCATCGTCTGGGACGAGATCGTGGCGTTCTGGCTGGTGCTGCTGTTCGTGCCTGCCAGCGGTTTCGCCCAGTTCGGCGCCTTCGTGCTGTTCCGGTTCTTCGACATCGTCAAGCCACCGCCGATCAGGTACTACGATGCCCGTTTCCGCAACGGCTTCGGTACGATGTTCGACGACCTGCTCGCAGCCCTCTTCACGCTGCTGGTCTTTGCGCTGATCCTGGCCCCGGCCAGGGCGGTCGCGATGCCCGGAGGAATGCAATGAATCCGCCGTCCAGGGACCCGCCGCCGATGAAGCCCTCGCAATCGGAGGAGGCCCTCTTCGACCTCGAACACCAGGTGATCGAGGCGGCGGTGGCGCTCGGCCACGCCCTGCGCGCCCGCGGCTGGACGATCGCCTGCGCCGAATCGTGCACCGGCGGCCTGATCTGCCGGGCGCTGACCGAAACCGGCGGGGCCAGCGACTGGTTCGAGCGCGGCTTCATCACGTACAGCAACGCCGCCAAGATCGCCCAACTGGGCGTGTCGGCCGATACGCTGAAGCATCATGGCGCGGTCAGCGAGCAGACCGCCAGCGAAATGGCCGAGGGCGCCCTGGCGCACAGCCGCGCCCAGTTCGCGCTGTCGGTCACCGGCATTGCCGGGCCCGGCGGTGCGGTGCCAGGCAAGCCGGTCGGCACGGTCTGCTTTGGCTGGGCCGCGCTCGATGCCCCGCTGAGAACCGAGACCGTTCACTTCGCGGGCGACCGGCCGCGCGTGCGCGCTCATGCCGCGCTGCATGCACTGCGCCGCGCGCGTGAGCGGCTGATCGCGATCGCGCTGACCTGAGCGGGAGGGTTTGCCTGGACATGAGCCCCGGCCTAAGTCGAAAGACTGATTGTTTATACAGTATGGCTGTGCAATAATCGGGTCCAATCTGTCCTGGACCGCATGAGAGCCAGCCCAATGGAAAAAGTCATCGAAATGAACGACGCGAAGAACGACGCGAAATCCCGTACCGAGCGCGGCAAGGCGCTGAGCGCCGCGCTGGCCCAGATCGAAAAGCAGTTCGGCAAGGGCGCGGTCATGAAGTTTTCCGATGCCGAGGTCGAGCGCGACATCCAGGTGGTGTCCACCGGTTCGCTGGGTCTCGACATCGCGCTCGGTGTCGGCGGCCTGCCGCGCGGCCGGGTCGTCGAGATCTACGGTCCCGAGTCCTCCGGCAAGACCACGCTCACACTGCAGGTCATCGCCGAGATGCAGAAGCTCGGTGGCACCTGCGCCTTCATCGACGCCGAGCACGCGCTCGACGTCCAGTACGCCGCCCGGCTGGGCGTCGAACTCGACGAACTGCTGATCTCGCAGCCCGACACCGGCGAGCAGGCTCTCGAGATCACCGACGCACTGGTGCGTTCGGGCTCGGTCGATCTCATCGTCATCGACTCGGTCGCGGCCCTCACCCCGAAGGCGGAGATCGAAGGCGAGATGGGCGATTCGCTGCCGGGCCTGCAGGCGCGCCTGATGTCGCAGGCGCTGCGCAAGCTCACCGGAACGATCAAGCGCACCAACTGCCTGGTCATCTTCATCAACCAGATCCGGATGAAGATCGGGGTCATGTTCGGCAACCCGGAAACCACCACCGGCGGCAACGCCCTGAAGTTCTATGCCTCGGTGCGGCTCGACATCCGCCGCATCGGCGCCATCAAGAAGGGCGACGTGATCAGCGGCAACGAAACCCGGGTGAAGGTCGTCAAGAACAAGGTCGCGCCGCCGTTCAAGCAGGCCGAGTTCGACATCCTCTATGGCGAAGGCATCTCGCGCGAGGGCGAGATCATCGACCTCGGCGTCGCCTGCAACGTCGTCGAGAAGAGCGGCGCCTGGTACAGCTATGGCGGCGAGCGCATCGGCCAGGGCAAGGACAACGTTCGCGAATACCTGCGCGAGCGTCAGGAAATGGCCCTCGAGATCGAGAACCGGGTGCGCGAGCACTTCGGGGTCGCCGGCCGCGGCAAGGCCGAAGAAGCGGCTTGAGGCAGGCGCTTGAGGGAAGCGCCATCGCTGAAGGGCAGGGCGCTGCGCCACCTGTCGCGGCGCGAGCACAGCCGTCTAGAACTGCGCCGCAAGCTCCTGCCGCACGCCGAATCCGAAGACCAGCTCGAACGATTGCTCGACGAGCTTGAACGGGCTGGCTGGCTGTCGAATGAGCGTTTTGCCGAATCGGTCGTCCATCGCAAGGCCGGGCGCTTCGGCAGCGAACTGATCCGGCACGAGTTGCGTGGCCATGCCATCGACGAGGCCTTGTTCGAAGACCGGCTTGCCACGTTGCGCGAAACCGAACTCGACCGGGCCCGGGCGCTGTGGCAGCGTCGATTCGGTACGGCTGCCGATTCGCCGCAGGCGCGCGCGCGCCAATACCGCTTCCTGCGGGCGCGCGGCTTCGCGGCGGATGTCGTCCACAAGGTGATCGGCAGCGAAAGCTGACGGGCCGTGTGCCCGGGCCACCTGGCCTCGCGTGCTAAAATTTCAAGCTTTCCTGCCGGGCCTCCGGCGCCCGGCTGGTCGACGCCAGTCGGCCGTGCGATCCGTCCGGTGTCCGTCCGGACCGGCAACCCGCCAGCCGGCACCCGCCGGCCGGCGCCAAGTGCGCAATCCGTCAAGAAACCCGAGCGTCGATGGGGGAGTAATCGTGAAGATTCATGAGTACCAGGGCAAGGAGATCCTGAAGAAGTACGGTGTGGCCGTGCCGCGCGGCATTCCGTGCTTCTCGGTCGACGAAGCCGTCAAGGCCGCCGAAACGCTCGGCGGACCGGTCTGGGTCGTGAAGGCGCAGATCCACGCCGGCGGCCGCGGCAAGGGCGGTGGCGTCAAGCTGGCCCGCTCCATCGACGAGGTTCGTACGCTGTCCAGCGAGATTCTCGGCATGCAGCTGGTGACCCACCAGACCGATGCCGGGGGCCAGAAAGTGCGTCGGCTGCTGATCGAAGAGGGCGCCGACATCCGCACCGAGCTGTACGTCGGTCTGGTCGTCGACCGGGTCAGCCAGCGGGTGGCGTTGATGGCCTCCAGCGAAGGCGGGATGGACATCGAGGAAGTGGCCGAGAAGACGCCCGAGCTGCTGCACAAGGTCTTCATCGATCCGGCTGCCGGCCTGACCGACGCCGAAGCCGACGAGATCGCCACGAAGATCGGCATCCCGGCCGAAAGCCTGCCGCAGGCGCGCGCCGTGTTCCATGGCCTGTACCGGGCCTTCTGGGAAACCGACGCCTCGCTGGCCGAGATCAATCCGCTGATCCTCACCGGCGACGGCAAGGTGGTGGCGCTCGACGCCAAGCTGAACTTCGACTCGAACGCCCTGTTCCGCCATCCCGAGATCGTCGAGCTGCGCGATCTCGACGAGGAGAACCCGGCCGAGATCGAGGCCAGCAAGTACGACCTCGCCTACATCCAGCTCGACGGCAACATCGGCTGCCTGGTCAACGGTGCCGGCCTGGCAATGGCCACCATGGACACGATCAAGCTGTTCGGCGGCGAGCCGGCCAACTTTCTCGACGTCGGCGGCGGCGCGACCACCGAGAAGGTCACCGAGGCCTTCAAGATCATGCTGCGCAACCCCAACCTGCAGGCCATCCTGGTCAACATCTTCGGCGGCATCATGCGCTGCGACGTCATTGCCGAGGGGGTCATCGCCGCCAGCCGGGCGGTGGGCCTGAAAGTGCCGCTGGTCGTGCGGATGAAGGGCACGAACGAGGAAATGGGCAAGAAGCTGCTGGCCGATTCGGGCCTGCCGATCATCTCGGCCGACACGATGGCCGAGGCGGCCCAGAAGGTCGTGGCCGCTGCGGCCGGCCAATAACGAGGATCACCTGATGAGCATCCTGATCGACAAGAACACCAAGGTCATCACCCAGGGCATCACTGGCAAGACGGGTCAGTTCCACACGCGGATGTGCCGGGACTACGCCAACGGCAAGGCCGGTTTCGTGGCGGGCGTGAACCCGAAGAAGGCCGGCGAGAACTTCGACGGTCTGCCGATCTACGCCACCGTGGCCGAAGCCAGGGCCGAGACCGGCGCCACCGTGTCGGTGATCTACGTGCCGCCGGCCGGCGCGGCGGCGGCGATCCAGGAAGCGGTCGATGCCGGGCTCGACCTGGTGATCTGCATCACCGAGGGCATTCCGGTGCGCGACATGATCATCGTGCGCGACCGCATGCGCAAGACCCACAGCAAGACGCTGCTGCTTGGGCCCAATTGCCCCGGGGTGATCACGCCCGACGAGCTCAAGATCGGTATCATGCCCGGCCATATTCACCGCAAGGGCCGCATCGGCGTGGTATCG
>JBAYOD010000147.1:0-7789 GCA_041678445.1 Burkholderiaceae bacterium | reverse complement strand
GTCGGCGCGCGCGAAGAAATCCTCGAGGATGAACTGCGCGGCGAAGGTGGCGATCGCCAGGTACAGGCCCTTGATGCGCGCCGCAGGGATACCGAAGATCATTCCGACCACGGTGGTCATGACGCCGGCCAGCGGAATCGCCCAGAACACCGGCACGCCGTGCGAATTGCTCAGCCAGGCCGATGCGAAGGCGCCGAAGCCGAAGAAGGCAGCATGGCCCAGCGAGATCTGCCCGGTGAAGCCGACCAGGATGTTCAGCCCCAGCGCGGCGATGCCGTAGTAGCCGATCTGGATCAGCAGGTTCAGGTGATAGTCGCTGAGCAGTTGCTTGCCACCGATCGTCAGCGGCGCCAGGCACAGCAGCAGCACCGCCGCAATCGCGAAGCCGCGCGACGCCGGCGTGGGGAAGATCGTCGTGTCCCTGCGATAGCTGGTCTTGTACTGCCCGCAGGGAATCAGCGCCGTGGAGGTCGAGGCCATCGATCAGATCCTCTCGATCTGCTTGGTGCCGAACAGGCCGTAGGGCTTGATCATCAGGATGATGATCAGCGCATAGAACGGTGCGACCGTGTACAGGTTGCCCCAGTTCAGGTACTGGCTGTCGGCGAACTCCGCGAGGTTCTCGAGCACGCCGATGATCAGGCCGCCGAGGATGGCGCCGATGATCGAGTCGAGCCCGCCCAGGATGACCACCGGGAACACCTTGATCCCGAAGAACGACAGGGCCTGCGACACACCGTTGACCATCCCGACCACGACCCCGGCCAACGCCGAGACGACCGCCGAGATCGCCCACGAGGCGGCAAACACCGTTCTGACCGAGATCCCCAGGCTCTGCGCAACCTGCTGGTTGAACGCCGTGGCGCGCATCGCCAGCCCCATCCGCGAGAACTTGAAGAACCACGCGAAGCCGACCATGATGATCAGCGAGATCGCCATCGACATGATGTAGGGCGTCTGCACGTTCAGGCCCAGGACATTGATCGACTTGGTATCGAAGACCTCGGGAAAGGGCTTGGCCCAGACGCCGAAGATCCACTTCATCATCGCCTGCAGGAAGATCGACAGGCCGATCGTGACCATGATCACCGAGATGATCGGCTCGCCGATCAACGGCCTGAGCACGATCACCTGGATCAGGATGCCGAACACGGTCATGAAGGCCAGCGTAAGCGGAAAGCCCAACCAGAAGGGCACCTCCATGCTGGTCATCAGCCACCAGCAGACCCAGGCGCCGACCAGCAGGAACTCGCCCTGCGCGAAGTTGACGATCTGGGTGGCCTTGTAGATCAGCACGAAACACATGGCGACCACGCCATACAGCGTGCCGATGATCAGGCCGTTGACCAGCAACTGGACCAGCAGGTCGGTATTCATCGCTCGTCTCCTTGCGCAGCGGCCTCGGCCATCCGGCCGGCCGGCGCAGCCGCGGCGGTCGGCGGTGTGTCGAGCAGCTTCTCGACGACCAGGTCGGTGAGGATCCGGGCCGTCGTGCCGTCCTGGAAGCGGATCGTCGTGTCGACATGCACCTGCGGCGCATCGCCGTAGATCGCATCGATGATGTCGGCGTACTTGTCAGCGATCACGTTGCGCCGCACCTTGCGGGTGCGGGTCAGCTCGCCGTCGTCGGCGTCGAGTTCCTTGTAGAGCAACAGGAATTTTCGGATGCGCTGCGGCTCGGGCAGCGTCGCGTTCACCTTCTCGACTTCCTCGCGCAGCAGCCGGTAGACCGTCGGCTGGGAAGCCAGGCTGGTGTAGTTCGTGAACGCGATGCTGCGCTGCTCGGCCCACTTCGACACGATCGAGTAGCGGATGCAGATGATCGCCGCCAGCCACGGCTTGTCGTGACCCAGGATGACGGCCTCGGCGATGAACGGCGAGAACTTCAGCTTGTTCTCGATAAACTGCGGCGAGAAGCGCGCGCCGGTCGACGTGGTGGCCAGATCCCGGATCCGGTCGATGACCACCAGGTGGCCGTTCTCCTGCTTGATGTAACCGGCATCGCCGGTGTACATCCAGCCGTCGCGCACGTCGGCCTGGGTGGCCTCTTCATTGCGGTAGAAACCAAGGAACATCCCGGAGTTGCGCGCAACGATCTCGCCCACGCCATTGGGATCGGGGTTATCGACCCGGATCTCGGTGTTGTCGAAGGGCAGGCCCACACTGTCGAAATCGATGTCGTCGGGCCGGTGGATGGTATAGGCACCGGCCAGCTCGGTCTGTCCGTAGATCTGGCGCAGCGGCACCCCCATCGCCTGGAAGAAGCGGAAGGTATCGGGCCCGAGCGCCGCACCGCCGGTGGCGGCCGATTTCAGGAAGGTGAAGCCCAGCCGGTCGCGCAACGCGCGGAACAGGACCAGTTCGGCCAGCGGCGAGCGGCGGCCGGCATCGAGCGCCGCCAAGCCGCGCTTCATGCCGAAGTCGAACATCCAGCGCTTGAAGCGCGTGGCATCCATCATCCGGGCCCGGACGTCGGCGGCGATCTGCTCCCAGACCCGCGGCGCCAGCAGCACGAAGGTGGGACCGATCTCACGCAGATCGGCCATCATCGTCTCGGGTTCCTCGACGAAGTTGACGGTGATGCGCGAGATCAGCGCCTGCGCCACCGCATAGACCTGCTCCATGATCCACGGCAGCGGCAGCACCGACACATAGTTGTCGGTCGGCAGCTTCGGGTCGGCGCGCAGATAGGACACGCAGTGTCCGAGGAAGGGTCCGGCCTGGAGCATCGCGATCTTCGGATTCGAGGTCGTGCCCGACGTCGTGCACAACACCGCGACGTCGTCGCCGCTGCCGCGCTCGACCTCCTGGACGAAACGCTCGGGTTCGCGCGCCATCAACTGGCCGGCCATCGCCTTGAGCGCGTCCCAGTCGAGCAGCCGCTCGTCGCGATACTTGCGCATCCCGCGCGGGTCGAAATAGACGATCCGTTCGATGCTCTTCGCAGTCTCGACAACCTCCAGCAGCTTGTCGACCTGCTCCTCGTCCTCGGCCAGCATCACGCGGATCTCGGCATAGTCGACCAGATAGACGACTTCCTGCGGCATCGCGTCGTGGTAGATGCTCAGCGACATCGCGCCGATAGCATGGGCGGCCAGCTCGCTCCACAGCATCTCGGGCCGGTTCTTGCCGATGATGCCGACCACCTCACCGCGCTTGACGCCCAGCTCGAGCAGGCCCAGCGCGATCTCGCGGACGCGGTCGCGATAGTCGGCCCAGGTGAACTCGTTCCAGATCCCGAACTCCTTCTCGCGCAGCGCCACCTCGTCGGGCCAGCGCTCGGCGTTGTGCAGCAGCAGCTTCGGGAAGGTGTCGTAGCGCTCGACGTCGCCGTATTCGGGGGTCATCACGCGGCCTCGTCGTCGTCGACGCCCAGGTAGGCGCGCTTCACATGCTCGTTGTCCATGATCTCCTCCGGCAGGCCGTCGGCGATCCTGCGCCCGAAATCGAGCACCATCACCCGGTGCGAGATGTCCATCACCACGCCCATGTCGTGCTCGATCATGATCACCGTCATCCCCCATTCCTCGTTGAGGTCGACGATGTAGCGGGCCATGTCCTCCTTTTCTTCCAGATTCATCCCCGCCATCGGCTCGTCGAGCAGGATCAGGTCGGGTCTGACCGCGACGGCGCGCGCCAGCTCGACGCGCTTGCGCAGGCCATAGGACAGCGTTCCGGCGATCGCCTTGCGGATCGGGCTGATCTCCAGGAAGTCGATGATGTCCTCGACGTGGCGGCGGTGGGCGATCTCCTCGCGCTGCGCCCCGCCGAACCAGTACAGACCGCCGCGCAGGAAACCGCTCTTGAGCAGGTGGTGGCGTCCGACCATGATGTTGTCGAGCACCGTCATGTGGCTGAACAATGCCAGGTTCTGGAAGGTGCGGCCCAGGCCCAGCGTCGCCCGCTGGTTGGGCGTGAGCCGAGTGATGTCGCGTCCCTTGAACTCGATGCCGCCGCTGGTCGGCGTGTAGCGCCCCGAGATGCAGTTCAGCATCGAGGTCTTGCCCGCACCGTTGGGCCCGATGATCGAGAACAACTCGCCCGGCCGGACCTCGAAACCGACCTCGGTAAGCGCATGCACGCCACCGAAGCGCAGGGAAATGTCGCGAGCGCGCAGGATGGGCGCGGAATTCGCTGGCACTGCCGGTTGCACTGTCTCCTCCTCCACCCCGTCGTATCCGGGGTGCCGGGGCAGCCCACGCCGCCCCATTGCAATGAGTCTAAGCGAGCAGGACCGTTATAGTTGTCACTTGTCCGACAAAGTTTCCACTGCAGCAACCGGTGACCCGATCACTCGACGACCTTCTCGATCTTACCCCCTGGATGCGCGAACTCGATAGCGCTCAGCAGACCCGCGTGCGCCGCGACCTGGGCATTCGCGAGCTGGGCAGCGGCAACTACGTCTGCCGCAAGGGGGGCGCCGTCGAACACTGGTTCGGCGTAATCGACGGACTGGTCAAGATCAGCAGCGTCTCGCCGGACGGAAAATCAGTCACCTTCATCGGCGTCCCGGCCGGCGGCTGGTTCGGTGAAGGCTCGCTGCTCAAGGACGAACCGCGCCGCTACGACGCCGTGGCCCTGCGCGCCGGCCGCATCGCCTGCATGCCGCGCAGCACCTTCCAGTGGCTGCTCGACACCAGCATCTCCTTCAACCGCCACCTTCTGCTGCAGCTGAACGAGCGGCTGGGCCAGTTCGTCGCCACCATCGAATCGGACCGCCTGCTCGGCCCCGACGCCCGGGTCGCCCGCTGCCTCGCGCAGATGTTCAATCCGCTTCTTTATCCGGGCAGCGGCCCGCGCCTGGAAATCTCGCAGGCCGAACTGGGCTTCCTGACCGGGCTGTCGCGCCAGCGGGTCAACCAGGCCCTGCAGGCCCTCGAACGCGCCAATCTGGTCACGATCGAATACGGGTCGATCACGGTGCTGTCGCTGAGCGGGCTGCGGGAATTCGAAGGGTAGGCCGGCGGCGGGCCTGCCCCGATAGCCACGTCGCAGCGAGGCCTTTCACCCCCCGCTGGCCGCACCAGCGTTAAGCTGAAAGCAGACTTGCCGGCGCCGGCTATCCGCCACGCGCCGGTCCTTGCAGTTCGAACTGCCTGCGACACAATTGCGGGAGGAGCGACGCAGATGTCCAGCGATCCGAAGCCCTTGCGGCTGCATGTGCCGGAGCCCAGCGGGCGGCCCGGTCAATCCACCGACTTCAGTTACCTGCGGCTGACGCCGGCCGGCGCTGCCGAGCGACCTCCGATTCAGGTGCGCGCCGCCGAGACGGCCGAGCTCGCCACCTCGCTGGTGCGGGTGCTCGATGACGACGGCCGTGCGGTCGGGCCCTGGGCGCCCGGGCTCGATGCCGACCAGTTGCGTACCGGGCTGCGCGCGATGCTCAAGACGCGCATCTTCGATGCCCGCATGCTGGTCGCCCAGCGCCAGAAGAAGATTTCCTTCTACATGCAGTGCCTGGGCGAGGAAGCGGTTGCCGTGGCCCATTCGATGGCCCTGCGTGACGGCGACATGTGCTTTCCCTCGTACCGCCAGCAAGGCCTGCTGATCGCGCGCGACGTATCGCTGGTCGAGCTGATCTGCCAGTTGCTGTCCAATGTCTGCGATCCGCTCAAGGGCCGCCAGTTGCCAGTGCTGTACTCGCGGCGCAAGGACGGCTTCTTCTCCGTCTCGGGCAACCTGGCCACGCAGTTCATCCAGGCAGTGGGCTGGGCGATGGCTTCGGCGATCAAGGGCGATACGAAGATTGCTTCCGGCTGGATCGGCGACGGCTCGACGGCCGAGCCCGATTTCCACAATGCACTCACCTTCGCCCAGGTCTATCGGGCACCGGTGATCCTGAACGTCGTCAACAACCAGTGGGCGATCTCCACCTTCCAGGCAATCGCCGGCGGCGGTCGCGCCACCTTCGCTGCACGCGGCGTGGGTGCCGGCATCGCGTCGATGCGGGTGGACGGCAACGACTTCCTGGCCGTCTATGCTGCCTCGAAGTGGGCAGCCGATCGTGCACGCCACAACTGCGGACCCACGCTGATCGAGTGGGTCACCTACCGCGCCGGTGCGCATTCGACCTCCGACGATCCGTCGAAGTACCGACCCGCCGACGACTGGAAGCGTTTCCCGCTCGGCGACCCGATCGAACGACTCGAGCGTCATCTGGTCACGATCGGTGAATGGTCGGAGCAACAGGGCGAGGAACTCAGACAGGCGCTGACTGCCGAAGTGGCTGCCGCGCTCAAGGAAGCCGAAGCCTGCGGCACGATCGCCGACGGCCGCGTGCCCCCGGCGGTGAGCATGTTCGACGACGTCTACAAGGACATGCCGGCGCACCTGCGCAGCCAGCGCGAGCAACTGGAAGCCATGATGGGAGCCGAATCATGAACAGGCCTGCTGCTCCCGGCGCAAGCACCACCACCCGCATGACGATGATCCAGGCGCTGCGCTCGGCGATGGACGTGATGCTCGAGCGCAACCCCGACGTCGTCATCTACGGCGAGGACGTCGGCTACTTCGGCGGCGTGTTCCGCTGCACCGAGGGCCTGCAGGCCAGGTACGGACGCACACGGGTGTTCGACGCACCGATCTCCGAAGGGGGCATCGTGGGTACGGCAATCGGCATGGCTGCCTATGGATTGCGCCCGGTGGTCGAGATCCAGTTCGCCGACTACGCCTACCCGGCCTATGACCAGATCGTGTCCGAAGCCGCCCGGTTGCGCCACCGGTCGGCGGGCGACTTCACCACCCCGATCACCATCCGGATGCCCAGCGGCGGCGGCATCTACGGCGGCCAGACCCACAGCCAGAGCCCCGAGGTCCTGTTCACGCACGTCTGCGGGCTGCGCACCGTGATGCCGTCGAACCCCTACGATGCCAAGGGCCTGCTGATCGCGTCGATCGAATCCGACGACCCGGTGATCTTTCTCGAACCCAAGCGACTCTACAACGGCCCGTTCGATGGGCACCACGAGCGACCGCTGGTGCCCTGGTCGCAGCACCCGCTCGGCGAAGTGCCCGAGGGTTACTACACCGTGCCGCTGGAGTCGGCTGCGGTGCGTCGCCAGGGGGCCGACCTCACCGTACTGGCCTACGGCACCATGGTCCACGTCGCCGAAGCAGCCGCCGCCGAAACCGGCATCGATGCCGAGATCATCGATCTGCGCAGTCTGTGGCCGCTCGACCTCGACGCCATCGTCACCTCGGTGAAGAAGACCGGCCGCTGTGTCGTGGTGCACGAGGCGACGCGCTCCAGCGGTTTCGGTGCCGAGCTGGTCGCGCTGGTGCAGGAGCATTGCTTCTTTCATCTCGAGACACCGATC
This sequence comes from Burkholderiaceae bacterium, assembly GCA_041678445.1. Taxonomy (GTDB): domain Bacteria; phylum Pseudomonadota; class Gammaproteobacteria; order Burkholderiales; family Burkholderiaceae_E; genus Zeimonas. The sequence goes on along the minus strand of JBAYOD010000147.1, from coordinate 473 downwards.
GAACGCGTCACCGGCTGGGACACGCCGTACCCCCACGCCCAGGAGTGGGCCTACTTCCCCGGACCGCAACGGGTCGGAGCCGCGCTGCGCCGGGCGATGGAGGCCTGAGATGAGCGCACACCTGATCAAGGTGCCCGACATCGGCGAAGGCATCGCCGAAGTCGAACTGGTCGAGTGGCTGGTCCAATCCGGCGAGGCCGTTGCCGAGGATCAGTCCCTGGCCGTCGTCATGACCGACAAGGCCAGCGTCGAGATTCCGTCACCCGTGGCCGGCACGGTCACGGAGCTGACCGGCGAGGCTGGGCAGATGCTGGCAGTCGGCTCGGTGCTGATCCGGATCGAGACCAGGGCCGACGCTGGAGTGGAAGCCAGGCCCGCAACCGGGGCGCAAGCCAAACCCGAAGCCAGCGCCCGTGTCGAAACGACCGCGGAGGCCGTCGACACCGACGGCCCAGCGAGGGCTCGTGCCGCAG
>JBAYOD010000146.1:0-7791 GCA_041678445.1 Burkholderiaceae bacterium | reverse complement strand
CGTTGGGGGCGGCTGCGACATTCTGTCCGCCCCAGGCAATGCCGGTGTCGCCAAGCCAGGCACCGGCCTGCCCCAGGTAGGGAAACGGCGGGCAGACGACGACGTCGACCTGGGAGATCGAGGCACGCTCGAGCGCCGTCCGCAGGGCGGTGAACAGGTGCTCGTTGGTGACGATGTCGCCGTTCATCTTCCAGTTACCGGCGACGAACGGCTTGCGGGACTTCATCGGTCGCGGCTGCTCGTGAGGAAAAAGACTGTTCGCAGGGAACCAGGGATTCTACATCAGGACGCCGAATTGTCGCGCGGCCGCTTCCAGGGTGCCTCGCGGCCGCTGCGCCAGCGCCAGAGCCACAGCACGTGGCCGGAAATCCCGTAGGCGAGGAACAGCGAGAACAGCACGATCGGCGGATCGGACGAGATCAGCACGAACAGCAGCATCACCCCGATCACGAACACGAAGGGCACGCTGCGCCGCAGGTTGATGTCCTTGAAGCTGTAGAACGGCGCATTCGAGATCATCGTCAAGCCTGCGTATACCGTCAGCACGAAGGTCGGCCAGGCGAGATCGTGGCCGCTCGCCGAAATCCAGCGCGTTTCGCGCAGATCGGTGGCGATCCAGACCAGACCGGCGATCAGCGCCGCCGCGGCCGGACTGGGCAAGCCCTGGAAGAAGCGCCGGTCGACGACGCCGAGATTGGCGTTGAAGCGCGCCAGCCGCAGCGCGGCGCCGGCGACATAGACGAAGGCCGCCAGCCAGCCCCACTTGCCCAGCGACTGCAGCGACCATTCGTAGGCGATCAGTGCCGGTGCCGCGCCGAACGACAGCATGTCGGACAGGCTGTCGTACTGCTCGCCGAAGGCGCTCTGGGTATGGGTCATGCGCGCCACCCGGCCATCGAGGCTGTCGAGCAGCATGGCCACGAAGATGGCGATGGCCGCGACTTCGAAGCGATCGTTCATGGCCTGGACGATCGCGTAGAAGCCGCAGAAGAGATTCGCGGTGGTGAATGCGTTGGGCAGCAGGTAGATGCGGCGCGAACGCTGCGGGGCCAGGCCGGCCGGTTGCTCGGCCTCGCCTTCGGCAGACCCGGAATCCACCGGATGGTCGTCGTCGTTCATGGCCCCTCCCGTGCCGGTGCCGGATCGTACTCGGCCAGGACATCGCGTGCCGCGTAGACCTTCTCGCCGACCCCGACCCGCGGCCGGGCATCGGGCGGCAGATAGAGGTCGACCCGCGAACCGAAGCGAATGAAACCGAAACGCTCGCCGCGTGCCAGCGCGGCGCCCTGCCCCACGTAGCACAGGATTCGCCGCGCGATCAGGCCAGCCACCTGTACGCAGGTGACCAGCGTACCGTCGTCGGTGCGGATCTGCACGGCATTGCGCTCATTGGCCTCCGAAGCCTTGTCGAGGTCGGCATTGAGGAATTTACCCGGGAAATACTCGATGCGCTCGACCCGGCCATCGACCGGGGCACGGTTCGAATGCACGTTGAACACGTTCATGAAGACCGAGATCTTCAGCGCGGCACGGTTCGCGTAGGGATCGTGCGCAGCCTCGACCACGATGACACGGCCGTCGGCCGGTGCCAGCACCAGGCCTTCGCCCTGCACGATCGCTCGCGGCGGATCGCGGAAGAACTGCAGCACGAACAGGGTGATCAGCCAGAACGGCAGCGACCAGAGCCAGCCACCCCAGATTGCCACGACGAGTGAGACCACGACGGCGATGCCCAGGAAGGGCCAGCCCTCGCGGGCGATGATCGGGTGCGGATAGCGGGACATCGGACTGCCGGTGATGAGGGTTCCCGAAGTATAGGGGAGAGGGAAACCCCGGGAAGGCCCGGCGAAAATCCCCGGGACGGGCCCCGGGGACGGGGGGCACGCCCCGCAGCGCGCCCCCTGGAGTCGTACCGGTCAGTTCTTCGACTTGTCGACCAGTTTGTTCTCCTTGATCCAGGGCATCATCGCGCGCAGTTTCTCGCCGACGATCTCGATCTGGTGCTCGCCCATCAGGCGGCGGCGCGACAGCAGCGTGGGCGCGCCGGCCCGGTTCTCGATGATGAAGTTCTTCGCGTACTCGCCGGTCTGGATGTCGTCCAGGACCTGGCGCATCACCTTCCTCGACTCATCGTTGATGATGCGCGGCCCGGTGACGTACTCACCGAACTCGGCATTGTTCGAGATCGAGTAGTTCATGTTCGCGATGCCGCCCTCGTAGATCAGGTCGACGATCAGCTTCAGTTCGTGCAGGCACTCGAAATAGGCCATTTCGGGCGCGTAGCCGGCTTCGACAAGGGTCTCGTAGCCGGCCTTGATCAGCTCGACGGTGCCGCCGCACAGCACGGCCTGTTCGCCGAACAGGTCGGTTTCGGTTTCCTCGCGGAAGTTGGTCTCGATGATGCCGGCACGGCCGCCGCCGATCGCCGCCGCGTACGACAGCGCCAGGTCACGGGCGGTGCCCGACTTGTCCTGGTGGATGGCGACCAGCATCGGCACGCCGCCGCCGGCCGCGTAGGTCGAGCGGACCGTGTGACCAGGCGCCTTCGGGGCAACCATGACGACGTCGAGGTCGGCGCGGGGCATGACCTGGCCGTAATGGACGTTGAAGCCGTGCGCGAAGGCCAGCGTGGCGCCTTCCTTGATGTTCGGCTCGATTTCGCTGCGATAGACGTCGCCGATGTGCTCGTCGGGCATCAGCATCATCACGAAGTCTGCGCCCTTGACCGCATCCTTGATCTCGGCCGGCTCGAGGCCGCCCTTGGCGACCTTGTCCCACGACGGCCCGCCCTTGCGCACGCCGACGACGACCTTGCCGCCCGAGTCCTTCAGGTTCAGCGCGTGCGCGTGGCCCTGCGAACCATAGCCGATGATCGCAACCTTCTTGCCCTTGATGAGCTTGATGTCGCAATCCTTGTCATAGAAAACCTTCATGCCTGCTTCTCCTGTTCAAAAAAAGACTCAGATCTTGAGCACGCGCTCGCCGCGCGCGATGCCCGAACTGCCGGTGCGCACGGTCTCGAGGATCGTGCCGTTGTCGAGGGCGTCGATGAAAGCGTCGAGCTTGGTCCCGTCACCGGTCAGCTCGATCGTGTAGGTCCGGTCGGTGACGTCGATGATACGGCCCCGGAAGATGTCGGCCATCCGCTTCATCTCGTCGCGCTCCTTGCCGGTGGCGCGCACCTTGATCAGCATCAGCTCCCGCTCGTTGTACGGACTTTCGGTCAGATCCACGACCTTGACCACGTCGATGAGGCGGTTCAGCTGCTTGGTGATCTGCTCGATGACCTCGTCCGAGCCGGTCGTCACGATGGTCATGCGCGACAGCGACTTGTCCTCGGTGGGCGCCACCGTCAGGCTCTCGATGTTGTAGCCGCGGGCCGAGAACAGTCCGACCACGCGCGACAAGGCCCCGGATTCGTTCTCGAGCAGCACTGAAATGATGTGTTTCATGGCTCCGCTCCTCAGAGATCTTCGGCACCGAGCAGCATCTCGGTCAGACCCTTGCCGCCCTGGACCATCGGCCAGACGTTCTCGGTCCGGTCGGTGATGATGTCGAGGAACACGAGCCGGTCGCGATGCTTGCCGAAAGCCTCGCGCAGCGCCGGTTCGACGTCGGCGGGCTTGTCGATGCGCAGGCCGACGTGACCGTAGGCCTCGGCCAGCGCCACGAAGTCGGGCAGCGCATCCATGTACGACTGCGAGTAGCGCCCGCCGTACTCGATCTCCTGCCACTGCCGGACCATGCCGAGATAGCGGTTGTTCAGGTTGACGATCTTCACCGGCAGCTCGTACTGCTTGCAGGTCGACAACTCCTGGATGCACATCTGGATCGAGCCCTCGCCGGTGACGCAGGCCACCTGGGCCTCCGGGTGCGCCATCAGCACGCCCATGGCGTACGGCAGGCCGACACCCATCGTGCCCAGGCCACCCGAGTTGATCCAGCGGCGCGGCTTCTCGAAACCGTAGTACTGGGCTGCGAACATCTGGTGCTGGCCGACGTCCGAGGTGATGAAGGCATCACCTCCGGTGACCTCCCAGAGCTTCTCGATGACGAACTGCGGTTTGATCAGCTCCTGACTGTCCTTGTACTTCAGGCACTCGCGCTTGCGCCAGGTGTTGATCTGGTCCCACCAGACCTTGATCGCCGCCGACTGGGTCTTGCGGCCGGCGGCGAAGCTCTCCTCGGCCAGCTGGATCAGCTCGAGCAGGGCCTCGCGGACGTCGCCGACGATCGGCACGTCGACCTTGACGCGCTTGGAGATCGACGAGGGATCGATGTCGATGTGGATGATCTTGCGCGGATTCTGGGCAAAGTGCTTGGGATTGCCGATCACCCGGTCGTCGAAGCGCGCACCGATCGCGACCAGTACGTCGCAGTGCTGCATCGCCATGTTGGCTTCATAGGTGCCGTGCATGCCCGGCATGCCGACGAACTTCGGGTCGCTGGCACGATAGCCGCCCAACCCCATCAGCGTATTGGTGCATGGGTAACCGAGCAGATCGACCAGCCGGTTCAGCTCCGGAGCGGCATTGGCCAGGATGACACCGCCGCCGGCGTAGATCATCGGCCGCTCGGCGGAAAGCAGCAGATTCAGCGCTTTCTTCAACTGGCCATGGTGGGCGCGGGTGACCGGGTTGTAGGACCGCATCGGCACCGCAGCCGGATACTCGAAGCGGCACTGGGCACGCGTGACGTCCTTGGGGATGTCGACCAGCACCGGGCCCGGCCGGCCGGTCCGGGCGATGTGGAAAGCCTTCTTGATCGTCACTGCGAGGTCGCGGACATCCTTGACCAGGAAGTTGTGCTTGAGGCAGGGCCGGGTGATGCCGACCGTGTCGCACTCCTGGAAGGCGTCCTCGCCGATCGCATGGGTGGGCACCTGGCCGCTGATCACCACCAGCGGAATCGAATCCATGTAGGCCGTGGCGATGCCGGTGACCGCATTGGTCACGCCCGGGCCGCTGGTGACCAGGCACACGCCGACCTTTTCAGTCGCGCGCGAATAGGCGTCGGCCGCATGCACGGCCGCCTGCTCGTGGCGAACCAGGATGTGCTTGACCTTGTCCTGCTTGAAGATCGCGTCGTAGATGTAGAGAACCGCGCCGCCGGGGTAGCCGAACAGATGTTCGACCCCTTCCTCCTGCAGACAGCGGACCGTGATTTCCGCACCAGTAAGTTCCATTTCGAGTCCTTTCAAGACACAGGAAAGCCCGTCCGCCGGCGCCATGGCACCCTCCCGTTCCGATCGCGACCGGAAACCATGGAGACCACGACGCAGGCCTCGAACGGAGCCTGCGAGAATGATCGGATGCTCTTGCACGCCTCTTGTGAAGGCGCTCGGAGCAAGGACGTCTTGTGCGAGGTTTGGCGGGTATGCCGCGACTGCAAAGACGAACGCCCCCGCTTCTATGGCGGACACGGACCTGCCCGAGGGGCCGGCCCCTGCACCACCAGCGATGATGGAGGCGGTTCGGGGTAAGCCGTGCAGAATATCGCAGCGCAGCAAGTCAGGTCAAGGCGATCGGTATTTCACCCGCCCCGGTAACTGATACGATCGCGCTGGTCCGGCATCGCACCGATGCCGCCATTTCATTGCCTTTCCCCGGGCGATTCCCTTCGCCGCCCCCTGTCGCCGACCCTCTTCTGCCGACCCTCTGCTTCGATGGCCACCCGGAAGGAGTTTTCGGATTTCCTCCAGTCGACCGAACGCCGGGCCTTCCGCCAGGCGATGTTCGCGGTGCGCGACGAGGCCCTGTCCCTCGATCTGGTCCAGGACGCCATGCTCAGGCTGGTCGAAAAGTACAGCGACCGGCCGGCGGCCGAATTGCCGCCGCTGTTCCAGCGCATCCTGCACAATCTGATCACCGACCACTTCCGGCGCCAGAAGGCACGCAGCCTGTGGACCGTCCTGCTGTCGCCCGCGACCGGTGCCGACGGCGACGACGGCGGCGAGCGCGACCCGCTCGAAATGCTGGAAACCAGCCCCACGACCAGCTTCGGGCGCAGCGGCGCCGACGAACTCGAGCGCGGTCAGTTGCTGGCGATTCTCGAAGAAGAGATCGCGCGGTTGCCGGCACGTCAACGCGAGGCTTTCCTGTTGCGTTACTGGGAGGAAATGGACGTCGCCGAAACCGCAGCCGTCATGGGGTGTTCGGAAGGCAGTGTCAAGACGCACTGCTCACGAGCCAACCATGCGCTGGCTGCCGCCCTCAGGGCCCGAGGCATCAGCTCATGAACGAAACACGATTCGTGTCCGCGATCCGGCAGGCACTGGACCAATCCACCCGAACCCTGCCGCTGCGCGTCACGCAGCGACTGGAGCAGGCCCGCAGCGCAGCGCTGGCGGGCGTGCCGGAGCCGCCCCCTGGCCACGCGGCACCGGCGCACGGCGCCTGCGCCGTGTACGGGCCGGTGCGCATCCCGAAACCGGTGCGCATGCCGGTCGTCGAGACACGCCCCTACCTGGCCTGGCGAATCATGGCCTGCGTCGTGCCGGCAGTCCTGCTGGCCAGCGGTTTCGTCATCTTCGGCGAGATGCATGCCGAACGCGAGGCCCTCGCCCAGGCCGACAGCGCACCGGCGGTTGCGGTCGGCGAGGCCGTCGGCGACACCTATGCCGACCGCGGCCTCGGCAGCTATCTGCAGAAGACCAGCCTGTCCAGCGGTGGCGAAGCTTCCGAAGGGCCGGCCGGCGACGCTGGCCCGGGCAAGGCAGGCAATTGACCGGCCGCCCGCAGTCGGGGAGCGGCCACCCGCAGCCCGGGCAGCCCGGAGCCGGGGAACGATCGCCGGCAACCCGAGGGCGTCGCGCGGCGGCCGACCCGTGGCGCCGGCTGATGGGCATCGTCTACGAGGCCATCATCCTGTTCGGCGTGATCTGGTTCGCCGACTATGCGTTCTCGGCGCTGACCCAGTTCCGCGGTCAGCCAGGCCCGCTGCGTACGGCCTTCCAGGTTTTCACGCTGCTGGTGCTGGCCGTCTATTTCATCGGCTTCTGGAGTCTTGGCCGACGTTCGCTGCCAATGAAGACGCTGTCGCTGCTGATCGTCGATGCCAACGGCCAGCCGATCGGTTACGGCCGAGCCCTGGCGCGCTTCGCTGCAGCGGCCGGCCTGTGGGTCGGCGCGCTGGCCCTGGGCTACTACCTGTCGGGCTGGGCCTACCTGCTCGTTCTGCTGCCGTTCGCGTGGGCGCTGTTCGACCGTGACCGGCGGGCCCTTTACGACCTGATCGCCGGCACCCGGCTGGTGCGCCAGGCACCCGACCCGCGACTGCCGTCGGTCGACGTCTAGGTGCGGCGGGCCAGGATGCGGGGCGAGGCTTTCGGCGCACGCCGGGTGCTTGCCCCGCTGCGCGGGGTGCCCTCCGGTGCTTGGGTTCGTGGCCTGCCGCCGAACTCGCTTCGCTCCCGCCGCTGCGCGGCGCTCGCTGCGCTCAGACAGGCGGCGGCAAGTCAGATTGTTGGTGCGCGCTGACGCGCGGGCCACGAACCCTGCGCTCCTCGGCTGCGCACAAGGCGTGCGCCGAAAGCCTCGCCCCGCGTCCTGGCAGACTGTGGCCTGGGATCGAACGCAAAGCGGTCTCGGTACGGCCGGGCTGCACGACCGGAACCTGACTCGGCGGCGAACTTGATTCGGCAGCGAATCTGACTCGGCAGCACGATCGGGCTACGCGCATCCGGCGGGCCTGACGACCGCCTGCGAGCTGGCACCGTGCTCGCCACCGGCAACCGGATTGCCGTGGCCCCGGATGCTTTCCCGTCGAATGGCACGATGTCGCCGGCCAAGG
>JBAYOD010000145.1:0-7837 GCA_041678445.1 Burkholderiaceae bacterium | reverse complement strand
GCTGTGCCGGCGTGCGATCGAGCCGCGCTATGGCTACTGGACGCTGCCGGCAGGCTTCATGGAGAATGGCGAAACCACCCTGGAAGGGGCTGAACGCGAAACGGTCGAGGAGGCAGGCGCGCGGATCCGGATCGGCGAATTGTTCTCGATGCTCGACGTGCCGCAGGCCCGGCAGGTCCACCTGTTCTTCCGCGCCGACATGCTCGGCCCCGAACTCGACCCCGGGCCGGAGAGTCTGGAAGCCCGCCTGTTCGACGAGGATGAAATCCCCTGGCAGGAGATCGCCTTCCAGACCGTCTCCCAGACCCTGCGCTGGTTCTTCGAGGATCGCCGCAATGGCTGCTACGGCACGCATACAGGCGCGGTGCGCTACCGGCCGCGAAAGCAGGATTGAACGGATGCGCCGCCCGCGCGCCCGCCCATGACTGAGCGGCGCCCGCATTCCGGCGCCCTGACCTGGGTCGGTCCGGACGACCCGCTGCCGGAACCCCGGCATGCCTGGGCGGACCCGAACGGGTTGCTGGCGGCCGGCACCGATCTGTCACCGGCACGCCTGCTCGAAGCCTACTCGCGCGGCATTTTCCCGTGGTATACCGAGGGCCAGCCGGTCCTGTGGTGGTCACCCGACCCCCGCATGGTGCTTCGTCTCGACGCGTTCCGGCTGCACCGCTCACTGGCCCGGACGATCCGCAAGCACTGTGCAGCCGGCGGCTGGGAACTCAGCCTCGATCGCGACTTCGCCGCGGTGATGCGCGCCTGCGCCGAGCCGCGTGGCCATGAGCAAGGCACCTGGATCACCCCGCAGATCCTGGCCGCCTACCAGGGGCTGCACCGGCTCGGCCATGCCCATTCGGTGGAGGTCCGCGCACAGGGCAGGCTGATCGGCGGCCTGTACGGGGTTTCGATCGGCCGGATGTTCTACGGCGAATCGATGTTCGCGCGGGTCAGCGACGCCTCGAAGGTGGCGATCGCAGCGCTCGTCGGCACGCTCCGGGAACAGGGTTTCCGCGTGATAGACTGCCAGCAGAACACCCGCCATCTGGCCTCGCTCGGCGCGCGCGAGGTCGGCCGTGCAGAGTTCCTCGACGAACTCTCCGCGCTGATCCGCCAACCCGGGCCCGACTGGCAGGCGCTGAGCATCGAGTTTCCGGACGCATGATGCACCCGAAGGAGTTGCCGTTCGCGGCGCTGCAGTTCTACGCGACGGCCCCCTATCCGTGCAGCTACCTCCCCGGGCGCCTCGCGCGCTCCCAGGTGGCGACCCCGAACCACCTGATCAACGCCGACATCTACGGCGAACTGGTGCGGGCGGGTTTTCGCCGCAGCGGCGTCTTCACCTACCGCCCCCATTGCGACGACTGCAAGGCCTGCATCCCGGTGCGCGTGCCGGTGGAACGGTTCCGGCCGAATCGCAGCCAGCGGCGGGCCCTTGCCCGCCACACCGACCTGCGCCCGCTGGTGACCCGGCTCGGCTTCTCGGCCGAGCACTACGACCTCTACCTGCGCTACCAGGCGAGCCGGCATGCTGGCGGCGGCATGGATCACGACAGCCGCGAGCAGTACGCGCAGTTCCTGCTGCAAAGCAAGGTGAACACGCGGCTGGTCGAGTTCCGCGACCCGGGCAACACGCTGCGTGCGGTATCGATCATCGACGTGCTCGACGACGGCCTGTCCTCGGTCTACACCTTCTACGACCCGGATACGCCGCGGGCCAGCTACGGCACCTGGAACATCCTCTGGCAGATCGAGCAGTGCCGCGAGCTCCGCCTGCCCTACCTCTACCTCGGCTACTGGATCTCCGGCAGCCCCAAGATGGCCTACAAGGCCGCCTTCCAGCCACTCGAACGGCTGGTGGCAGGCCGTTGGGAGGCCGCCATCGCACCCCCTGCCCCCGATCGTCCGTGAATCCGTATCCGTTCGCCCGCCCGCTGTTGTTCGCGCTCGATCCCGAGCGAGCCCACGAACTGACCCTGTCCGCCCTCGACGCGGCCGCCTGTGCCGGCGTCCTGCGCATCGCTGCCGGCGCCCCGGTCGACGACCCGGTCGAAGTCATGGGTCTGCGCTTTGCCAACCGGGTCGGGCTGGCGGCCGGGCTCGACAAGAACGGCGCGCACATCGACGCCTTCGGTGCGATGGGTTTCGGCTTCATCGAGGTCGGCACCGTCACCCCCCGGCCGCAGCCCGGCAATCCGAAGCCGCGGATGTTCCGGATCCCGCAGCGACGGGCGCTGATCAACCGGATGGGTTTCAACAATGACGGCGTGGACGCTTTCGTGCGCAACGTCGAGCGGTCACGCTGGCGCGGCGTGCTCGGACTGAACATCGGCAAGAACGCCGATACGCCGATCGAGCAGGCCGCCGACGACTACCTGCTGTGCCTGGAGCGCGTCTATCCCCACGCCGGCTACGTCACGGTCAACATCTCGTCGCCGAACACCCGCAACCTGCGCGACCTGCAGGGCAGCGACGCGCTCGACCGGCTGCTCGGCGCCCTGGTCGAACGTCGCGAGACGCTGGCAGCACGTGACGGCCACCGGGTTCCGCTGGCCCTGAAGATCGCCCCCGATCTCGACGAGTCGCAGATCGACGCCATCGCTGCCGTGCTGACCCGCCACGGCATCGACGCAGTCATCGCCACCAATACCACCCTCTCGCGCGAAGCCGTCGCCGGCCTGCGTCACGCCGACGAAGCCGGCGGCCTGTCGGGTGCTCCGGTCTTCGAAGCCTCCAATCGGGTGATCCGCATGCTGCGCGCCCGCCTGCCCGCCGACTATCCGATCATCGGTATCGGCGGCATCGGCAGCGCCGCCGACGCACGCGCCAAGCGCGAGGCCGGCGCCACCCTGGTTCAGCTCTACACCGGCCTCATCTACGAAGGCCCGGCGCTGGTCGGCGCCTGCGCGAGAGCCTTGCGCGACGCCTGAGCAAACTCCCGGGCCGGCCCGTGCGGGGCCGGGCTGCGGCCCACGGCCGTGACACGGATTTCACTTGGTGGTATAACGTCCTGCCATCGGATGCTGCACTGCGACATCCGCAGTACCCGACCCGGAAGCAAACCGATGGCCCGCCCCAGATCCTCGACCTATCTCGAAGGCAAGACCGCGATCCAGGTGATCGACCGAATGGTGACACTGCTCGACGCCCTTGCCGAGCAACCGGACCCGGTCAGCCTCAAGGAACTGTCGAGTCGAACGGCCCTGCACCCTTCGACCGCTCACCGCATCCTGAACGACCTGGTGATCGCCCGTCTGGTCGACCGCACCGAACCGGGCAGCTACCAGCTGGGAATCCGGCTGCTGGAGCTGGGCAATCTCGTCAAGGCCCGCCTGAACGTCCGCAGCGCAGCCCAGGGGCCGATGCGTGAACTGCACAAGGTCACCGGCCAGCCGGTCAACCTGTCGATCCGGCAAGGCGACCAGATCGTCTACATCGAGCGGGCCGTTTCCGAGCGCTCGGGCATGCAGGTGGTCCGTGCAGTCGGCGGCCGGGCGCCGCTGCACCTGACCTCGGTCGGCAAGCTGTTCCTGGCCTTCGACGATCCGAAGAACGTCCGGGCCTACGCGGTGCGAACCGGCCTGGCCGGCCAGACGAAGAACAGCATCACCGATCCGGTCCGCCTGGAACGCGAACTGGCGCTGGTCAAGGCGCGCAGCTACGCCCGCGACAACGAGGAGCTGGAACTCGGCGTGCGCTGCATCGCCGCCGGCATCCTCGACGACTCCGGCAAGCTGGTGGCCGGCCTGTCGATTTCGGCACCGGCCGATTTCCTGCAGGACGAATGGGTCGACCAGGTCTGCCGCACGGCGGGCGAGATCTCCGCGGCCCTGGGCTTCGAAGCCGGCGACGATTGACGAAGCCGGCGATCAGGAATCGGTCGAGAAGTCGATGGCCGCCCGCGGCCCGCTGTCGTCGGGGCGCGGCGGCTGGCCCTCCAGCCAGGTGCGCAAGCGCCTCGCATCGCCGAAGCGCGACAGCTTGCCGGTTGCATCGAGGAACACCAGGACGACCGGTCGCCCTTCGACGCGTGCCTGCATGACCAGGCAATTGCCGGCCTCGGAAATGTAGCCGGTCTTCTGTACGCCGATTTCCCAGTCGTCGCGCGCCAGCAGGCGGTTGGTGTTGTGGAAGCTGACCGGACGCGCCCGGCTGCTCACCGTCAGCGAATCGGCGGTCGAATAGCTGCGGATCAGCGGATATTCCGAAGCCGCATGAACCAGCCGCGCCAGATCGAGCGCGCTCGACACGTTGCGACTCGACAGGCCGGTGGGTTCGACGAACCAGGTGGTCTCCATGCCCAGTTCCCGGGCCTTTTCGTTCATCCGCGCAACGAAGGCGTCGAGCCCGCCCGGGTAGTGCCGCCCCAGCGCATTGGCCGCCCGGTTCTCGGAGGCCATCAGGGCAAGCTGCAGCATCGCGTCGCGGGTGAGCACGGTTCCCGGCGACAGCCGCGAGCGGGTGAACTTCTCGGTGTCGATGTCGGCCGTCGTGATCGTCAGCCGCTCGTCGAGCGGCTGGTCGGCATCGAGGACCACCATGGCCGTCATCAGCTTGCTGATCGACGCGATCGGCAGCACGGCGTTCGCGTTCTTCTCGAACAGGATTTCGCCGGTTTCGGCATCGACGGCCAGCGCGACTGCGGAGTGCAGCGACGCCGGATCGCGCGATTCGTGCAGGCCGATGATCCGGCCCATCGATTGTCGTGTACCGGCCGCCGACGTGCCGACCGCCACCGCACTGCCGGTCGCCGCCGCGGCCACCCGCTGTGTCACCGGGCGCGGCGCCGGGCTTGCCGCCTTCTTCGCGGGCAGGCTCCCTGCCGGCGGGTTCGCCACGGCCTTGCGCGCTGCGGCAGTCCGCGGCGCCGACGTCGACTTGCGCGCCGAGGCTGCCTTGCGGGCCACCGGCTTCGTGCTGCGTGCAGCCGGTTTCGCCACGCGAACGGCCGGCTTGGCGGCACTGCGTGCCGCCGGCCGACTGGCCTTGGCGGGGGTGTCCACCCGCGTCTTCGCCGACGTGCTGGCCAGGGCCTGCGGCAGTCCCAGCCCGGCGGCACCGCAAACCAGCACCGCCATCAGGGCGCGCCGCCAAAACCCGTCGACAGATCCCGTCGCAGGGACCCGGCGCTGCGCCGCGCCGCCCAATGCCTTGTCCTGATTCACCCGATCTCTCCGTCGATGCCCGCACAAGTGCAGGCAGACCGCCCGATGCGGATGACAGTCTAACGAAAAACTCGATGAAAGACAGAGGTTTACAAGCTGATTCTCAGCCTGAATCTCGATAGCGGCCGACATGCGGTCGGCTCATGTCTGCGAACGGCGGCTGCGCAGTCCGGAATCGGTCCGCTCACAGGCCCTCGAACCGCGTGAAAGCGCCGACCGCTTCGCGCTCGGTGAGCAGCGCGTTCTCCGGCGCCGCCGGGTCCGCATGACCGAGCGACATGCCGCAGACCAGCATCCGCTGCGCCGGAATGCCGAGTTCGTCGGCAACGATCCGGTGGAAGCGCGTGAACGCGGCTTGCGGGCAGGTATCGAGGCCACGCGCACGGGCGGCCACCATCACGTTCTGCAGGAACATCCCGTAATCGAGCCAGCTGCCCTGGCCCATGATCCGGTCGATGGTGAAGATCAGGCCGACCGGCGCATCGAAGAAGCAGAAGTTCCGGCCGTGCTGGGCGTGCATGCGCGCCTTGTCTTCGCGGCCGATCCCGAGCAGGCCGTACAGTCCCCAGCCCGTCTTGCGGCGACGCTCGATGTACGGCGAGACCCACTCGTCCAGGTAGTACGAATACTCCTGATGGTGGGTCGCCAGGGCCTCGGGGTCGTCGTGCGCCGCGAGAATGCGCCGGCTCAGGCGCAGCTTCGCTTCACCGGCCAGCACGATCACCTGCCACGGCTGGGTATTGCTTCCCGAGGGTGCGCGCGAGGCGACGGCCAGGATCTCCTCGATCGTCGACCGGGGCACCGGCGTGTCGAGGAAAGCACGAATCGACCTGCGGCCGGTGATCGCGGCATCGACGAGGCGCTCCTGTTCGCCAGCCGCGCTTGCCACGCTCATGCTCCGACTGCTGCCTGGTCAGCGACGACGAGCGGCTCGAGCGCAGCCTGCAGCGGCGCCGGCAACGCGACCGGGCGCTGCGTGCGCCGATCGACACAGACGTGGACGAAATGCCCGAAGGCCGCGGCCTCGTCGTCGTCACCGACGAACAGCGCAATCTCGTAGCGCACACTGCTGTTGCCCAGCCGGGCAACCCGCAACCCCGCCGCCACCGTCTGCGGAAAGGCGATCGGCGCGAAATAGCGGCAACCGCTCTCGACGACGAACTGGATCACCTCGCCCTGCGCGTAATCGAGCACGCCGTGATCGAGCATGTAGATGTTCACCGCCGTGTCGAAGAAGCTGTAGTAGACGACGTTGTTCACGTGCCCGTAGGCATCGTTATCCATCCAGCGGGTGCCCATCGACACGAAGTGGGGGAAGCCGGCTCGCCGGATCGGCCCGGCGCCGCCACTGGCCGGATTCGGATTCACTTGATTCATCGCTTGCTCCGTCTGAATGACCGCCACCGTCGGGCCATTCCTGCGGCTGCCCAGCCTCCGGCCAGCCAGCCCTCCTTGCGGCCGCGGAGTCTAGCACGCCCGTTGCCAGGGACGCCGGCCGAAGCGCCCGCTGCGACGGCCCATCCTGCCCGGCCCGTCGATCCCGAACCCTTCCTTCGAATCGTTCATTGCTGCAACGCAAAAAAACAGTTGACTTCGCCCTGAAACGCTTTAGAATTCGTTTTGTTGCAGCGCACAATGCACTGCCCGGTTACCCTGACTCAACACTCCAGTTCCATACGGAGGCTCTCATGATCTCGACTCCCGAACAATTCGTGCAACTGAACAAGAACGCCCTCGACACCTACCAGGCCGCCGCGCGCGTCTCGGTGGACGGCATCGAGAAACTGGTCGAACTGAACGTCCAGGCCGCCCGTGCCTCGATCGAGGAAACCACCGAAGCCGTCAAGGCACTGCTCGAAGCCAAGGATCTGAAAGGCCTGGCCGACCTGAGCAACGCCGGCGCCCAGCCCGCAGCCGAGAAGTTCGCCGCCTACGCCAAGCATGTCTACGACATCGCCAACGCGACCAACGGTGAAATCTCGCGCCTGATCGAAAAGCAGTTCGCCGAATCGAACCGCCAGCTGTACTCGGCGATCGACGCGATGGCGAAGAACGCCCCGGCCGGCAGCGAAGGCGTGGTGAACCTGGTCAAGCAGGCCGTCACCGCGACGAGCAACACCTTCGAACAGGTCAACAAGGCCACCAAGCAGGCTGTCGAACTGGCCGAAGCCAACTTCGCTGCAGCTGCCAAGAGCGCTCCGCGCGCCGCCAAGAAAGCGGCCTGACAGCCTGATCCCGCTTCGGGAGGACCCACAAGGCCCTCCCTGCGCTGCCTCTCCTCCTCCTCGGAGCAGCGCTGTTTCAAGCCCGGTCTCACATGACCGGGCTTTCTTTTTGTGTGCACAAGCGCGGCCGGCCAGGCGCGGCCGGCCAGGCGCGGGGGCCAGCGACCGGCAGCCGGACGGTCACGGTGCCCGGATTGCCACGGCACCCTGATCGTCGCGCTGCCCTGACGCCACGCCCCTCGGATGGTTTTCGGTCGAATGGCACAACGTCGCCGGCCAAGGTGCGGGGGCTGGGCGGGGGGCCGGCGCCTTGTGCGCAGCCGAGGAGCACAGGGCTCGGGGCCACGCGCGTCAGCGCGCACCAATCATCTGACTTGCCGCCGACTGTCTGAGCGCAGCGAGCGCCGCAAAGCGGCGGGAGCGAAGCGAGTTTCGGCGGCAGGCCACGAGCGC
>JBAYOD010000144.1:0-7844 GCA_041678445.1 Burkholderiaceae bacterium | reverse complement strand
TCGGCGGGCCCGACGAGGTCAATGCCGCGCACTGGGTGCGGGACAACATGAAGAAGCCCGTCGTCGGCTTCATCGCCGGCGTGACGGCCCCGGCCGGCAAGCGGATGGGCCATGCCGGCGCGCTGATCTCGGGGGGCGCCGACACGGCCGACGCCAAGCTGGAGGTCATGGAAGCCTGCGGCATCACAGTCACTCGCAACCCGTCAGAGATGGGCCGCGTTCTGAAGAGCATTCTCTGACCCGGGGAGGGGCCGCGAGCCATGGAATCCGCGATCGAGTTTCTGACCACGATGCACTGGGGGGCAGTCTTCCAGATCATCCTGATCGACATCCTGCTGGGCGGCGACAACGCCGTGGTCATCGCCCTGGCCTGCCGCAATCTGCCGCAGAACCAGAAGTTCAAGGGCATCCTGTGGGGGACCGCCGGCGCGATCGTGCTGCGGGTGATCCTGATCGCGTTCGCGGTCACGCTGCTGCAGGTGCCTTTCCTGAAGCTGGTCGGCGGTGTGCTGCTGATCTGGATCGGGATCAAGCTGGTGGCCCCGGCCGACGAGGACGCCCATGGCAACCTGGAGGGCGGCAGCACGCTGCTGGGCGCGGTCAGGACGATCATCATTGCCGATCTGGTGATGAGCTTCGACAACGTGATCGCCATCGCCGGTGCGGCCAACCAGGCCGATCCGGATCACCAGATGGGCCTGGTCATCTTCGGCCTGCTGGTCAGCATCCCGATCATCGTATGGGGCAGCACGCTGGTGCTCAAGCTGATCGAGCGCTATCCGCTGGTGGTCACCCTGGGTGGCGCGCTGCTGGGCTGGATTGCCGGCGGCATGATGATCACCGACCCGGTCGTCGTCGGCCAGATCGGTGAACCGGCCAGCGCGCTGAAGTACGCGGTGTCGATCGCTGGCGCCCTTCTGGTGGTTGCCTGGGGCATGATGTTGGCCCGGCGACACAAGTCGAGCGCCGCGCACTGAGCGTCGCCGAGTGGGGATTGCCGCCCGGCGGCAATCCCCGGCCGTTCATGAGAAACTGTCTGCCCGCCCCGGACGCTTGCGCTTAAGCTGGGCGACCATCGTCGATTCCTGTCGTCGCCAACGATCGTGCCGGAAAAGGTCTTGCCAGAAACCCCGTCAACGGGGCACCTCCCGACGCTGCGCCTGTTCCTGGCGGCCGGCGCAGTCGAGTTGCGGGCGATCACGCTCGTCTCCAACATGCTGACCATCGGTCGGCGGCCGTACAACGACCTGCAGCTCGACGACCTCACGGTCAGCGGCGAGCACGCGCTGCTGCGAGTGCGCGCCGGCGGAGTCTCGATCCACGACCTGGACAGTCGCAACGGCACGCTGGTCAACGGGCTGGCGGTCAAGCAGCGCGACCTGGTCGACGGCGACATCGTCGACATCGGCATCTACCGGTTGCGTTTCGAGGCGGCTCGCGCCGCCGGCAGCGAGTCGGCGGCCGAAGCCCTGCCGGTGCCCGGCGCGGCCAGTGTGCCGGAAGCCACCGGCGCAGCCTCCGAACAGCCTGGCGACCGCCACGGTGCACCGGGCCGTCCCGCTGCGTCGGCCCGCGTCGCCGCCCCCGGTGGCCCGCCGCCATCGGGCGAGCCGGCGGTGCCGGCGGCAGCCGCCGTCGATGGCGAGGTGGCGCCGCCGGCCCACCTGGTCTGCCTGAGCGGCGCCCAGGCCGGGCAGATGCAGCCGCTCGACCGCTCGATCAACCGCGTGGCCGGCTCGGTCGGCCAGGTGGCGGTGATTTCGCGACGCAAGGGCGGCTATTTCATCACGCACCTCGAAGGCCTGACCTTCCCGCTGGTCAACGGCGAGCCGATCGGGCTGACCGCTCATCGCCTCAACGACAGCGACCTGATCGAGCTGGCCGGAACCATGCTGCGCTTCAGGCTCGACAGCTGAGCGCCGATCGCCGTGACGGCGCTGCGTCGCTCCCGTCTGCTGCGCGGCCTGGCCGGCCTGGCGCTCGTCCTGTTGTTCATGCTCCACGATCTGGGCTTGCGGCCCTTGCCGCTGCTCTCGAGCATCGATCGCCAGCTCTATGACGGCCGGCAGGCGGCGCTCGATCCGGCGCCCGACCCGCGCATCGTCATCGTCGACGTCGACGCACCCCGCCCGGACGGTCGGGTCGACACGGCCCTGTCGCCGGCCGGGTTTGCCGGGCTGGTCGAGCGGATCTTCGAGCGGGGGCGCCCCGCCGTCGTCGGCATCGGCGCACCGCTGCTCGATGCCTATCCGGAAGGGCGCCTCGACCCCGCCCTGGTCGAGGTGCTCGACGGCCGCGCGGCCGTGCTCGGCTATCGTCTGACGGCCGCGCGCGGTGAGCTGCGCAGCGAGGGTATCGACCCACAGGTCGTGCTCAGCCGCAGCGAGGCGGCCGAGCGGGGCCTGCCGCTGGCCGAAGTCGGTCCGGCGTCGGCTGCACCGCCGGCGCCCACCGGCGCGCCTGCCATCGCCAGCGGTTTCTTCAACGCCTTCGACGGCGCCGGCATCGACGCCGACGGCACCCTGCGAGCCCTGCCGATGCTTGCCCTGCGCGGTGACGACGTCTACCTGTCATTTGGGCCGAGTGTCCTGCGGCTCTGGCTTGGCGACGCCACGCTGTCGGCCCGGGACGACGGGCTGACGCTGACGGGTACCCGCGGCAGCATCCGGATCGCCGTTTCGCAGGGCTACACTGCCATGGTGCCGTTCGCTGGCCGTCGCGGGCGCGATGTCAGCCGTTTCCGCTACGTTGCCGCGCGCGACATCCTGGAAGGCCGCGCCGACTTCGCGGCCTTCGACGACCGGATCGTGCTGCTCGGCAGCAGCTTGCCCCGGCTGGCCGACCTGCGCCGGACTCCGGTCAGCGAGGCTTATCCGGGCATCGAGGTCCATGCCGCCCTGATCGCCGGTGCGCTCGACGAGCGCATCAAGCGGCGCCCGGCCGAAGCCGGGACCGTCAGTGCGGCGACGACGCTGGTCGCCGGGGGCGCCCTGGCCCTGGCCCTGCCCGCGCTCGGCCCGATCGGCACGGTGCTGGCCTGCGGCGTGGCCCTGCTCACCCTGATCGGCGGCAACGTCATTGCCTATTCCAATTTCCATCTGGTGCTGCCGCTGGCCGCCGGCGTGGCCGCCGTGGCGCTGCTGGCCGTCTTCAACCTGGTGTTCGGCTATCTGGCCGAAGGGCGGTCCCGACAGGCCGTGCTCCGGCTGTTCGGCGAATACCTGTCGCCGGCCGTGGTCGAGCAGATGGCCAGCGACCCGGTGCGCTGGCAGATTGCTGAAAGCCGCAATGCCGAACTGACCATCCTGTTCGCGGACATCCGCGGCTTCACCCGAATGGCCGAGTCGATGGACCCGGCCGCCCTGCGCGACTACCTGAACACCGTCTTCACCGGCCTGAGCAACATCATCCACTGGCATGGCGGCACCGTCGACAAGTACATCGGCGACGCTGTCATGGCCTTCTGGGGCGCCCCGGTGGACGACCCCGAGCACGCCGAGCATGCCGTCGAAGCCGCCATCGCCATGCAGCAGGAGGCCCGTCGGATGTCAGCCAATTTCGTCATGCGCGGCCTGCCGCCGCTGACCATCGGCATCGGCATCAACACCGGGCTGGCCCGCGTCGGCGACATGGGCTCGGAAGTGCGGCGCACCTACACAGCCCTGGGCGACGCCGTGAACCTGGCTTCGCGACTGGAGTCCTTGACCAAGCGCTACGACGTGCCGATCATGGTCGGCGAAGCGACCGTGCGCGCCGTGCGCCGACATCGCTTCGACGAGCTGGTGCCCGCGCTGATCGACGGTCGGACCGAGCCGGTGCGGGTCTACGCGCCGGTCATGCCGGCGCCGGCAACGGCGGACGATACCGACGAAACCCGCGAGCGCGCCCGACCCAGGGGGTTTGTGCAAGCGGCCGGAAACAACAAGGACAATGGCGGATCCGTCCCCACGGGAGCGCTTCATGAAGGTACGGGTCCTCGGGTGTAGCGGCGGGATCGGCGCCCGCGCCCGCACGACCTCGTTTCTCGTCGACACCGATGTACTGCTCGATGCCGGCACCGGCGTCGAAGACCTCAGCGTCGAGGAACTGGCGGCGATCGACCATGTCTTCCTGACCCACTCGCACCTCGACCACATCTGTGCGCTGCCGCTGCTGGTCGATTCGGTCGGTGGTCTGCGCAGCACCCCGGTCACCGTGCATGCGCTGCCCGAAACCATCGAGGCGCTGCAGAAGCACATCTTCAACTGGGTGATCTGGCCCGACTTTACCGAGATCCCGCACTACGACCGGCCCTGGATGCGCTTTGCCCCGCTGCGCGTGGGGCAGACCGTGCAGGTCGGTGACCGAAGCGTGCGCGCGCTCACCGCCTCGCACACCGTGCCCGCTGTTGCCTACCACGTCAGCGGCCCGGACGGCTCCTTCGTCTTCTCCGGCGACACCGGCCCGAGCGACGAGTTCTGGCGGCAGGTGAACGGCGTGGAAGACCTGCGCTTCCTGATCATCGAAACCGCCTTCGCCAACCGCGACCAGGACCTCGCCACCACCGCCCGTCACCTGTATCCGATCCAGCTCGGCGAAGAACTCGCCAAGCTGCGCCGCGAGCCGCAGGTGCTGATCACCCACCTCAAGCCCAGCGACCGCGCCACCATCGAGCGCGAGATCGAAGCCTGGGCCGGACGCTTTTCGCCGCGGGTGCTGGAGCGGGGGGAGGTGCTGGAGGTTTGACGATCACGCACCCCAAGGCAGCGAGCTGTAGAAAGCCTTGACCCGAGTCATCGCGTCATCGAAAGCCGGCAAGTCTCCATCGACGTCCGCCTGCAGGTCTGCATAGCCCTCGCGGGCCATCCTCACCATTGGTTCATCGTCCATCGAATCCGCAGTTGGTTCGATGCCTTTGCTTCGGCAAGACATGACCAGCATTTTCCGGATCTCGGCCAGCTCCTTCGCCGGGAAGGGTGGGGCTGATTCCAGCAGAAGCCAGATGTCGTAGACGTCTTGCCGGCGCTTGCGCCTGCGGATCGGTTGTTGCAGCAGCGACCGCATCTTCTCTGCCAGGACGTTGTGCAGCGAGTACGAGCGGATGGTCACACCGCCATCGAGTTCCAGAAGCTCGACCTCGAACACGGCTTCGTTGAAGCTGTAGTCGACCTGCACCACTCGTGGCGAGTTCTTTGCAGCCAGCCGCGCCATGGCGCCATGGTGGGATTTGTCGGCGAAGCCGATCGTCAGCGCTAGATTGTGATGAGTGCGGTTTTCTCCCTTGGGCTCGATCTTGCGCGACTGCAGGCGGCACGCTGTTCCATAGGGCAGCCGGTCTTCCGCATCTGCGAGGCCTGCCTCGAATTCGGCGAGCAGTCTCTCGGCATCTGCTTCGACGTATGGTTCACAGGTGGAGAAGTCCAGGTCGCGCGTAAACCGGGTGCTGTCATAACGGATGGCCAGCAGCAGCCCGCCTTTCATGATCATCCTGGCTTGCAGGTTCTGGGAGTGGCCGATGCTGTCCAGGATGATGTGGACGGCCTCACGGAACCCTCGCTGTTCTTCCGGGGCCGCATCGACCCAGGCCTCGATGCTGATCTCGTTCACAGGCCGTCCTCGGCGAAGCCGGGCATCAGCGACGGTACATTGATCGAGAGCAGCCACTTCCCGGAGTAGTGGGAGGCGTACTCGGCCTGAGGATCGAGCATTCTGGAGCCGCCTCGCTGGGCGTGCTTCGCCCAGCCGTCGATGAGCGGGTGAGAGAGCCGGCACACCTCATCGAGCAGGTAGCCTGCCCGCACTTTCTCAACGGCGTTGCCGCGGCGCTCGATCTCCTCGACGATGGGCGCAAGATTGCGCCCGGCGTGTGCCCTGTAGATGTCGACGACATGCTGGATGCCGCCGCAGTTGCGGGGTTCGCGCACCATGTCCAGGAAAGTGCGTCCGATGGTGGCGACCCGGATGGCGGTTGATCTGATCGTCTTGAAGGCGCCCCTGCTGGAGCGCCGCATCAACTCGACACGCTGGCCTTCGATGCGTTCGAAGGGCAGGCGCCTGAGCAGAGGCAGCCTTGCGGCCCGGTACGCTGCAAGCTGCGCCCTCAGTTCCTTTTCCATCCGGGCCGCTGCCTGTTCGCGCCATTCCGTGTCGGTGGGCGTGGTCAGGTACAGAATCCTGGAGAAGCGGTCGGTCAGACCGTGATACTCCATAGCGCTCAGGTGGGAGACGTAGGCGAACGGGTCGACAGCGCAGGCAACCTCCATGGCCTTCGGCTTGATGCGCCCGAAAAGGTGATAGACCGTGCCCGGCTTGAAGTCCTTGTCGGGGAAGATGAGGCCGAAAGACTTCAGTTTTTCCACGACCGTCCTGTAGGACTGCAAGCTTGGCGCTGTCTGGAGGGCCTCGAGCCGCGTGCTCAGGAGCACGCCCAGTTCGTAGTCGGATACGACAGGCCGTTCCCATACCGCCAGCTTTCCCTGAAGGGTCCGTGTGATGTCGGGGGAAGGGGATAATGTAGAGATGGTCACTAGTAGTGTATAATTCGCGTCCTGAGGACGCGAATTATACACTACTAGAATGATTCATAAAAGAGCCGCAGGTGCTGATCACCCACCTCAAGCCCAGCGACCGCGCTACCATCGAGCGCGAGATCGAAGCCTGGGCCGGGCGCTTTTCGCCGCGGGTGCTGGAGCGCGGGGAGGTGCTGGAAGTTTGAGCCACGGGATCATCGGGATGCCACTGACGACCGTCACACGTTGTCGGGCGCCTGCATCCACGCCGGGATGTCCCGCTGGCCGTGAAGCACGCGCCACACGTCAATATGCTCCGGGTGGTCGACGTAGAACACGACGTGCGGGTAGCGCGTCAGCGCCCAGGCGCGCAGGCCCGGTAGATTGAGCTCGCAGGCATAACGCGACGATCCCGTGCCTGGATGGCGAGCGATGTGGGTGTAGGCCTGCTCCAGTGCATCGATGAAGCCGAGCGCCACGGACTCCGTGGCTTCGCTCAGGTACCAGGCAATGGCTTCGTCCACATCCCGGTTGGCTTGCTCACGCGGGATGACCGGTTTGCGCTTCACACCTTGGTGGCAGGTTTGGCAAGCTTGCGCACCTGACCTCGCAAGCCCTCGAAGTAGCGGGCGTCGGCTGATGCCGCCGGGTTGGATGCGACTCCGGTCAACAGCAGTCCACGCAGTTGCAGGCGATCCTGATCCTTGCGGATGAGCTCGCGCACGTACTCGCTGCTCGAGCCGTAGCCACGTTGACTGACCTGCTCGTCCACGAAGGACTTCAAGGAATCGGGGAGGGAAATGTTCATCGTGCTCATGGCGCAAGTGTGGTCACTTTGGCAAATCTTGGCAAGATCCGCATGCCACCGTTCCGAATCGCGAACGCACGCCGCAGCCGCAGACGACCGACCGCTAACCAGCGGTGCGCTTGCGAGCCGTGGCAGTTGGCCCTGATTCCGGTGATGATGGGCGCGATCGTCGGCTCGGCGTCGGTCTGCCCGGCCATGACGGCCTGCAGTCCGGCGTGCCCGCTCTGGCTCGTGATCGAGGCTTCCCGCCCGCGCTCAATCCGCCCGGAAAACCGCGTCGAGATCGGGAGCGTCGATCGCCCGCTCGAACCACGCGATGATCGTGGTGAGTTCAGCTTGTTCGATGCGAACCCGGATGTCGGGCGCAAGCTCTCCGAAGCGATGGGTGAGCAGGCGCATCAGAGCGGCTGCCTCGCCCCGCTTCTCCGCCGTTGCAATGATGTTGTCCGGAAACATGCCGTGCACCTCCGCCAGATCTTCCGTCTCGGGAATGTTAGCTTCCGGCAGACGGTGCCGCAATCGACGGCTCAACCAGATCGCGAACGCTC
>JBAYOD010000143.1:0-7882 GCA_041678445.1 Burkholderiaceae bacterium | reverse complement strand
CTACCGTGCCCGGCACCAGCGTCTTCGCCGTCACGTTGCTGGCCTTCTTCTTCGCCGAGATGGGCGACAAGACCCAGATCGCCACGGTGGCGCTGGCGGCGCAGTACGCGAGCCTCGCAGCGGTCGTGGTGGGCACGACGGCCGGCATGATGCTGGCCAACGTTCCGGCCGTGCTGCTTGGCGAGCGCATGGCCGGGCGACTGCCGGTGAAGCGGGTTCACCAGGTCGCCGCGGCGATCTTTGCCCTCCTCGGCATCATGACGCTGCTGGGCGCCGACACCGCGGTTCGGGCGATCGGCGAGCGCCTGTGATTTCGGGCGACCGGCACGCGCCTGTGATCTCAGGCGATCGGCGGCCGCCTGTGATGCCAGTCGGTGGCCGCCTCGTAGGCTGCTGCGGCGCGCAGGCAGAGGTCTTCGCGATGATTCGGCGCGACCAGTTGCAGCGCGATCGGCAGCCCATCTTCACTGAAGCCGCAAGGCTGCACGATGGCGGGCTGCTGGGTCAGGTTGAACGGGTATGAGTACGGCGTCCACCAGGTCCAGTCCTGCGCCATCCCGATGTCCAGGCCGACCGGCGGCTCGGGCATCACGGTGCCCGCTGTGAACGGCAGGACAGCAGTGGCCGGCGTGAGCAGAAGGTCGTAGCGCTCGTGCAGCCGGGCCATGGCCAGCGCGACCTGCGCCCGCCGGGCCTGGGCATCCATGAAATCGGCCAGCGTGTAGCGGGCGGCGTAGTCGATGACCTCACGCAGCCCCGGGTCGAGACGAGCCAGCGCCTCGTCGGGCAGCCGGTGCAGCGCCTGGCGCGCCGAGCAGAACCAGTGCACCCGGAACGGTTCGGCACAGTCGTCGAAACCGGGATCCGCCGGCTCCACGATCGCGCCGAGTTCGGCGAACCGCCGGGCTGCTGCTTCGAGCGCGGCCTCGATGCGGGCATCGAGCCACTTCACGTAGCCGAGCCGCGGACTGTAGGCGATGCGCAGGCCCTTGATCGCGCCGCTGCGCCGGCCGGCCGCAGCTTCCTCGCTCCAGACCTGTCCAGTCGGGGGCAGCGCCAGCCAGTCCCGCGCATCGGGCCGGGTGATGACCTCGAACAGGCGGGCGCAATCGGCCACGGTACGGGTCTGTGGTCCGATATGGGCAACCGTTCCCATCGGCGAATGCGGATAGGCCGGGACCCGGCCGAAGTGCCCCTTGAGGCCGACCGTGCCGGTAAAGGCCGCCGGAATCCGGATCGATCCGCCGCCATCGGTGCCGAGCGCAAACGGGCCGAGGCCGGCAGCGACTGCCGCCGTGGCCCCACCCGAGGAACCGCCGGGCGTCAGGCTCAAGCGCCACGGGTTGCGGGTGATGCCGTACAAAGGCGAGTCGGTGCTGCCCCGCCAGCCATATTCGGGCGTCGCGGTCTTGCCGAGCAGCACGGCGCCGGCCTCGCGCAGCCGTGCGGTGGCCGGCGCATCGACGTCCCAGGGGCCGGCCGGATCGGTGCTCAGCGAGCCGCGCAAGGTCGGCCAGCCACGGGTCAGGATCAGATCCTTGACCGACGCCGGCACTCCGTCGATCGCACCGAGCGGCCGCTCCTCGCGCCAACGCTGCTCGGAAGCCTGCGCGTCGCGCAGCGCAGCGTCTGCATCGATCAGGCAGAACGCGTTGATCTTCGGGTTGATCTCGTCGATGCGTTCGAGCATCGCACGGGTCACGTCGACCGGAGAGAGGTCGCGGTCACGATAGGCAGCGGTCAGTTCGTCGGCACCCATCCAGGCGATGTCTTCGTGCTTCATCCTTGCAGTCTCCCCAACGATTGGCGTTCCGCTCGCAGCGTAGCAAAGTAGCACCCGGCGCGGGCTTGCTCTAACCTCCCGTCTCCCGGATTCCGACACACTGAGGATCAGCCCAGATGCCCAGGATCGCCATTGGCGGCATGCAGCACGAAACCAATACCTTCGCCCCGACGAAGGCCGATTACCAGGCTTTCGTCGACGGCGGCGGCTGGCCGGCCCTGCAGTCCGGCGATTCGCTGTTCGAGGCGGTGGCCGGGGCGAACATCCCGGTGCAGGGTGCCATCGAGGCACTGCGCAGCGCCGGCCACACGCCGATCGCCCTGACCTGGGCGTCGGCCTCGCCGTCGGCACACGTCACGGCTGACGCCTTCGAGCGCATCGTCGGCGCGCTGACCGAGCAGCTGCGCGCCGCGCTGCCGGTCGACGGCGTCTACCTCGATCTGCACGGCGCGATGGTGACCGAGCACCATGACGACGGCGAGGGCGAGATCCTGCGCCGGGTCCGCGAACTCGTCGGGCCGGGTGTACCGGTCGCTGCCAGCCTCGATCTGCACGCCAACGTCACCGCCGCCATGGTCGCGCACACCGATGCGCTGTCGGTCTACCGGACCTATCCGCACGTGGACATGGCCGACACCGGCGCCCGGGCGGCCCGCCTGCTGCTGCAGATGCTCGGCACCGGCCGGCGCTTCGCGAAAGTGCGGCGCAGCTTCGACTATCTGACCGGAATCCCCTCGCAAACCACCTTCATCGAACCGACCCGGGGCCTCTATGCCCTGCTCGCCGAGATCGAACAGCAAACCGGCGTGGCGCTGTCGTTCGCGCCCGGCTTTCCGATGGCCGACTTCCCGGAATGCGGAATGACGGTGCTCGGCTACGGCCCCGATGCCGACGCGACCCGGGCCGCAGTCGGCACGCTCTCGGCAGCTGTCGTCGACGCCGAGCAGGCGTTTGCCCTCGAACTGCACACCCCCGAACAGGCGGTCAGCCGGGCGATGGCCCGCGGAGCGCCCGGCGCACCGGTCGTGCTGGCCGACACCCAGGACAACCCCGGCGCGGGCGGCAATGGCGACACCACCGGCCTGCTCGCGGCCCTGATCCGGCACGATGCGCGCGAGGCGGTGCTCGGCATGCTGATCGACCCGGCATCGGCGCGCCGCGCCCACGAGGCTGGCCAAGGCGCGTGCATCGACTTCACCCTCGGCGCCACCTCCGGCCTGCCCGGCCACTCGCCGCTGACCGGCCGCTTCACCGTCGAGCGGCTGGGCGACGGCCGTTTCACCTGCACCGGCCCGATGTACCGGGGCTTCCGGATGCAGCTCGGTCCGATGGCCCTGCTGCGCTCGGAAGCGGCGCCGGGGGTTCGCGTCGTGCTCGCCGCCCGCAAGTGCCAGACGGCCGACCAGCAGATGTTCCGGCACCTCGGCATCGAACCGGCCCGCCAGCGGATCATCGCGCTGAAGAGTTCGGTCCATTTCCGTGCCGACTTCCAGCCGATCGCTCGTGAAGTGCTGGTCGTGCGCTCGCCGGGGCCGGCGCTGGCCGACCCGGTCGATTTCCCGTGGACGCGGCTGCGCCCGGGGTTGCGGCTGCGCCCGCTGGGCCCGGTTTTCCAACCCGGGCAGCAGCAGCGTTACACTTCGCTGCCATGACCTACCTGCTGATCGACATCGGCAACACCTTCCTGAAGTGGGGCACCTATGGCGAGGCGCCGGCCCAGGGTCGTGCAACCACGCTCGACCGGGCCCAGCTCTTCGGCCGGGTGCTGCATGAGGAAACCGCGATGGTGATGACCGAATGGCGCCGGCTGCCGGCGCCTTCGAAGATCGTCATCGCCAACGTGGCCGGCACGCGGGTCGTCAACCCGGTAATGCGCGCGCTCGAAGTCTGGCCCGATGCCCCCGAGCCGAACTGGGTCACTTCGCGCGCCGTCCAGTGCGGCGTGCGCAACGGTTACCTGAATCCGGCCGCACTCGGCGTCGACCGCTGGGCCGCGATGATCGGCGCACGCGCGATTCTCGGCGAGCGGCCGGCGCTGGTCGTCGTCTGCGGCACGGCCACGACGATGGATCTGCTCACTGCCGAAGGCGATTTCGTCGGCGGCGGCATCATGCCTGGCCTGGGCCTGATGGTCCGCGCCCTGCACCTGAACACGGCCACCCTGCCCGATGCCCAGGGCGACTATGTCGATTACCCGCGCCAGACCGTCGACGCGATTGCTTCGGGCTGTGCCCACGCCCAGGCCGGTGCGGTCGAGCGGCTGTATTTCCTGCACAAGCGCAAGCACCCCGACCTGCGCTGCATCATCTCGGGCGGCGCGGCCCGGACACTGGGTCCGCGTCTGACCATCGAATTCACCTACCACGAGAACCTCGTGCTCGAGGGGCTTTACCAGATCGCGGCATCGATGCCCTAGGGCCCAGGGCACCGCCGACATGAACAGGACACTGCCGACATGAGTTTCCCGGACGCCACCACGCTGGCCGAACAGATTGCCTCCCGCCAGATCGGTGCTGCCGAAGCGCTCGATGCCTCGATCGCCCGCTGCGAGGCGGTCAACCCGGAGATCAACGCGGTCTGCAATCCGGCTTTCGCCGCAGCCCGCGAGCAGGCCCGCGAGATCGACGACCAGATCGCGCTGGCCCGGCGTACGGCCGGCGGCATCCAGGCGCTGCGCCAAGAGCGCCCCTTCCTGGGTGTGCCGACCCTGCTCAAGGATCTGGCCAGCGCGGCCATCGGGCTGCCGTCGACGATGGGCTCGCGACTGTTCGGGAAGATCGACTGGCCGGTGGACTCCTCGCTGATCCAGCGCTACCGCAAGGCCGGCTTCGTCCTGTTCGGCCGCACCACCTCCCCGGAGATGGGCATCAGCCCCTCGACCGAAGCCCTGGCCTACGGCGGGCCGACCCGCAATCCGTGGAACATCGCGCACAGCCCGGGGGGGTCGTCGGGCGGCGCCGCGGCCGCAGTGGCCGCCGATATCGTCACCATCGCGCACGCCTCGGACGGCGCCGGCTCGATCCGGATTCCGGCCAGTGCCTGCGGCCTGTTCGGGCTGAAGCCGAGCCGCGGCCTGATTCCGAGCGGACCGCTGACCGGCGAAGGCTGGGGCGGCCTGGCAACCGAACACGTCGTCACCCGCTCGGTGCGCGATAGCGCGCTCACGCTCGACGTCTGCGCCGGCTCCGACGTCGGCGCCCCGTACGCGGCGCCCACTCGGGCACGCCCCTACCTGGATGAACTGGCACAGGCCCTGGCCTGGCTCGACGGCCCGGCCGGGCAACGTGTGCAGCTTCGCATCGCCGTCACCTGGAAGACCTTCGACGGCACGACCGTCCACCCCGAAGTCGAGCAGGCCGTTCGCGAAGCGGCCCGGCTGCTCGAATCCCTCGGCCACATCGTCGACGAATGCGCGCCGCCCGTGTCCACGCTCGATGCGCTCGCACCGATGCTCGACGTGATCGCCAGCGGCACCGCAATGGCCATCGACATCTTCGAGAACAAGCGCGGCCGGCCGGCTGGCGACGACGAACTCGAACCGACCACCCGCTCGGCGGTCGCGCTGGGCCGCAGCCTGTCGGCGCCCCGCTACCTGGAGTCACTGGGCGCACTGCACCGGCTTACGCGCAAGGTGGCCGGTTTCATGCAGGGCGACGAGCGGCCCGGCAACGGCTACGACCTGATGCTCAGCCCGACCCTGGCCACACCGGCGATCGAACTGGGTCGCATCGCGATGAGCAACCCCGATTTCCTCGACTACCGGCTCGGGCCGGACGGGGTCGTCCACTACTCGCCATTCACGCCGCTGGCCAACGCACTGGGCCAGCCATCGGCCTCGGTGCCGTTCGCGCTCAGCGAGAGCGGATTGCCGATCGGCGTGATGCTGACTGGCCGCTTCGGTGAAGATCATCGGGTGCTGCAACTCGCCGCGCAGATCGAGCGTGCCCGTCCGTGGGCGGCATACGCACCGTATCGCCGCTGAGCGGCGCACCGTCGGGTAACGGGACGGGCAGAACGAGGACGGGCACAACGGACGCGCTCAGCCTTGCTGAGCCGCGCGCGCAGCCTGCGCGCCCCGCGCCATGTCGATACGCGACAGCAGCAGCAGGCCCCCCACGAAGAACAGCCCGGTGAACAGGATCGCCGCCCGGTGGTTGCCGACGGTGATCCAGGTGACCAGCCCGTAGCTCAGCGGCCCGACGATGGCGGCCACTCGCACCGCCAGCGCCCACAGCCCGAAGAACTCGGCCAGCCGGGCCGGCGGCGCCAGAGCGCCGACCATCGCCCGGCCGCACGACTGGCTCGACCCCATGCACAGGCCGGCCAGTACGGCTGCCAGCCAGAAGGTCGCCAGACTGGTGCCCAAGCCGGCCGCCAGCACCATGCCGATCCAGCCCAGCAGCGTGATCGCCAGCGCGCGGCGATGGCCGGTACGGTCCTGCAGGTAACCGAAACCGAAGGCACCGAGCGCGGAAGCAATGTTGACCACGAAGATCAGCGCCATCGTCTGGGTCTGCGTGAACTTCATCGCCTGCTCGGCGTAGACGGCAGCCAGCGTGATGACGACTGCGATGCCCGCCTGGTAGCAGGCGCCGCAGACCAGCAGCCAGCGGAAATCGGTGAAGTGTGCGGCTTCCCGCCAGGTGCGGCGCAGGCGCTCGAGCGCTTCACCCAGTCCGCCCGAGGCCGCGGTGGCGGCCGGTAACGGCTGCGCGCGCTCGCGCAGCCAGACGAAGGCCGGAATCGCCGCCAGCGCAAAGACCGCCGCCGTGATCAGCATCGTCACCGGCACGAACTGTGCCGCGCTCTCGCCCCGGCCCTGGGCCGTCAGCACCCAGGCCAGTGACAAACCCAGTGTGAGCATCCCGCCGAAATAGCCGAAGCTCCAGCCCCAGCCCGATACCTTGCCCAGCGTGTGCCCCCGGGCCAGTTCGGGCAGGAAGGCCGCGATCAGCGCCTCGCCGATGTTGTAGCACCAGTTGGCAAGGACGATCAGCACGACCGCCAGCAGGATACCGCCCGGCTTGACCAGCGCGAGGCCGGCCGTGGCCAGCACGCAGCCGATCGTTGCGAACAGCAGCAAGCGCTTCTTGGCGGCGCGCGCATCGCCCCAGGCGCCGATCGCCGGAACGGTCAGGATCACCAGCAGGCTGGACAGCGCCAGGGCACCGGTCCAGGCAAGCGTGGCCCAACTGGCGTTGCCCGCCACCGCGCTGACGAAATAGGCGTTGAAAACCGCCGTCAGGACCACGGTGGTGAAGCCGGAGTTGGCGAAGTCGTACATCGCCCACGCGAAGACTTCGCGCGGGGCCACCCCGGGGTTGAGTGCGCTGCGGTCGAAAATCGGCATGTCGCAGTGTACCGGCCGGACCGCTCGGCCGTCAGCGCCCGCGCCCTGTGTCAGCGTCCGCGCAATTCGTCAGCGGCCGCGCAGCCGGTACCAGAGCTGACCGAGCAGTTCATGCGAAGCCCGCGACGCCAGCGCGGCCGCGTTGCCGTTCGGGATGAAGTCGCTCGCCGTGGGCTGCTGCGTCGGCGCCGCGAAGCCATGCGGGGCCGGCAGCACCGCCAGCCCGGTGCGCTGGAACGAGGCCAGCGCACGCGGCATGTGATAGGCCTGTGTGACGAGGATGATCCGTTCGACCCCTGCGGCCCGCAGGATCTGCGCCGAATACAGTGCATTCTCGCCCGTGTCGCGCGAGAGCTCTTCGATCCAGCGCACCGGCGTTCGGAAACCGGTTTCGAGCGTGTGCTTCATCAGCGCGGCTTCACTGGCTGCAACCCGTTTCGGCGTCCCCCCGCTGACCAGCACCGGCAAGCCGGTCACCCGGGCCACCCAGGCGCCATGCGCCAGGCGTTCGAGCGTCAGCCGTCTGACATAGGTCGTGGCGGGTGTCTCGGATGGGTGCTCGGCTGCGCCCCCCCCAAGAATGACGATCGCCTGGGGCGCCTGCGGCGAATCCATCGCTGCCACCAGGGCTTCGGCCGTGAGCCCTGGTGACACGCGCGCTTCCAGCTGCCCTGCCAGCCAGCCGGCACCGATGCCGGAGGTGCTGAACCAGATCCCCAGCAGCCCGCCCCAGGCCATCAGGCGACCGG
>JBAYOD010000142.1:0-7884 GCA_041678445.1 Burkholderiaceae bacterium | reverse complement strand
GCGTCGCGAGGCCACCAGGTTTCGGCTGCCTGCCCGGCCGGGTCGCCGCTGGCGGCGCGCATCGCGGCGGCCGGTCTGCCGGTGATCGCGTTGCCGGCCGGCGTCGCGCAACGGCGCGATACGCTCACCGGGCGCCTGCGCGGGCTGGCTGCGGTCAGGCGGGCGCTGGCCGACGGCAGCGACCTGGTGGCCAGCCATGGCCCGGTCGACAGCTGGCTGGTTGCGCTGGCCCGGCTGAGCCTGATGCGTCGTCCGCCGGTGTTCGTGCGCACCCATCACCCTTCCGCGTCGGTGCCGCGGGGGCCGGCCAACCGCTGGCTCTACATGCGGGCGGCCGATCGTGTCGTGACCGGCGGCGAGGCGATCCGCCTGGCCCTGGCGCGCGAGCATGGCTTCGACGACCGGCGGATCGTCTCGATTCCCACCGGCATCGACCTCGGCCATTTCCGGCCCGGCGATCGCGGCGCGGCCCGGGAGTTGCTGGCCTTGCCCGATGACGACTGGCCGGTGCTGGGGATCGTCGCTTCGCTGCGCCGGGCCAAGGGCCACCATCTGCTGATCGACGCGCTGGCCAGGCTGTCGCAACCGGTGCGTCTGCTGGTCGTCGGCGACGGACCCCAGCGGGCTGCCTTGGAGAAGCAGGCCGATGCCGTGCTGGCGCCGGACCGCATCCGCTTCGTCGGGCGCCAGGCCGAGGTGCTGCCCTGGCTGCAGGCGCTCGATGTCTTCGTGCTGCCGACACTGCACGAAGGGGTGCCGCAGTCGCTGTCGCAGGCCATGGGCACGGGACTGTGCTGCGTGACCACCCCGGTGGGCGGTATTCCGGAAATTGCCACCGGCGACGACAGCGCGCTGTTCGTCGAGCCGGGCAGCGTGGATGCGCTGCACGCCGGCCTCGAACGGGTGCTCGCCGATGCGCCGCTGCGCGAGCGCCTGGGCCGGCGCGCGCGCGAAGCCGCGCTCGAGCGCTGCTCGATCGACGCCATGCTCGACCGCCTGGAGCGGCTGTATGCCGACCTGGCATCGAGGACTGCAGCTTGAACCCGCCGGCCCTGTCGGTTGCGGTGATCACGAAGAACGAGGCACACCGGATCGGTGACTGTCTGGCCTCGGTGGCTTTCGCCGACGAGATCGTCGTCGTCGATTCGGGCAGTACCGATGGCACCCAGGCGATTGCCCGCGAGCTCGGTGCCAGCGTCATCGAAACACCGGACTGGCCCGGTTTCGGCCCGCAGAAGAACCGCGCGCTGGCGGCCTGCCGGGGCCGCTGGGTCCTGTCCATCGACGCCGACGAGCGGGTCGACGACGCGCTTCGGGAGGCGATCCGCGCAGTCGTGTCGCGGCCGGCGGCCGGTGCCGCGGCTGCCTTGCCGGCCGCTTACTGGCTGGCGAGGACGAGTTTCTTCTGCGGCCGGCAGATCCGCTTCGGCGACTGGCGCAAGGATCGCGTGCTGCGCCTGTTCCTGCGCGAGCGGGCGCGCTTCACCGACGACCTGGTCCATGAGCGGGTCGATTGCCCGGCTTCGCATGGCCGGCTGCCGGGCCGCCTGTTGCATGACAGCGTGGACTCGGTCGAGGACATGCGCGAGAAGTCGTTGCGCTATGGCCGGCTGGGGGCGGAGAAGCTGCGCGCCCGCGGCCGGCGCGGCGGGCTGGCGCCGGCGATGCTGCATGCCGGCTGGACCTTCGTGCGCGGCTACCTGCTGCGCGGCGGCTTTCTCGATGGCCGGGCCGGATACACGATTGCCCGCCTGAACGCGCTGGGCAGCTGGGTCAAGTACCGCGAGGCGGGCTGATGGACCGCGAGGCCGACTGATGGGACTTTATCCGGCGGTCACCCTGCTCAGCGGGCTGACCTGCCTTGGTGCCCTGTTCAGGACCAGCGTCAGCGGCGTCTTCTTCTGGCTGCTTGCGCTGCTTGCACTGTGGTTCGTGAGCCGTGCGACTGCACCGTTGCCGTCCGCTAACGGCAGGCTGTGGCTGGTGGCCCTGATCCCGATCGCGGTGAACGTCGCGTCGGTGCTGGTCTTCAGGCTCGAACCGCGCGCCGCCTCGTGGTGGCCGCTGCTCGGGCTGCCGCTCATCGCGGGCCTGCCGCTGCGGCCTGGCGAAGGTGTCCGGATCCTGATCCGGGTCGCCGTGGCCGGCAGCTGGACGGCGCTCGCCATCCAGTTGCTGGCTGCGATGGCCCCCGAAGCCGTCGCCGACATCGTTACTGTCAATCCGATCCTGTTCGGACAGGTGGCAGTCTGGTCGGCGCTGGTCTGTGCCGTTGCCCGGCCCCGCGACGGCACGGGGCTGTCGCGCGCCGCCCTGTTCGCGGCGATGCTGGCCGGGCTGGCGGGGGCGATCATCGCCGGTTACCGGGGCGGCCTGCTGGCGCTGCCGCTGCTGTTGCTGGCCTGCCTGCGTGACGGCCCGCCGCTGCGCCGCGGACAGGCGCTGGCGGCTGCCGGGTTCGCGACGCTCGTCATCGTGATTGCGACCGTCGCCTCGCCGATGCTCGAACGGATCGGTGATGCCTTCGACGAGACCGTGGCGTTCACCACCGGCGCGATCGATTTCTCGTCGGTCGGCACCCGGTTGGCGCTGTGGCAGCTTGCCGGCGAACTGTTCGCGGCCAACCCGTTGTTCGGCGTCGGCGCCGGTCGCTTCGATGACGCCATGGTGGCCATCGCCCGGGCCGGCCGGTTGCCGGCCGACCTGGAAGTCTTCAGCCACGCGCACAGCAGCGCGCTGAATCTGGCCGCTGAATACGGTATCGTCGGTGTCGGCGCCGTTGCGCTGGCGGTCGTCATGTTGTGGCGGCACGCAGGCTGGCTCGAACCGCGCGCCGGCGAGATGGTCCGCTACGGGCTCGGCTGCTGGCTGATCCTGTCGCTGACCAACGACGTCTTTGCCCACCAGAGCAGCCTGAGGGTCATGACGCTGGGGCTGGCGCTCGGTTGCGCCGGTGCCGTGCGCCGGCCGGCACCAACCCCGCACAAACCAGGAGAATCCGGATGGACCCGGTAATCACCGACGACGACGGCCGTGCCGCGGCCGCGAAGAAGCTCGCCACGATCTGCTATGCGCTGTATGCCGTCTCCTGCGTCATCGGCGTCACCGCGATCGCCGCGATCATCATCAACTACCTGAAGCGCGACGAGGTTGCCGGCACCTGGGTTGCCAGCCACTTCGAATGGCAGATCAAGACCTTCTGGTACGCGCTGGCCGGCGCGATCGTGAGCTGGCTGCTGGTGATCGTGCTGATCGGCTTTCCGCTGATGCTGGCCGTCGGCGTCTGGGCGATCTACCGGGTGGTCAAGGGCTGGCTGGCGCTGAATGACGACAAGGCGGTCGACCCGTCGAAGCTTTTCTGAGGATTTTCTGAGGAGACGATGGCACCGATCCTGCCGGTGCCGGGATCGTGATCAATAATGATCATGCAGTATCATTAGAACATGGTGATACTGGATGATCGACTGCCGGCCGGGAGGCCTTGCCGATGAGCCTGTTGCAGGCGTCGGCACGGCTGCGCTGCGGCCTGGCCGCCGGTATCGCCGCGCTGCTCTGGCTGGTGGTGGCATGGGCGATGTGGTGATTCGCGGCCAGGGCCTGGTCCTGCACGATGCGAGCTTTCGCTATCGCGACACCATCGTGGTCGACGGGGTCAGCGGATGCTTCGCACCGGGCTCGCTGACGGCCATCGTCGGCCCCAATGGCGCCGGCAAGACCACCCTGCTCAAGGGCCTGCTCGGCCTGATCGGGCCATGCCGGGGCAGCGTCGTGCGCAGTGCCGATGGCCCGGCCACGGCCTATCTCGCCCAGTCCAGGGAAGGCGTCGACGGGTTTCCGGTCGACGTGGCGGATTTCGTCGCCATGGGTCTGTGGCCGCGCATCGGCAGCCTGGCTGCGGTTACCCGGCCGCTGGCGGCCCGGGTCGGGCAGGCGATCGCCGCCGTCGGCCTGCAGGGACGCGAGCATCACTGGGTCGGCGAGCTCTCCGGTGGCCAGTTCCAGCGGGTGCGGTTCGCACGCCTGATCGTCCAGGATGCGCCGCTGATCCTGCTCGATGAGCCCTTTGCCGCGATCGACCGGCAGACGACCGTCGACCTGATGCGGGTCGTGACCGGATGGCATGCCCAGGGCCGGACCGTGATCGCCGTGCTCCATGACCTCGAACTGGTGCGCGCGCATTTCCCGCAGACCCTCGTCCTGGCCGGCCGCGTACTGGCCTGGGGCGCCACGGACCGTTCGCTGGCTGTGCTGGAACCGGTACCTTGACGATGTTGGCGGAGTTCTGGGCGCCCTTCGTCGACTATGGCTTCATGCGGCGGGCGCTGGCCGGTTGCGTGTCGCTGAGCGTCGGTGCGGCGCCGCTGGGCTGCATCCTGCTGTTGCGCCGGATGAGCCTGGTGGGCGACGCCCTGTCCCACGCGATCCTGCCCGGTGTGGCTCTCGGCTACCTGTTGTTCGGCCTGTCGGTGCCCGCCATGACCGTCGGCGGCCTGCTCGCCGGCCTGCTGGTGGCGGCGCTGGCCGGTACCGTGACCCGGCTGACGGCGCTGCGCGAGGATGCCAGCTTCGCGGCCTTCTACCTGATCTCGCTGGCGCTTGGTGTACTGCTGATTTCGCTGCGCGGCTCCAGCGCCGACCTGCTGCATGTGCTGTTCGGATCGGTGCTGGCGCTCGACGATGCAAGCCTGCTGCTCGGGGCGTCGATCGCGACGATCTCGGTGCTGGCGCTGGCCGTGGTCTATCGGCCACTCGTCGTCGAGTGTTTCGATCCCGGGTTCGCCGCCCGGATGGGGCAGCAGGGCGTGATCGCGCAGGGTGTGTTCATGCTGCTGCTGGTGCTGAATCTGGTCGGCGCCTTCCATGCCATGGGCACCTTGATGGCCGTCGCCTTCGTCGTGCTGCCGGCGGCGGCGGCCCGTTTCTGGGCCCGCAGCCTGGGCGCCCAGATGGGGCTGGCGATCGGCCTGGGTCTGGCCGGTAGTCTGGCCGGGCTGCTGGCTTCCTTTCACCTGGACATTGCGGCTTCGGCCGCGATCGCCCTGTCTCTCGCCGTCCTGTATGTCCTGTCGCTTTCGATGGGGCCGGAAGGCAGCCTGCTCGCGCAGCGCGGCAAGCTCGTGCTGTTGCCGCGCACCCCGGGAAGCGGGGGCCGGGCATGAGCGCGCGCGGCGGGCGACGCACCCTGCTGTGCCTGCTCTCGGTGCTGGGCTGGGCGGCGTCGATCTGGGCGACACCGGTTTCGGCGACACCGGTCCGGGTCGACGGCGAACGGCTCGCAGTCGTGGCCAGCTTCTCGATTCTGGCCGACATGGTGCGCGAGGTCGGCGGTGATGCCGTGTCGGTCGTGTCGCTGGTCGGTCCGGACGGTGATCCGCATGTCTTCGAGCCGAGCCCGCAGGATGTCGGCCGGCTGCAGCAGGCGCGCGTGGTGGTCGGCAACGGCCTGGGTTTCGAGAACTGGTTGCCGCGGCTGGTCCAGTCGGCGCAGTTTCGCGGCGTCGAAATCCTTGCCACGCAGGGCGTGCGGGTCCGTATCCAGAAAGGCCTTCACGGGCGCGCCAGTCCTGATCCCCACGCCTGGCAGGACATCGGCAACGCCCTGATCTACGTCGCGAACATCGAGCGTGGCCTCATCGAGGCCGATCCAGCCGGGGCGGCGGGATATCGGGCGCGGGCGGCCGACTATGCGGCGCGACTGGGCGCGCTGGACGCCCGGATCCGGCAGACGTTCACCGGCCTGCCGCCCGCGCAGCGCAGCGTCGTGGTGTCGCACGATGCTTTCGGCTACTACGGCGATGCCTATGGCCTGCGTTTCGTTGCCGCGCACCGCGCCATGGCGGGGGTGTGGCCGACGGCGCGCGGCATGGCCAGCCTGATCGAACGGATCCGCCGGGAAGGCATCTCCGCGGTGTTCGTCGAGAACATTGCCGATCCGCGACTGATGGTTCAACTGGTCCGGGAAACCGGTGCCGTCATGGGGGGACGCATGTACTCGGACGCCCTGCCGTCGGGACAGGGACCGGCGGCCAGCTACATCGGGATGATGGAGGCCAACACGGCGACCCTCATCGAAGCGCTGGGCAGCGTGCCGTGAGGCAGGACGGCCTTGTCCAGGCGGCCCTGCCCGGGCGGCCCTACCCGGGGGGCCCTACCCGGGCGGCCCTACCCGGGGGGCTTGAACTTCACGACGCGGTCGGCGGCCAGGCTGTAGCCGCTCACGCCCATCCCGGAATCGGCGCGGTCCAGGCCCAGGGTGCCGCTGACCCAGACGGCGTCCATGGTCCGCAGGCCTTTGATGGCGGACGCCGAGCGGACGTGGATGATCTGGTTGGCAGGCGGGGGTGGGGTATGGATGCAGGCGCCGAAATAGGGCACCAGCAGAAACTCCCGGAGGCCGTCAGCGCCGCTTTCCAGCGGCACCAGATAGCCCGGCAGCTTGACCGACCGGCCAGCCATCGCCGGCACTGCCGGGGCGTCGTCCCATACCTTGCGCATGCGTGCGTACAGTTCCTGGACGCGTACGTCGGAATCGGGCAACTCGGCCAGGTGCATCAGGTCCTGGAAGGATTCCAGCGGATTCCAGTCGCCGGGTACCAGGTCGTCCCAGGAAATCTCGGCGTGTTTGCCGGCGACGGCCTGGGTTGCGTGCAGCAGGCCGTTGGCCGCGATCGCGCCGGCTCCGATGCCGAGCACGATCCGGCGCCGCGAGCGCCGGAAGGTGGGCCGGGGGCGGCGGCTGGAGGACCAGGGAAGACGATCGCGGGTATCGGACATGGTTCGTTCAGGTTCGAGGCGACAGGCCATCGGCCAGTGACAAGCGGTAGGCACGCCAGCCCGGCAGCAGGCTCGCGAGCCAGCCGGCCAGCAACAGACCGGCCAGCAACTGCCCTTGCAGGGGCGTGGGCCGGGCCAGCTGCAGACTCAGGCCGAAAGCCGACTGCAGCCACGGGCCGGCTATCAGCACGGCGGCGGCCAGGGCCAGCGTGCCCAGGGCGATGCCGGCCAGCGTGAGCAGGATGCCTTCGAGCGCAAGCAGCGCCAGGACATGGCGCAGACCGGCGCCCACCGTGCGCAGCACCGCCAGCTCGCGGCGTCGTTCGTTCAGGCCGGCCAGCACCACCGACATCATGCCCGCCATGCTCACCAGGGCCACCAGGCCGGACATCAGCAGCAGGGCTTTCTCGCCGACGCCGATCAGCTCCCACAGTTCGTCGAGGGCCACGCCGGGCAGGATGGCCATCAGCGGTTCGCCGGCAAAACCGTTGACCTGCCGCTGCACGGTGAACACCGCGGCCCGGTTGTGCAGTCCGACCAGCGCGGCCGTGACCGAGCGGGGCTGGAGGTTCATGTTGCGGGCCTCGTCCGGGCCGATGCGCAGGCCGGGCAGCGGAGCACCGCCCATCCAGTCCACATGCAGCGCCTGCATGGCCGCCAGGCTGATGTGCACGGTGCGGTCGACCGGAGTGCCGGTGCGCGCCAGGATGCCGACCACCGCGAACGGCTTGTCGGCATGATCGGCCAGCGCGAGTTCACCGGCGCCGTGCGCCAGCACGATCCGCTGGCCCAGCCGGTAGCCGAGCCTTTCGGCCAGTTCGGCGCCGATCACCGCGTCGTACAGGTCGTGGAACTGCGCACCTTCGCGCAATCGCAGGCGCTGCCGGTCGCCGTACCGGAAGTGCTCGAAGTAGTCGGTCGTGGTCCCCAGAACGGGAAAACCCCGGTGCGAATCGCCCAGCGACAGCGGCACCACCCAGGCCACGCCACGCATCGAGCGGAGGGCCTCGATGCTCTGCCAGCGCACATTGCTGGTGGCTGCGCCGACCCGGAACACCGAGTACAGCAGCAGTTGCGTCGAGCCGGTCCGGGCGCCGACGATCAGGTCGG
>JBAYOD010000141.1:0-7942 GCA_041678445.1 Burkholderiaceae bacterium | reverse complement strand
TGGCGCCGGCGGCGGCACGTCAGCTCGAAGCCCTGGAGCAAGCGCTGAGCGAGCCGACGCAGTTCGATCCCTGGCGCAGCCGCCTCACCTGGCGGCTGTCGCTATCCGATCTCGGGGAGATGATGTTCCTGCCCCGTATTGCCGCGGCGGTGTTCCGGCTGGCGCCGCAGTCACAACTGTCGAATGCCGCAGTGCCGGCGGCTCTGGTCGGTGATGCGCTGGCGCGCCGCGAGGTCGACCTTGCAATCGGTATCCTGAATCCGGCCCAGCGCGGCGTGCGCTCGGCGGTGTTGTTTCGAGAGACCTATGTCGCGCTGGCCGGGCCGGATGCACCGCCGGCCTGGCGTGAGCGTGCCGGCTTCGCGGCCGCTTCGCTGGTGGTGGCTTCGCCGCCGGCGACCTTCCACCAGGGGATCGAACAGAGTCTGGTCCGGCACCGGCTTGGCGATCGCATCGCGATCCGGGCCCGTCACTACGCCGCGATTCCGGATCTGGTCCGCAGCGCAGGGCTCGTCGCGATCGTTCCCGAGTTGTTCGCCCGTCAGGCCTGCGAGCGCCAGCCACTGGCCAGCTGGCCGGTGCCGCTGAGGCTGCCCGTTTTCGAGATCAGGATGGTCTG
Source organism: Burkholderiaceae bacterium (assembly GCA_041678445.1). GTDB lineage: Bacteria > Pseudomonadota > Gammaproteobacteria > Burkholderiales > Burkholderiaceae_E > Zeimonas. The sequence goes on along the minus strand of JBAYOD010000141.1, from coordinate 7,323 downwards.
GCATGAAGCCACCGAACGGGATCCGGCGCGCAAGTGGCTGCGCGACCAGGTGCGTTCACTGTTCGCCGTGCGTCGCGCCCGGGCAGTCTGAGGCTGGCTCCAGACCCGGATCAGGCCTGGCCGGCCAGGCCGAGCACCGCATCGTCGGGCCAGTCGTCGATATCGCCGAAGATCGCTGCCAGTGCGGCATCCTCGGCATCATCCCAGGCCTTGGCTGCGCTACGATCGAAGGATTCGCGGTTCGAGCGTTTCATGACGGCCGCATAGGCCTGGTCGATCGTCAGCCCGCGCGACTCGATCAAGGCAGCTGCGGCGGCGCAGCCCTTCCGGATTTCGTCGCCTGAGACGTCATCGCCGACGTCGTGAAGCCACAACTCGCTCATTGATCCATTCCTCTGGTTGGCAGGGCGGAGTTTAACCGTCCCGGGCCCCGCGGGGGCGTAAAGCGTCGGCTGACTTTACACAAGCGGGTGCCGATCGTGACGGTGTTCACGTAAGGTACTGATGGAACAGGGTATTCTGATACGGGCAAGATTCTTGCATGGTATCTGGTCGAGTCAGCCCGGTGCAGGACCGGTTGCCGGAAAGGATGTCCGGTGCCGCCCGACCACCTGGCGTAACGGGTTCAGGAGAGTGCGATGGGGGTTCGGCAAAACCCAGCAGGTGACGGATCGACCGATGGCGAGGTGCGCCGCGTGAATGCCGGCGTGCCGGATCGGTCGTCGTCCGAGGTGCCCCAGCCGGGCCGGCGCCGGATGGTGCGTGGTGCTGCCGCGGCGGTGCCGACCATTCTGACCCTGCACAGCGGGGCGGCGCTGGCGCGGAGCAGCAACCTGATCAGCGAGACGAACTCGCCAGCCGACGACAGCTACTGCCTGGACAAGTCGAATCTCGATCATCTCGAGGGTGACCTCTACGACCTTGGTGATGGTGGCAGTCACACGGTCTGGAAAATGCCCAAGAAGACCACCTACTACACCGAAAAGAAGCAGAGCCAGAGCGGCGACTGGGGGCAGGGCGGGAACGAGAAGAAGGGCAAGGGCGGAGGCAAGGGCGGGGGTGACAGCCTGCCGAAGGAAGAAGAGCTTGCGGGTGACAAACTCGGGCGGGAAGCAGCCTGCAAGTACACAGGTGGCGATCTGCATTACAAGAACGGAAACAAGATCAAGACCTGGCACAGGGAACAGAACAAGCCGGGCATTCTGGTTTCGGCAATTGCGCTCAGTTCGTTTACCGGATTGGGCGGCGGTTCCAAGAAATCGGGGAAATCCGTTTTCATGATGCTCAAGGATATCTGAGCGCCGTCGACCTGCATGTCCGTACGTTGGCGCAGCCCCTCTGACGGCAGGCTCGCCTGGGCCGAGTACGGTGACCGCTTCGTCGTTTACCACCGACTCTCCAGCCAGACGCATTTCCTGAATGCGGCCAGTGCCATGATCCTGCAGGACTTGCTGAGTCAACCGGCCGGACTCGAAACGGTGCACGCCGCGCTCGTGCAGGCGCAGACCGATGCCGGGCAGGCGGGTGCTGATGAAGCACTTCCTCCGGCCGTACTGCGCCAGTCGATTGCCGAAACGTTGCTGCGTTTCGAGGAACTGGGCCTCGTCGAACGGATCGACGAGCCTTGAGTACCGGGCTCGATCCCGACACATTCGAGTCCCGTCTCGCCGGTCCGGGACTGGGTTTCCGGGTCGGCCCCTTCGATCTTTTCCTGAAGGCGCGGGTGAAGGGTCTGGCCGCGCCGCTGGCCCGGCTCTATCGCCACTATCCGGTTCTCGATGCCGATCGCGTCTTCAGCATCAATCTGACGATCCATGATGTCTGGCGCCCGGCCTGGCGCGATCGCCGGCGTGTGCGGGTGCTCGTCGACGGCCAGCAGCCGCACGAGGACATGCCGGCCGGTCAGGCGCTGGCCGTGCTCGAGTGGGCGCAGAACCTCGTGATCGCGATGCGCTTCCACAGTTTCCTGATGCTGCATGCGGCGGTGCTCGAGCGCAATGGCCATGCGCTGCTGATGCCGGCGGCGCCCGGTCACGGCAAGACGACCTTGTGTGCGGCACTCGCCTTGCGTGGCTGGCGGCTGTTTTCCGACGAGTTCGGGCTGTTGCGTCCGGGTGGCGCGGACATGATTCCGCTGCCGCGGCCGATGCCGCTCAAGAATGCGTCGATCGAGGTGATCCGGCAGTTTGCGCCGGGCGTGGAGCTCGGGCCGGAGATTCCCGGCACGATCAAGGGAACCGTTGCCCATCTGCCGCCTCCGGCCGACAGCGTCGCGGCCGCGCAGCGTACTGCGCCTGCGGCCCTGGTCGTGTTTCCGCGCTGGCGCGCCGATGCCCCGCTCACGCTGGAACCCTGCCATCCGGCGCAGGCCTTCATGGAACTGGCGCGCAACGCCTTCAACTACGAACTGGTCGGTGAGGCGGCTTTTCAGTCCTTGCGCATGATCATCGACCGCTCGCGCTGTTTCGATCTGGTCTACTCCGATCTGGATGAAGCCATCGCGGTGCTGACCCGGCTTGCGGACGATACGGATGGCTGAGCGGATGGCTGAGGCAGCCGGGCCAGGGCAGCCCGTGGTTGCGCCGACGACCGCGACGGTCCGGCGACTGCTCGGCATCGCGCTGCGCGAACCGCAAGCCTTGCCGGAGCTGAGCGCACCGGAACTGGATCTGTGCCTGCGGCTGCTGCGCCGGGCGCGGCTGCTGGGTCGGATCGAGTCGTCCCGGCGTTTCACGCATCCGGTGCCCGACATCCTGCGCAGTGCGCGGGTGATCGCCGAATCGCGGGCGCGGGTCGCGCGCTGGGAAATGGATCGGCTGGCCTGGGCGCTGACCGGCGTCGATGGGCCGGTGCTGGTGCTCAAGGGATGCGCCTACCTGTTGCTGGGCACGCCCAACGCCACTGGACGCAGTTTCGCCGACGTCGACCTGCTGCTGCCCGCCGAGGCCTTGCCGGCCGCCGAGGCAGCCTTGAAGGCGCGGGGCTGGTCAGCCACCGAGCTGACGCCCTACGACGACCGCTATTACCGGGACTGGGCGCATGAACTGCCGCCGATGCAGCACCCGGAGCGTGAGGTCGAGGTCGACCTGCACCACAATATCGTGATGCCGACGGGCTATCTGAAGCCGGACGCTGCCGAGCTGATTGCCGCGGCCCGGCCGATCGAGGGGACACGCTTTCATGCGCTGGCGCCCGTCGACATGGTGTTGCACGCCGCCGTCCACCTGTTCTATGGCGGTGAGATGGACGGCAGCCTGCGGGAACTGGTCGACATCGCCGATCTGCTGCAGCATTTCGACGCGACCGAGCCCGGTTTCCGGGACGCCTTCTGGCCGCGCGCCGAGGCACTGGGCCTGCTGCGACCGGCGTTCTATGCGGTCCGCTACGTCGAGCGCCTGCTCGAACTGCGCTTGCCGGCTGCGCTGGCTGCGGCGCCCGCGCGAGCCGCACCATCGCGGCCGGTGCTGGCCCTGATGGATGCCCTGGTGCCGCTGGCCCTGTATCCGTATCACCCCGAGCGCCGGGCACGCAGCGCCACCGCAGCTCGCCAGGCGCTGTTCATCCGTTCTCACTGGGTGAAGATGCCGCCGCTGATGCTGGCCCGGCATCTGGGCGCCAAGACCCTGGCGCGCTTGCGGCATCAGATGCGAGGGTCAGGCAAGGGTGAGCCCGGTGCTGCGGGATGAGGGCGTCTGGCCACGAAGGAGCCTGATTCTGCCGTCGACCTGGCCGCCCTCGGCAGGGGTTGCCCGTGGTATAGCTCCCATGTAAATCAATAGTTAATAGTGAGTTCACTCAGCCTAAGCCACCTGACTGGTCGCCAATCAACCGCCTTCCGTGTAGTCTGAAACCCGAAAGGAGGCGAGGAAATGGATATCGAGAGCAAAGAAGCACGGATTGGCAAGCTGCGTGCTGAAATTCGTCACCTTACCGCGCAGTCCGACAAGCTCATGGCCGAGACGCGCTGGTATCCGCTGGTGATCGCGACCGGCCTGCTCGGCGCAGTGATCGCCTTCACGAAGCTCTTTCTTTGAGCATCAAGGCCCGCGAGATTCGCCGGACATCTACGACCCGAAACCCCTGCCACAGAGGGCCTTTTGCCCGGAGACCGGGCGAGAATTACCGAGCTTCTCGGAATTTCAAGAGTGCAGGCGCCAGGAAGCGGCACGGAGCTCGGCAGTGACGATTTCTGGCGCCCCCGGCACGAATCGAACGTGCGACCCTCTCCTTAGGAGGGAGATGCTCTATCCACTGAGCTACGGAGGCGGCGCTGGTCACAGGCCGGCCCGCAGAATTCTACCCGAGGCCGACCTTCAGGCTCCGGTGCGGGACTTCATCACGCCTGGAGGGTTGTCACGATACTGTCATCTGTATTGGGTATCCTGCCCGGCCCAGCCGCTTCGTTTCCCTGGCCGTCTTGTCTTCTTCCGTCGAAATCGAAATCCGGTTTGCAGTACCGTCGGCCGCGCGCAAGGCGCTGCTTGTCGAGTTGACGCGCGTGCCGACCCAGGTCAGGCGCGTGTCGCTGGCCGCGATGTATCTCGATACGCCCGATCGCCGGTTGGCCGACAAGGGAATTGCCTGGCGCTTGCGGCGCGAAGGCCGACGCTGGGTGCAGACGCTCAAGGCGGATGGTCCGAATGCGCTCGAGCGTTTCGAGCACGAGGTGGCGCGGCCGGGTGCCACCCCTGATGCGTCGCTGCATGCCGGGACACCGGCAGGCGATCGCCTGCTCAAGCTGCTCAAGGTGGCTGAGACTGACGAGTTGCCGGTGGGTGTTTGTTACCGGACCGAGGTCCGCCGGGTGCTGCGGCGCGTGCGTACGCGCGGGGCGGTGGTCGAACTGGCTTACGACGAAGGCCGGCTGCTTGCCGGTGATCCGGCGCGCGAGCCCGCCGTGCGGCGGATCTGCGAGCTCGAATTCGAGCTGGTGTCCGGCTCGCCGGTGGCCATGCTGGCGATGGCCGAGCGCTGGCGCAAGCGCTTCGGGCTGCTCCTCGAACCGCGCAGCAAGGCCGAGCGTGGCGACCGCCTGGCATCGGGCTTACCCTTTCCGGCGCTGCGCAAGGCGGCCGATCCCGACTACCCGCGCGACGCCAGCGTCGATGAGGCTTTCGATGCGGTCCTCGATGAATGTCTCGATCAGATCCTGCGCAATACCGTCGGGCTGATCGACGGTGATCCGGCCCTGCGTGTCGACCACGTCCATCAACTTCGGGTCGGCATCCGTCGGCTTCGGTCCGGGCTGCGCAGCTTCCGCAACTGGGTGGAGCCACCGCCCGAGGCGCTGGTCGACGAGCTGCGTGCGCTGTTCGCGATCCTCGGCCAGTCGCGTGACGCCGAGATCGTCGACGGCGACGTGGCCCAGGCCATTGCTGCAGCCGGGTCGCCTCCGCGCGCGGACGGTGAGCTTGCCGAAGTGCCCGATCCGGTGGCTGCGGTGACTGCGCCAGCCGCCCAGCAGTTGCTGCTGGCCTGGCTGAGCTGGCGCTTCGGCCGGGTCCGGGCCGAACCGGTGGTGTACAGCCGCGACCGGGCCGAACCAACGGTGCCCAGCCTGGTTCAGGCCGAGCCGGCGCTGCGCAGCCGGAATCTGCCCGAACGTGCCGCCCGCCGCCTGGGCAACTGGCATCGTGCCATCGTTGCCGAGGTGCGCAGCTTCGACAGGCTCGACGATCTGCGCCTGCACACCCTGCGCAAGCGGATCAAGCGCCAGCGCTATGCGAGCGGATTCTTCGCGCCGCTGCTCAGGCGCGGCACGCTGTCGCGCTATCTGAAGGAGCTGGCCCGGGCACAGGACCGGATGGGCGAGCTGAACGATCTGCTCGTTGCGCGCGATCGCAACCAGGCCCGCGTCGATGAGGATCCGGGGGCCTGGTTCGCGCTCGGCTGGCTGGCTGCCCGCATCGAGGTCGTCAAGGGCCGGGCGGGTTCGGCGTTGCGCAAGCTTGCCCGGACCGAGCCGCCGCGAGCCTGACTCAGGCCGGACTGCGCCGTGCCCAGTGCTGGATCCGGTAGCCGAGCCCGTTCTCGGCACGATGCTCGTCACAGCGGATCATCAGCCAGTCGGGGGGGGCCAGGCCGTCGAAGCGGGCATCGCCGACGGGTTCGATGTCGATTTCGGTGACGATGGCACGATCGGCCAGCGGCAGTGCCTCGCGATAGAGCTGGGCGCCACCGACGACGAAGGCCTCATCGCTCGCGATGGCCGGATCGGCACCCGGCGTGGCGGCCAGGGCGGCGGCCTCGGCCAGCGAACCGGCCCGTTCGCAGCCGTCGTGCTGCCAGTCGGGGTTGCGGGTCACGACGATGGTGCGTCGGCCCGGCAGCGGGCGTCCGATCGACTCGAAGGTCCGTCGCCCCATGATGAGCGCATGGCCGAGCGTGGTGGCCTTGAAGTGGCGCAGGTCTTCGGGAAGATGCCAGGGCAGCGCATTGTCGCGCCCGATGATGCCGTTGCGGGCGCGTGCGACGACGATGGTCAGCGTCATCAGAGAGTCAGCCTTGTCAGACGGCCACCGGTGCCTTGATGTGCGGATGGGTGACGTAGTCGCGTATCGCGAAGTCCTCGAAACGGTAGCCGAAGATCGAGTCCGGCTTGCGCAGGATCTCCAGCCTGGGCAGCGGGTAGGGCGTGCGCGAGAGCTGCTCGCGGGCCTGCTCGAGGTGGTTCGAATACAGATGGCAGTCGCCGCCGCTCCAGACGAAGTCGCCCGGTTCGAGCGCGCATTGCTGGGCGACCAGGTGGGTGAGCAGCGCGTAGGAGGCGATGTTGAACGGCACGCCCAGGAAGATGTCGGCGCTGCGCTGGTACATCTGGCAGGACAGCCGGCCGCCGGCCACGTGGAACTGGAAGAAGGCATGGCAGGGGGCCAGCGCCATTTTCGGGAGGTCGGCCACGTTCCAGGCCGAAACGATCAGCCGGCGTGAGTCCGGGTCCTTGCGGATGCGCTCGATGACCTCGCTGATCTGGTCGATCTCACCGCCGTTCGCAGCGGGCCAGTGGCGCCATTGATGACCATAGACCGGGCCGAGCTCGCCGTGCTCGTCGGCCCATTCGTCCCAGATGCTCACGCCGTTCTCGCGCAGCCAGCCGACGTTGGTGTCGCCACTCAGGAACCAGATCAGTTCGTTGACGATCGAGCGCAGATGCACCTTCTTGGTGGTGATGAGCGGAAAACCTTCGGCGAGATCGAAGCGCATCTGCCAGCCGAAGACCGACAGGGTGCCGGTGCCGGTGCGGTCGGCTTTGCCCGCGCCGCGTTCGAGCACGTGGCGCATCAGGTCGAGATACTGTTTCATCGGGTGGAGGGCGCTACTGGC
>JBAYOD010000140.1:0-7958 GCA_041678445.1 Burkholderiaceae bacterium | reverse complement strand
GGCGGCAGCACCACGGTGCTCGACCTCGGCGCCAACGTCGATTGCGAGCCCGAGCACTATCTGCAGTTCGGCATCATGGGCTCGGCCCTGGTGTCGGCGCTGGGCGGGCCCGAGCGCCCGACCGTCGGGCTGCTCAACATCGGCGAGGAACTGATCAAGGGCAACGACGCCGTCAAGCAGGCGGCCGAACTGCTGCGGGCCAGCGCACTGAACTTCCATGGCAACGTCGAAGGCAACGACATCTATGACGGCACGACCGACGTCGTCGTCTGCGACGGCTTCGTCGGCAACGTTGCGCTGAAGGCTTCGGAAGGCCTGGCCCGGATGCTCGGCGATTTCATTCGCGACGAATACGAGCGCGACCTGATCTCACGCCTGCTGGCCCTGCTCTCGATGCCGGTGCTCAAGCGCTTTCGCAGGCGCGTCGACCATCGCCGCTACAACGGCGCCAGCCTGGTCGGTCTGCGCGGGGTGGTCATCAAGAGCCATGGTTCGGCCGATGCCTACGCGTTCGAGGTCGCGCTGCAGCGTGGTTACGATGCCGCACGCAACGACCTGCCGGCCCTCATCGAACGAACGCTTGCCCGGATGCGCGAGAATGGCGGCATCGTGAAGAACCTGCCGCCGGCGACGACGGCCGCCCAGAACTGAACCGGACGAGAACGGGAGCCAGGCGCTCAATGAAATCCCGCTATTCGAAGATCGTCGGCACCGGCAGTTACCTGCCCGGGGAGCCCGTCAGCAACGAAGCCCTGGCGAAGCGGCTGGCCGAGCGCGGCATCGAAACTTCCGACACCTGGATCGTCGAGCGTACCGGCATCCGCCAGCGCTACCTGGCGCCGCCCGAAGTCGGCAGCAGCCATCTGGCGATCGAGGCCGCGCGCCGCGCGCTGGACGCCTCCGGACTGCAGGCCACCGACATCGACCTGATCATCGTCGCGACGTCGACCCCCGACTGGGTCTTTCCGAGCACTGCCTGCCTGGTCCAGAAGGCGCTCGGCACCCCGGGCGGCGCAGCCTTCGACGTGCAGGCGGTGTGCACCGGCTTTGCCTATGCGTTGGCCGTGGCCGATTCGATGATCCGCACCGGTGCGGCGAACCATGCGCTGGTGATCGGGGCCGAAGTCTTCTCGCGGATTCTCGACTGGTCCGATCGGGGCACCTGCGTGTTGTTCGGCGATGGCGCCGGCGCGATCGTGCTGACCGCTTCCGACGCGCCGGGCGTACTGGCCTCGAAGCTGCATGCCGACGGCCGCCAGGAGGGCATCCTGCGCACGCCGGGTCATGTCAGCGGCGGCAACATCAGCGGCCATCCCTTCCTGACGATGGACGGCCAGGCCGTTTTCAAGCTGGCGGTCTCGGTGCTCGACTCGGTTGCGCGCGAAACCGTTGCCCAGGCCGGGCTGGCGCTGACCGACGTCGACTGGCTGATTCCGCACCAGGCCAACGTCCGCATCCTGAATGCCACCGCCCGCCGGCTGGGTTTGCCGCCGGAGCGGGTGGTCGTCACTGTCGACCAGCACGCCAACACCTCGGCGGCCTCGGTGCCGATGGCGCTCGACGTCGCGGTGCGCGACGGGCGCATCAAGCCCGGTGACAACGTGCTGCTGCAAGGTGTCGGCGGCGGTTTTACCTGGGGTGCGGTGCTCGCGCGGATGTAACGGGCGGACGGCCTGCAGGCAGGCCCCGCACCCGGGGAGCGCGCTCGGCGCAGCCCCGCGATACGAATGAGATAGAGAGGCACGATGAGCTTGGCTTTCGTCTTTCCAGGACAGGGTTCGCAATCGGTCGGCATGCTCGATGCCTTCGGCGGCTCGGCCGCGGTGCGGGCATTGCAGGCCGAGGCCGACGAGGCGCTCGGCGAGCCGCTGTCCACCCTGATTGCCGAGGGTCCGGCCGAGGCGCTGGCGCTGACCGTCAACACGCAGCCGGCGATGTTGGTCGCCGGGCTGGCCTGCTACCGGGCGTGGCGCGAGGCCGGTGGCCCGGAGCCGATCGCCGTTGCCGGTCACAGCCTCGGCGAATACACGGCGCTGGCGGCGGCCGACGCGATCGACGTCGGCGATGCACTGCGGCTGGTCCGGCTGCGGGCCCAGGCGATGCAGGAGGCAGTCCCGGTCGGCCAGGGCGGCATGGCCGCCATCCTGGGCCTGGATGACGAGGTGGTCGCCCAGGCCTGCAGGGAGGCGGCGGCCGACGCCACGGCCGAAGTGGTCGAGCCGGTGAACTTCAATGCGCCGGCCCAGGTCGTGATCGCCGGCCACCGCGGCGCGGTCGAACGCGCCTGCGAGCGGGCGAAGGCGCTGGGCGCCCGGCGTGCGATGCCCTTGCCGGTATCGGCGCCTTTCCATTCGTCGCTGCTGGTGCCGGCCGGCCGGCGGCTGGCCGAAGCACTGACCGGCATCGAGCTGCGTGTACCGGCCTTCCGGTTGGTGAACAACGTGGACGTCGCGGTCGAAACCGACCCGGCGCGCATTTGTGACGCACTGGTCAGGCAGGCTTCGCATGCGGTACGCTGGGTCGAGGTCGTGCACAAGCTGAAGGCGCTGGGGGCGACCCGGATCGTCGAGCTGGGGCCGGGCAAGGTTCTGGCCGGACTGGTGTCGCGGATCGACAAGAGTCTGCCGGTGTCGGCCGTTCACGACCCGGCGTCACTGGACAAGGCTCTGGGGGAGATTGCATGAATCCGGCTTCGATTCTCGAAGGCCAGCTGGCGCTGGTCACCGGTGCGTCGCGCGGGATCGGCCAGGCCATCGCGCTGGAACTCGGTCGTCGCGGCGCCTTCGTCGTCGGCACGGCAACCACGGCCGGGGGCGCCGGCGCGATTTCCGCGCAGCTTGCTGCGGCCGGTGTCGCCGGACGCGGCGAGCCGCTCGACGTGAACGATGCGGCAGCTTGCGAAGCCCTGGTCGAGTCGCTGCAAAAGGAGAAGGGCACGATCGCGGTGCTCGTCAACAACGCCGGCATCACCCGCGACAACCTCGCGATGCGGATGAAGGACGACGAGTGGCAGGCGGTCATCGACACCAACCTGAGCGCCGTGTTCCGGATGTCGCGGCTGGTGATGCGCCCGATGATGAAGGCTCGCTATGGCCGCATCATCAACATCACTTCGGTGGTCGGTTCGAGCGGCAACCCCGGGCAGGCCAACTACGCCGCGGCCAAGGCCGGCGTGGCCGGCATGACCCGCGCGCTGGCCCGTGAACTGGGCAGCCGCAACATCACCGTCAACTGCGTTGCGCCGGGCTTCATCGATACCGACATGACGCGTGCGCTGTCCAGCGAGCAGACGGCGGCGCTGCTTCAGCAGATTCCGGCCGGCCGGCTGGGCCAGGCCGATGACATTGCCGAGGCCGTGGCCTTCCTGGCGGGCCCGCGAGCCGGTTATGTCACTGGCGTTACGCTGCACGTAAACGGTGGAATGTATATGGAATGAACTCCGTTCGTCGAAGTTAACGAAAATTGGGCGCAATCCCGCGAAGAAACCCCTGCTCTCCCGGGCACCCGGACACGACGGGGCCGGAGGGCGATCGACCGAAGTGCTATACAATCGCGCCGCGCCGGCGAGCCGGTAACCACCCAGCAGGCCCGCGGCGGTGCGGCCTAAGGAGTCATGAAATGGAAAATATCGAACAACGTGTCAAGAAGATCGTCGCCGAACAACTCGGTGTGAATGAAGCCGACATCAAGAACGAGTCGTCCTTCGTCGACGATCTGGGTGCCGACTCGCTCGACACCGTCGAGCTGGTGATGGCGCTCGAGGACGAGTTCGAAACCGAGATTCCCGACGAGGAAGCCGAGAAGATCACGACGGTCCAGCAGGCGATCGATTACGTGAAGGCGAATTCGAAGAGCTGATCGCCGTCTCGCGCATGACGGTCGGGCCGGCCGGGATCTTCCCGGCGCCCCGGCCTTTTGACGGAACCTGGCCAGGAGCAAGTACGTGAGTCGACGCCGTGTCGTGATCACCGGGCTTGGGGTGGTATCCCCGGTCGGGAACGATGTCCCGTCCGCCTGGCAGAATCTGGTGGCGGGAAAATCGGGGGTCTCCAGCATCACGCGTTTCGACGCGTCGTCCTTTCCGACGCAGATTGCCGGCGTCGTCAAGGATTTCGATGTCTCCGAGTACATGTCGCCGAAAGAGGCGCGTCATTTCGACAGCTTCGTCCATTACGGCATCGCTGCCGGCGTGCAGGCCCTGCGCGACAGCGGTCTGGTCGTCGACGAAGCGAACGCCGACCGGGTCGGTGTCATCATCGGTTCGGGCATCGGCGGGCTGCCGCTGATCGAGCACACCCACGACGAACTGAAGAATCGTGGCGTGCGCCGGCTCTCGCCGTTCTTCGTGCCGGGCTCGATCATCAACATGATTTCCGGCCAGATGTCGATCATGTACGGCCTGAAGGGGCCGAACTATGCGCTGGTCAGTGCCTGCACGACCGGCCTGCACTGCATTGGCGACGCCGCGCGGCTGATCCAGTACGGCGATGCCGACGCGATCCTGGCCGGCGGCGCCGAGTGCACGATCTCGCCGCTGGGTCTGGGCGGTTTCTGTGCGGCCCGGGCGCTGTCGACCCGCAACGACGATCCGGAGACCGCCAGCCGGCCCTGGGACCGTGACCGCGACGGCTTCGTGCTCGGCGAAGGGGCGGGCGTGATGATGCTCGAGGAGTACGAGCAGGCGCGCGCCCGCGGTGCACAGATCTATGCCGAGGTCGTCGGTTTCGGCATGAGCGCCGACGCGCACCACATCACGGCCCCCGACATGGACGGCCCGCGCCGCTGCATGCTCAATGCCCTGCGCGACGCCCGGCTCGATACCGACCGGGTCAACTACCTGAACGCCCACGGCACTTCGACGCCGCTGGGCGATCGCAACGAAACCGAGGCGATCAAGGCTGCACTGGGCGTCGACAACGCCCGCAAGCTGGTCGTCAATTCCACCAAGTCGATGACCGGCCACCTGCTCGGTGGTGCGGGCGGCATCGAAACGGTGTTCACCGCCCTGGCGCTGCATCACCAGGTGTCGCCGCCGACGATCAACATCTTCAACCAGGATCCCGAGTGCGATCTCGACTACTGCGCCAACGAGGCGCGGCAGATGAAGATCGATTTCGCGATGAAGAATTCGTTCGGTTTCGGCGGCACGAACGGCACGCTGGTCCTGCGTCGGGTTTGACGCAGGCGACGACCGGAGCCGGGCAGGCCGCCCGGATGCCGGCCACGGTGCGCATCGAGGTGCGGCCGGGCCGGATGGTCAGGCTGCTGCGGGCAGCCATTCTCGGGCTGGGTGTGGCGGGTTTCGTGCTCGCCGCCTGGCTCGCCTATGGCCATGAGGGCGGCTGGATTCTGCTGGCGCTCGGCGCCATGATGCTGTGGGCCGGCTGGCGTCATGCCGGCGCCGGCCTGTCGTGGGGAACGCTCTGGATCGGTGGCGATGGCCGGCCGGGCTGGCAGCCCGAAGGTCGGGAGGACGTGCTGCCGGTGGGCATCGAGCGCTGGTTCTCCGGGGAGAAACTGGTCTGGCTGCGCCTGCGCGGGCCGGCCCGCGAACGCCATGAAGTGCTGCTGTCGCGCGCGGCGCTGGGCGACGAGGCCTGGCGCGAGTTGATGGCCTGGATCGTCTGGCTGCGGCGGGGCGCGTGATCGTCGTTTCCGTGTCCGCTTGAATTCCGGCAGACTTGTGCCTATGTAAGCGGAAAGCCGCCGCGGCCGGAAAGGTCGCACCGGCATCTCCGACTTCGATGGACAGGTGGACACAACTCAGGATGCGAAACTGACCGATGAAGAAGATCATTCTGGCGCTCGTGATGGCGAGCGCGAGCTGGTTCCTCGCTCCGGCTGCCCAGGCCCAGGCGAGTCGATTGCCGGACTTCACCGACCTGGTCGAGAAGGCCGGTCCGGCCGTGGTCAACATCCGGACCACGGCGAGAATCAACACCGAGCGGACCTCGGGGCCGAACCTGCCGTTCCCGCTGCCGGAGGGGATGGACGAGAACGACCCGCTGCTGGAGTTCTTCCGCCGCTTCTTCCCGCCCCGCCAGCCGGCGCCGCAGCCGCCCAATGGCCAGCGCGGTGCGCCCAACCAGGAGGTGCCGCGCGGCGTCGGCTCAGGGTTCATCATCTCGGTCGACGGCTATGTGCTGACCAACCACCACGTGGTCGATGGTGCCGACGAGATCTACGTGACGCTGACCGACAAGCGCGAATTGCGCGGCAAGGTCATCGGTTCGGACCGGCGCACCGACGTGGCGCTGGTCAAGATCGAAGCCGACAGCCTGCCGGTGCTGGAGATCGGTGATTCGAACAAGCTGCGGGTCGGCGAGTGGGTCGTCGCGATCGGTTCGCCGTTCGGGCTGGACAATACCGTGACCGCAGGCATCGTTTCGGCCAAGAGCCGCGATACCGGCGATTACCTGCCGTTCATCCAGACCGACGTCGCGGTCAACCCCGGCAACTCCGGCGGGCCGCTGCTGAACATGTCCGGGCAGGTGGTCGGCATCAATTCGCAGATCTACAGCCGGACCGGCGGATTCATGGGGATCTCGTTCGCGATCCCGATCGACGAAGCGATGCGGGTGGCCGATCAACTGCGCGAATCGGGCCGCGTGATCCGGGGCCGGATCGGCGTGGGCATTGCCGAAGTGACCCGGGACGTGGCCGAGCCACTCGGCCTGGCGCGTGCCGCCGGGGCGCTGGTGCGCAGCGTCGAGCGGGGCGGTCCGGCCGACAAGGCCGGCATCGAGGTCGGCGACATCATCATGCGCTTCGACAGCCGACAGATCGATCGCGCCAGCGACCTGCCTCGGCTGGTCGGCGGCACGCGACCCGGTTCGACGGTGTCGATGCAGGTCTGGCGGCGCGGCAAGGTGCGCGACATGAACATCACGGTCGATGAACTCAAGCCGGAAGTCACGGCACGGGCGGGCAGCCGCAGCGGGCAGAAGGATGCCCCGCAGACGGCACCGGTCATGAACGCGCTGGGGCTGGCTGTCACCGACATTCCAGCCGACCGCCTGGCCCAGTTGCGCGTCAAGGGAGGTGCCCTGGTCCAGGCCGTCGAAGGGGCGGCGGCGAGCGCGGGGCTGCGCAACGGCGACATCGTGCTGGCGCTGAACAACACCGAGGTGAGCAACGCCGCCCAGTTCAACCGGCTGGTGGCCGAGCTCGACCGCTCACGCACCGTCGTGCTGCTGGTGCAGCGTGGCGACAACGCCCAGTTCGTGCCGATCCGCCCGGAGTGAGCGCCGAGGGGGCAGGCCGTCGAGGCGGGGGCACGCGCCCCCGCTGCTAGAATGTCGGGTTCGTTTCCAGAGCCCGGGGCGGCCCTTTCGATGCAGCACATCCGCAATTTTTCGATCATCGCGCATATCGACCACGGCAAGTCGACGCTGGCCGACCGGCTGATCCAGCGTTGCGGGGGTCTTTCCGATCGGGAAATGGCTGCGCAGGTGCTCGATTCGATGGATCTGGAGCGTGAGCGCGGCATCACGATCAAGGCGCAGACCGCCGCGCTGCAGTACCAGGCCCGCGACGGCCAGACCTACGCGCTGAACCTGATCGATACCCCGGGCCACGTCGACTTCTCCTACGAAGTCAGCCGTTCGCTGTCGGCCTGCGAAGGGGCGCTGCTGGTCGTCGACGCCTCGCAGGGGGTCGAGGCCCAGACGGTGGCCAACTGCTACACGGCGATCGACCTCGGTGTCGAGGTCGTGCCGGTGCTGAACAAGATGGACCTGCCGCAGGCCGACCCGGACAGCGCGGCGGAAGAGATCGAGGATGTGATCGGCATCGATGCTTCCGAAGCGATCCGGGCCAGCGCGAAGACGGGGGAGGGAATCGACGAGATCCTCGAGGCGATCGTGGCCCGGGTGCCGCCGCCCAAGGGCGATCCGGCGGCACCGCTGCAGGCCCTGATCATCGATTCGTGGTTCGACAACTATGTCGGCGTGGTCATG
>JBAYOD010000139.1:0-8031 GCA_041678445.1 Burkholderiaceae bacterium | reverse complement strand
CGGCCTGGCTGAGCAATTCGCACGGCGTGCCGGTGTTCTGGGCGATCCCGCTGGCCGGCGTCATGACCACCGTGGTCGGGATGATCTTCGGCATCCCGGCCGCGCGCATCAAGGGCCTGTACCTGGCGATCGCCACCTTTGCCGCGCAGTTCATCCTCGAGGACTTCTTTGCGCGGGCCGACTGGTTCACCGGTGGCTCGGCCGGCACGATCGCGCAGTCGTTCAGCATCTTCGGCTACGACATCGTCGGCGACCGCCAGTACTTCTATGTGGTGCTGACCTATCTGGTGATCCTCTACCTGTTCGGCGCGAACCTGCTGCGCAGCCGTGACGGCCGGGCCTTCATCGCGGTGCGCGACCACTACCTGTCGGCCGAGATCATGGGGATCAACCTGACCCATTACCGGATCCTGTCGTTCGGGATCGCGGCGTTCTACGCCGGGGTCGGCGGCGCGCTGTTCGGCCACTACCTGAGCTTCGTGTCGGCCGAGTCGTTCACGATCCTGCTGTCGATCCAGTTCCTCGGCATGATCATCATCGGCGGCATGGGCAGCGTGATGGGCACGCTGATGGGCACGGCCTTCATGGTGCTGCTGCCCGAGCTGGTCCAGGGTTTCTCGCAGTCGGCCAGCGTGTACTTCCCGGCGCTGGCCGACGGCATCGCCTTCCTGAAGGAGGGCGCCATCGGGCTGGCCATCGTGTTGTTCCTGATCTTCGAGCCCGATGGCCTGGCTCATCGCTGGCAGATGATCAAGGCTTACTGGAAGCTCTACCCGTTTTCGTACTAGAGCGGCGGCAACGAGGCAGGAGGAGACCCGCCATGGCAGACGATTTCGAAGTCGACCCCGCAAGCGGCCCGTCAGGACGGCCCGCGATCCACAACAGGAGACTGCAGATGAAGAAGACCCTATTCGCCGCCGCGGCCGCCGCCCTTGCGCTGGGCACCGGCCCGACCCTGGCTGCCGACCCCATTTTCGTCGGCCACCTGGCCGACTACACCGGAGCGACCTCCGACGTCGGCAGACCGTACGGACAGGGTGTGGCCGATGCGCTGGCCTACCTGAACAGCAAGGGCGGCATCGACGGCCGGCCGCTGAAGTTCGAGACCGTCGACTACAGCTACAACGCGCCGCGGGCGATCGCCACCTACAAGAAGTGGGTCGGCACCGACAAGGCCATCGCGATCCAGGGCTGGGGCACGGCTGACACCGAAGCGCTGGTCGGCTTCCTGGCCAACGACAGGATTCCCTACTTCTCGGCCTCTTATTCGGGCCACCTGACCGACCCGACCGGCAAGGGCAGCAAGGGTTCGAAGGCCGCACCGTACAACTTCTTCTACGGACCGTCGTACACCGACGGCTGTCGCGCCCTGGTCCAGTGGGCGGCTGCCGATGCCAAGCAGAAGGGCATCGCAACGCCGAAGTTCGTCCACATGGGCGACAACCATCCGTATCCGAACGCGCCGAAGGCGGCCTGCGGCGAGTATGCGAAGGAACTCGGTTTCGAGGTTGCGCCGTCGATCCAGTACTCACTCAAGCCGGGCGACTTCAAGGCGCAGTGCCTGAGCCTGAAGGAATCGGGTGCGCAGTACGCCTTCCTCGCCAACACCGGCGGCTCGACGATCTCGCTGCTCAAGTCCTGTGAAACGGTGGGCGTCAGCACGCAGTTCCTCGGCAACGTCTGGGCCATGGACGAGAACGCGCTGCACACGGCCGGTGCCGCGGCCGATGGCGTGATGTTCGTGGTCGGTGGCGCGGACTGGAAGTCCACTGCGCCGGGCATGCAGACCGTGCGCGAGATCTCGAAGATCTCCGACGCTTCCGGCAACACCTACCGGCCGGTGCACTACATGCGCGGCGTGTGCTCGGTCTTCTACATGCGCGACGCGATGGCCATCGCTGCCAAGGCCGGCGGGATCACCGGTCCGAACATCAAGGCCGCGATGGAAGGCATGAAGGACCATGTGCCGGCGGAACTGCAGGGCGTCTGCATCCCGTCGACCTGGACGGCCGAGGACCATCGCGGCACGACCAAGGTCTTCATCTACCGGGCCAACTGGAAGAACGGCCAGGAGTCGATCGAGAAGGTCGGCGAGGCAGACATTCCGCGCAAGATGGAATGGCTGGGCTGGTAAGTGCCTGAGCAGCCGGAGTCCTGTCGATGACGCAAGTCGACACGGTTCAGCAACCCGGGCCGGCGGCGGCAACGCCGGCCGCCGCCGGCCCGCCGCTGCTGACCGTCAACAACATCGAGGTCGTCTACGACGAGGTCATCCTCGTGCTGCGCGGCGTCAGCCTCGAGGTGCCACAAGGCGAGATCGTCGCGCTGCTGGGGCCCAACGGCGCCGGCAAGTCGACCACGCTGAAGGCGATCTCGGGCCTGCTCGGCACCGAGGACGGCGAGGTCACGCGCGGCGAGATCACCTTCATGGGCGAGAACATCGCCAACATGGAGCCCGAGCACATCGTTCGCAAGGGCATCTTCCAGGTGATGGAGGGCCGGCGCATCGTCGAGGACATGACGGTCACCGAGAACCTCCGGCTGGGTGCCTACACCCGGCGCGACAAGGGGGTGCGCAGCGATCTCGACATGGTGTTCGATTTCTTCCCGCGGCTGCGCGAGCGCACCGGCCTGGCCGGCTACCTGTCGGGCGGCGAGCAGCAGATGCTGGCGATCGGGCGCTCGCTGATGGCGCGCCCGAAGATGATCCTGCTCGACGAGCCGTCGATGGGGCTGTCGCCGCTGCTGGTCAAGGAGGTCTTCGACATCATCCGCCAGATGAACAAGGAACTCGGCGTGACCATCCTGCTCGTCGAGCAGAACGCACGGATGGCCCTGAAGGCGGCCAGCTACGGCTACATCATGGAGTCGGGAAAGATCGTGCTCGATGGTACGCAGGAAGAACTGGTCAACAACGAGGACGTCAAGGAGTTCTATCTGGGCGGGGGCGAGCACGAGCGCAGGTCATTCAAGAACCTGAAGTCATACAAACGGCGCAAGCGCTGGCTGTGAGCGCCTGCAGCCCGGCTTGTGCACGGGAGTATTCATCATGAGCCAGCACTACGACGAACTCGAGACGCGGTCTCCGGAAGCCCGCGAAGGTGCGCTGATGGCGCGCCTGCCGGGCCTGATCGCCCATGCGATCGACAAGGCGCCGGGCTGGCGAGCCCGGTTGGCGGGCATCGATCCCGGCGCCATCTCTTCGCGCAAGGCGCTGGCCGGCTTGCCGGTGCTGCGCAAGAGCGACCTGCAGGAGATCCAGCAGGCCGACCCGCCTTTCGGCGGACTGGTAACGGTCGACAAGGGCAGACTCGGACACCTGTTCATGTCGCCGGGGCCGATCTTCGATCCGGAGGGGGTCGGCGAGGATCCGTGGCGGGTGGCCCGCGCGCTGCATGCGGCGGGCGTGCGCGCCGGCCAGGTCGTGCAGAACTGCTTTGGCTATCACCTGACCCCGGGGGCCTGGATGGTCGACGGCGGCGCCCGCAAGCTCGGCTGTGCGGTGATTCCGGCCGGAATCGGCAACACCGAGCAGCAGATCGACCTG
Source organism: Burkholderiaceae bacterium (assembly GCA_041678445.1). GTDB lineage: Bacteria > Pseudomonadota > Gammaproteobacteria > Burkholderiales > Burkholderiaceae_E > Zeimonas. The sequence continues at coordinate 4,484 of JBAYOD010000139.1, read as the reverse complement.
ATCCGCACGCTGCGGCCCGATGCCTACGCAGGCACGCCATCCTTCCTGCGGATCATCGTCGAGAAGGCGGCCGAACTGGGGCTCGACATCTCGAACCTGAAGCGGGCGCTGGTGGCCGCCGAGGCGCTGCCGCCCAGCCTGCGCAACTGGTTGCGCGAGCAGGGTGTTTCGACCGTGCTGCAGTGGTACGGCACGGCCGACCTCGGCATGGTCGCCTACGAATCGGAAGCGATCGACGGGATGATCCTCGACGAGGAACTGATCCTCGAGATCGTGCGCCCGGGCACCAACGAGCCGGTGCCCGATGGTGAGGTCGGCGAGATCGTCATCACCAGCTTCAATCCGGTGTACCCGATGATCCGTTTCGGCACCGGCGACCTGTCGGCCGTGATGGCGGGGCCGTCGCCCTGCGGACGCACCAACGTCCGGATCCGCGGCTGGCTCGGTCGCGCGGATCAGACCACCAAGGTGCGCGGAATGTTCGTGCACCCGGGCCAGATCCAGCAGATCCTGGGCCGGCATGCCGGTGTCGGCCGGGCGCGCCTGATCGTCGAAGGCGAGATGGCCAGCGACCGGATGACCCTGAAGTGCGAGGCCGATGACGCCGTCTTGCAGGCTGCCGGCGGCGGCGACGCATTGGCGGCGGCCCTGGCCGAGTCGGCGCGCGAGGTCACCAAGCTGCGCGCCGAGGTGGCGCTGGTGGCGCCGGGCAGCCTGCCGAACGACGGCAAGGTGATCGAGGACGCGCGCCGGTACGAGTAGCAGGGGTCGGACCTGGAAGGGCCAGGCACGGGAGTCGGCATCAACCTCCGAGGAAGCGCGCTGGCACGATGACGAGTGCCGGGAACACCACCAAGGCGACGAGAACCAGGAACTGGGCCAGCAAGAAGGGCCAGATGCCCACGATCAGCGCTTCAATTCGGGTGCGGGTCGTCCCGGCGACGACATTCAGCACGGTGCCCACCGGCGGCGTGATCAGACCCAGCGAGGCATTGATCACGAACAGCACGCCGAAGTAGATCGGGTCGATTCCAGCTTCGAGAATGACCGGCATCAGGACCGGACCGAGGATCAGGATCGTGGGGATCATGTCCATCGAGGTGCCGATCAGGAACAGCAGAAACATGATGACGGCCAGCAGAAGCTGCGGCGACTCCATGAAGGGTTCCAGCATGCTGATGATCTGGCTCGGGAGGTCCGCGATGGTGATCAGCCAGGCTGAGACCATCGAGGCGGCGACGAGGAGCATCACCACGCTCGTGGTTTTCGCCGCGGTCAGGAAAACTTCGTACAACTGACGCAGATTGAGCTCACGGTAGATGGCTGCCGAGACGAACAACGCATAGACCGCGGCGACGACCGCTGCTTCGGTCGGAGTAAAGACGCCGGCCCGCAGTCCGACGATGATGATCAGCGGCAGGCCCAGCGCCCAGGAAGCTTGCCGGGCGCTGGTGATGAGTTCGCGCAGCGGGCGGCGCGGAGCCGGCACTAACTGTTCGCTGCGGGTCACGAGCCACCAGGCGAGGGCGAGCGACAAACCCATCATCAGGCCCGGCGCAATCCCCGCCATGAACAGTTTGGAGATCGAGAGATTGGTGGCGACGCCAAACACTACCAGTGCGATCGACGGTGGGATCACAGGCGCGATGATGCCGGCAGATGCGATCAGACCGCCTGATCGTGCCTTGCTGTGACCCGCTGCAACCATCATTGGTACGAGCAGGGCGGACAGTGCGGCGGCATCGGCGACTGCCGAGCCCGACAAGGCAGCCATGATGCAGCCGGCAAGGATCGCCACGTAGCCGAGGCCGCCGCGCACGTGGCCGACCAGCGCGAGCGCGAAGTCGACGATTCGTCGTGACAGCCCGCCGACGTTCATGATTTCGCCCGCGAGCATGAAGAAGGGAACGGCCAGCAGCGAGAAACTGTCCATGCCGTTGATCAGATTCTGCGCGATGATCTGGGAATCGAACACGTCGAGCTGGATCATCATCGCCACGCTGCTCAACAGCAGCGCGAAGGCGATGGGCGTGCCGATCGCTATCAACCCAAGCAGCGATCCGAGAAAGATTGCGACGGTCATGACGAATGCTCCGCGTCACCGGTGGATGCGTCTGCGTTCAGCTCGGAGGGGGGCGTCTTGCCGGTCAGCAACAGCCAGGTTTCGTAGAGCAGGATGGCTCCAGCCGAGGCCGAGAAGAAGAGGCCGGAGGCATAGAGGAGGCCCATCGACAGGCCGGTTGACGGTGCCCTGGATGCCCAGTTGATCCCGGTCTGGATCCAGCTTCCCTCGAAGATCAGCCAGCAGGCCCAGAGCATCAGCAGGTGAGAGACCAGCGCACAGCTTCGCTGGAGCCCGGGCGTCATCCGGATCACCAGGATGTCGACACCGAGGTGCAGACGTTCGCGCACGGCCACGATCGCGCCGAGGAAAGCCATGTAGACGAACAGCCAGCGCGATACTTCATCGGAAACGGTGATGCCTTTCCCGAATCCATAGCGAAGCACGACGTTCGTGAAGACCAGAAGCACCATCAGGGCCAGGCAGGCCACGATCACGGTTTTCACGAGCCGGAAGTAGGCTTCGACGAGAGTCTTCATGCTTTCCGGGGGAGGAGTTCAGGCCACGAGCAACCGCCGGCGGCACGTCCGGGTCATCCGGTCGGCCGGTTCGGCGGAGCAGGTGGGATCTGTTGTTTCGGACCGGCCGCGCAGGTCGGCCGGTGGCAACGGCTGATGCTCAGGCTGCCACGGAGGCGGTCGGCCGCGAGAAGGGACCAACGACGGGGCCTTCGCCTGCGAGCGTCGTGCGCCGGAAGACCCGGCGATACTTGCTCATGTCGTAGGACTCGGCCCTGTGCAGGGTGACCCGGTTGTCCCAGACGACGAGATCGCCCTTGTGCCATTTGTGGAAGTAGCAGAACTCTGGTCTGGACACGTGTTCGACCAGTTTCTGATGCAGGGCCTGCCCGTCTTCGAGCGACATGCCGCTGATTTCGTTGCCGGCGTTGGCGGTCATGAACAGCGAGCGCTGGTTGTTGCGATCGGGGTGAATCCGGACCAGCGGATGGCTGACCGGCGGGATGGCCTGCTTCTCGTGCGGTGTGACGGGCGGGAGGCTTGGGTACAGGCGTCGCCCGAACTCGTAGTAGTGCACCATGTGCAGCGGCTCGATCAGAGCCTTCATCTCGTCAGTCAGGGCCTCATAGGCCAGCAGCATGTTCGAGAAGCCCGTGCGCCCGCCCTCGGCATCGTCCGGCAGCACTTCGATGCCGTACAGCAAGGAGGCATAGGAGGGGATATAGCGATACGAGCTGTCGGTATGCCAGCGTGCGTTCACCTTCTGGAACACCACGCGGTGATCGGTTTCCGAGAGATGCTCCCCGGTTGCCGCGACGTTTGCGACGTTGTAGATGGTCGGGGCGGCTTTCGTCTTGTCTTCTTCGGGGAAGACTTCCAGCGGGCCGAGTTGCTTCGACATCTCGATCTGTACAGCCTCGCTCAAATCCTGGTCGCGAAAGCAGAGCACCTGGTACTGATTGAGCGCGGCACGGATCTGCGCGATGGTTTCGGCGTCGAGGGGTTTCGAAAGATCAAATCCGGTCACCTCGGCGCCGAGGGCGGGGCACAGTGGCTTGGCGTCGAAGGCTATCGTCCGGGAAGTCATGACATTGCTCCGTTAACAAATGCGGGGGGCGAACCGAGGGAGGTGGCGTGTTGCGGCGCCGGAGGTCGTCTCCAGGCGCCGCCAGTCAGGGATGTGAGTACTGCGCTCAGCGACCGGCCCTGATGCGTTCGAGCTGCGATGACACTTCGGCGTACAGACCGGTGCCAATCGCCTCAGCGTGCTTCTCGACTACAGGGCGGACCTTCTCACGCATCTGTTGGCGTTCGGAGGCCGGGATTTCATTGAATACCACGCCTTCCTTTTGCATCTGCGCGAGCATCTGGGGATCAGACTCCCGATTGGTCCGGCGCTGGTAGGCAGCAGCCTCGTGGCAGGCTTCCTGATACACCTTCTTCTCGGCTGCCGACAGCCGGTCCCAGAACCGCTTGCTCACCAGGACGACGGCCGGGCTGTAGATGTGCTTCGTTGCACTCAGGTACTTCTGTACTTCGTGGAACTTGCTCGTCTGGATCGTGCTGTAGGTCGACTCGGCGCCGTCGAGTGCTTTCGACTCGAGCGCAGTGTAGAGCTCGGTGAATGCCAGAGGCGTGGCGTTCGCTCCGAGTGCATTGAAGGTATCGATGAACAGCGGGCTCTGGACGACCCGGATCTTCAATCCCTGCAAGTCGTTGGCCGAAGTGATCGGGCGCGAACTGTTCAGGACGTGGCGGAAGCCATACTCCCAGTAGCAGAGTCCAACCAGGTTCCTGGCGTCGAGCTTCTCGAGTAGGCTCTTGCCGACAGAGCCATCGAGCAGTGCGTCAGCCTCTTTCTCGGTGTCGAGCAGGAAGGGAAAGTCGAAAACGCCGAATTCCTT
>JBAYOD010000138.1:0-8076 GCA_041678445.1 Burkholderiaceae bacterium | reverse complement strand
CGGGGGGCTTCGCCTGGCCGGCGCCGGGTGCTTGGCCCCGCTGCGCGGGGCTGCCCTCGGTGCTCGGGTTCCTGGCTGCGCGGCGTAACTCGCTGCGCTCCCGCCGCTGTGCGGCGCTCGCTGCGCTCAGACAGGACGCCGCGAGAATGAAGGAGTCGCGCTGCGCGCGACAGCCAGGAACCCTGTGCGCCTCGGCTGCGCACAAGGCGCCGGCCAGGCGAAGCCCCCCTCACCTTGGCCGGCGACGCTGTGCCATCTGACGGAAACCCATCCGGGTACCGCGGCCATCCGGTTGCCGGTCACGAGTACCTTGCCGGCTCGCGGGCGGTCGTCAGGCCAGCCGGGTGTGCGCAGCCCGATCGTGCTGCCGAGTCAGATTCGCTGCCGAGTCAGGTTTGCCACCGAGCCGGGCTGAGACGGTTTTGCGTACGACCCCAGGCCCCAGTCTGCCAGGACGCGGGGCGAAGCTTTCGGCGCACGCCTTGTGCGCAGCCGAGAGAAGCGCAGCGCACGTGGCCGCGCGCGTCAGCGCGCATCCAATTTCTGTGATCTTGCCGCCGCCTGTCTGAGCGAAACGAACGAAGCGAAGCGTAGGGAGTGCAGCGAGTTCGGCGGCAGGCCACGAGCGCGAGCATCACAGGGCACCCCGCGAAGCGGGGCAAGCACCCGGCGTGCGCCGAAAGCCTCGCCCCGCGTCCTGGCTCCGCAGCGACGGATCGTTCGAACGCAAAATGGTATCAGCGGGTCTCGATGATCCGCTGAACGATTTCGGTGCCGAACTGGTCGGTGTAGCTCTTCGTGACCTTTTCAGCCACCAGTTTGCGGAACGGCTCCTGGTCGATCTTCTCGATCACCTCGACGCCGGCATCCTTGATCCGCTGCAGGTTTCCGCCCTCGAGCTCGGCGTTGACCTTGCGCTGGTAGAGCGTGGCCTCGCGGGCGGCTTCCTGCAGTGCCTGCTGCTGCGCGGCGGGCAGCCGGTTGAAGCGATCCAGGTTGATGACGAGGATCGAAGCCGTGTAGGCATGTCCGGTCAGCGACATGTACTTCTGCACCTCGTACATCCGGTTGTCGTGGATGTTGTTGACCGGATTTTCCTGGGCGTCGACGGTGCGGTTCTCCAGCGCCAGGTAAAGCTCGGTGAAGGCCATCGGCGCCGGATTCGCGCCCAGTAGCCGGAAGGCCTCGATGTGCGCCCGGTTCGGCGTCGTACGGATCTTGATGCCCTTCAGGTCTTCCGGAGCGCGGATCGGGCGCCGCGAGTTGGTCACGTGGCGAAAGCCGATCTCCCAGAAGGCCAGGCCCTTCATGCCGTGCTTTTCCAGATCCTTCAGCAGCTCGGCGCCGACCGGCCCGTCCATGACCTTGTGCGCATGGTCGGCGCCGCGGAACAGGAACGGCAGGTCCATGACATTGAGCCGGGGCGCGAGCTGCGTGAAGAACGGGTTGCCGGTCAGCGCCATGTCGATCGAGCCGAACCGGGTGCCGTCGAGCAGCGAGCCGTCGTTGCCGAGAACACCGGCCGGGTGCACGGTCATGGCGAGCGCACCGTTGGTCTTCTCCTTCAGCCGCTCGGCCATGTAGCGGGCCGCCGTGTTGTGAGTGTCGGTGGGCGCCAGCGTGTTGGCCATGCGCAGCGTCGTGGTCTGCGCGTGCAGCGCACCGGCACCGACCAGGGTCATCACGGCGGTCGCCGCGGCGGCCAGGAACTGCGATTTCATTCGGAATCGGGACTTCATCTGTCTGCTCCTCGTCGTGTGGGCGAAAGCGCCCAGTCAGATCCGATGGAAAGCCCTGGCAGTCAGATCCGGTAGAAGGCCTGGGCATTCTTCCAGAAGAAACGCTGGCGATCCTCGTCGGAAAAACCGGCCAGCATCCGGCTCATGGCCTGCACCAGCTCGTCATAGCCGATGCGCAGGCCCGCTACCGGGAAGTTGCTGGCGAACATGCAGCGCTCGATGCCGAAGATCGCGATCGCGTCGGCAACGACCCGTGCATTCGATTCGTAATTCCAGGGCTGGTCCTTGAGTCCGAACTCGGAAACCTTCAGATGCACGTTCGGGCAGCGGGCGATCGTCTCCATCGCAGCCCGCCAGGCGCGCAGGCCCTCGTCGCTGCGATCCCACGGAAAGCCCGTGTGGTTCAGCACGATCGGCGTGGCGGGAAACATCCGGGCCACCTCGGCGGCCTCGGCCAGATGCCAGAACGGCACGCGCAGATCCCAGGACATCGCGTACTTGTCGAGCAGCGCAAAGCCACGCAGCCAGGCCGGATCCTGCATCGTGCCGGGCTGACCGGCGACCGACTGATCGGGCGACAGCGAAGTCACCGGCTTGGAGCGGATGCCGCGCACCAGCGGGAAGGCGGCATGGCGGGCCAGGATCTCGTCGCTGTTGCCCTGGTGGAACCAGGCATGGGCGACGATCGCGTTGGGCATGCCATGCAGGCGGTTCATCCCGGTGAGCCAGCGGGTCTCGTCGACCTGGTGGCCGCGATCCATCTCGGCCTCCACGTGCACGGTCGCCAGCACGTTGTGGCGCTGCGCATCGCGCTTGAAATCGTCGGGCAGGTAGTCGCGCTTGAGCGGCGAATAGTCGCCCATGAAGAAATGATGCTCGGGCGTGTCGGCCAGCCATGGATAGGGGTTGGCCGCGAGATCCCAGATGTGGTGATGGGCGTCGATCAGCGTGACGGCCTCGGGGTCGTCGTTCCAGTGACCGGTGATCGTCGTTCGCTTTTCCATCACTTGGCCTCCAGCCAGGTCGGGACGGCATCGAAGAACATCTGATCCTGCCGGGCACGCAGACCCACCATCGTCGAAGCCGGGTCGAGCTCGACATCACCGAGCCGGAACACGCTGCCGGCGCGCACGGGCCGCAACAGGCGCCGGTCGGCAACCAGATAGTAGGGCAGCGGTGCGCCGTCGGCGAGCGCCGCCGCCGGCCGCAGTTCGGCCGTGACGCCGTCGATCGAATGGTGGTGACCCACGGCCTCGAGCAGGGTTCCCGGTGTCAGGTCGCGGCTGGCCACGGCGACCAGGTCGAGGCGATGAGCAGGTTCCAACCCGCCGGTGGGCGCGCCGATGACCGCCCCCAGCACGCTGGTTGCCGCCTCCACGCCGAGCAGATGGCGGGGCAGGTAAAGCAGCGCAGTGTCGCGCCGACGGCCGAGGATGTGGCCCTTCTCGGCAAGCATCCGCCAGGTCGGCTGGTCGTGACAGCGCACGACGACGAACACGCCGCCGGCAAAGCTCAGCTCGTCGGGCCGGCGCAGGCAGTTGAAGACCTCGAGCCGTCGCCCGCCGCCGAGCAGGCCGCCCTGCTCGCGCAGCGTGAAAGCCGTGGGCACTTCGTCGATCCGCAGGATCGGCACATGCAGCGCCGGCACATCGGGCGTGAGCCCGGTGGCGTTGCCGACGATCAGCAGTTCGCACAGATCGGGTACGGTGCGCTGCGGCACGGCCGCGGCACAGCGCGAGCGCTCGGCCACCAGGGCCGGCAGGTCACGCTCGCCGAGTCGTTCGAGGGTCCGGAAGCCGGGCACCGGCACGGTGCGGCCATTGCAGGTGATCGTCTCGTCGTCCGGGTCGAACACGAAGTCATACTCGCTGCTCTTGCCGGCCGCCACGATCTCCAGTCCCAGGGTCTCGGCCCAGGTGACCAGGCCGATCAGCAGGCTGGGCTGATCGCCGTCGATCGGCGTCACGCAGCGCTGCTGCTCCAGAGCCAGCCGGCCCAGGATCGGCCCCACGACGCTTTCGACTTCCTTGCTGACCAGGGCCAGATGCTTGCCCGCCTGCACCGTCATCAAGGCATGCCGGGCTCCGGCTTCGGGGTGACCGGTGGCTTCGAGCACCACGTCGATCGGCAGCGGCAGCACCACCGCCAGGTCTTCGGCTGCGATCCAGGCATCGGCCTCCCAGGCGGCACGCGCCTGGGCCTCGGTGCGGCAGGCGCGGATGCGGTCGGCCGGGATTCCGAGCTCCCGGTAAAGCGCCTCGACGATCTCGATACGCACGTCGACGGCAACCCGGGCCCGCATCTTCGGCACCCGCATGCCCTGGGCGATGAAGCTGCGGCCGAAATCGCCGGCGCCGACGACACAGGTTTCGACCGTGCGCTCGAGTCCTGCGTAGTAACGATGATGGTTCATCGAACCGATCCTCCCGAAGGCTGGAACAGAGGGCTGGAACAGCGTGTCAGTCGCTGCGGACTTCCCGGGCGCGCAGGCTGCGCTGGACCCAGCGCAGCAGCGTGAAGAGCCAGATCCCGACCGTGGCGACCCCCAGCACCGCCGAGATCGGCCGCTCGAAGAACACCAGCAGATTGCCCTGGGCGCTGATCAGGGACTGCATCAGATTCTGTTCGACCAGCTTGCCGAGCACGATGCCGAGCACCACCGGGGCCAGCGGAAACTCCGCCCCCTCCATCAGGTAGGCGACGATGCCCAGGCAGACCATGATGATGATGCCCGACACATCGTTGTCGATCGCGAAGGCGCCGACCATCGCCAGGATGAACAACGCCGGCATGATGATCGTCTGCGGAATCGCCAGCACGAGCTTGGCAATGCGTATCGCCAGCCAGCCGAAAGGCAGCAGCAGCAGGTTGGCGATCAGGAACACGATGAAGACCGCGTAGATCATCTCCGGATTGTTGATGAAGACGGCCGGACCGGGGTTCAGGCCCTTCAGGTACAGGACACCGATCGCCACCGCCGTGATCGTGTCACCCGGAATCGCGAAGACCAGCGCAGGCACCCAGGCGCCGCCCAGTGCGGCATTGTTTGCCGAGCTGCCGGCAATGACCCCTTCCGGATGGCCGGTGCCCCATTTCTGCGGCTCCCTGGACAGGCGCCGGCCGAGCGCAAACGAGATCCACGCCGCAATATCGGCACTGGCCCCCGGCAGCACACCCACGCCGGTGCCCAGCGCCGCGCTGCGCAAGGTGACGCGGCGATAGCGAAAGACTGTCGCGAACACTCCCCGCCACTCGTCGACCACCGGCGTCGCGAAGCGCGCACCGGCCCGATCCGACTTGAGCAGCGCACGCAGGATTTCGGGCAGCGCGAACATCCCGATCAGCGCGGGGATGAAGGAGATGCCTTCGAGCAGGGTGGCATTGCCGAAGGTGAAGCGCGGCATGCCGGTCGTGTAGTCCATGCCCACGACCGAGATCAGCAGCCCGACGAGCAGTGCGATCGCACCCTTGAGCGGCTTGTCGCCGGCCACGAACACCCCGCAGCTCAGGCCGAGCACGGCCAGCCAGAAGAACTCGAAGGCGCTGAACTTGAGCGCGAAATCGGCCAGGATCGGCGCCGCCGACAGCAGCACCAGCGTGCCGATCACGCCGCCGATCAGCGAACAGAGCGCACCGATGCCGAGGATGTAGCCCGCCCGGCCCGCGCGCGTCAGCAGGTAGGCATCGTCGACATAGGCCGCCGAGGCCGGCGTGCCGGGAATGCGCAGCAGCGCGCCGGGCACGTCGCCGGCGAACATGGCCATGGCCGAGGCCGAAACGATCGACGCGATCGCCGCCAGCGGACTCAGCATGAAGGTGATCGGCACCAGCAGCGCAACCGCCATCGTCGCGGTCAGACCAGGCAGCACGCCGACCACGAAACCGAACAGCGCCGCCAGGAAGAGTGCAATCAGGGTATCGGGCTGCAGAACCAGCCCGAGCGCCGGAATCAGGTGTTCCATCTGCTTGTCCGGGTGCTTGCTTGTGGGGCGTGTCCGGGCTCAGCCCGACAGACCGGGCAGTTCGCCAACCGGCAGCGGCACACCGAGCAGCCCGACGAACAGGGTGTCGAGCAAAGCGGTGATGACCACGGCCAGCAACAGCGATACCAGCAGGCCGCGACCGGCGACGAGATACATCGCGGCCAGCGTGACGAAGGCAAACAGCCGGAAGCCGATCAGGTCGCCGAAACCGACGAAGACCAGGATCGCGACACTCATCAGCGCGACCTGGACCAGGCCGCGCGAGGCGCCGCGCCAGTCCGGGCAATCGATCAGTGTCGAACGCTCCCGGCTCTTGAAGGTCGAACCGGCGAGCACGCCGCCGCAGACCAGGAAGCCGGCCCCGATCACCGTGGGGAACAGCCCCGGGCCGTAATAGTGGCCCGGAACGTCGGGCAGGGTCCCGGCGTAGATCAGCACCGCCAGGCCGAGCCCGGCGATGATCAGGCCGAACAGCAGATCATTGATCTTCACCGGGAACGTCCAGCTTGCCGAAAATCAGCGCTTGACCTGCTGGAGGATCCGCGTGGTCGACTCGAGGTCTTCGGCCAGCGTCTCGCGGAAGACATCACCCGGCTGCCAGGCGACCTCGATCGCGCGGGTCGCCATGGCCTTGTGGAACTCGTCGCTCTGGATGACCTTCCCCAGCGCTTCGATCAGACGATTGGCGATCTCGTCGGGCAGATTCTTCGGACCGGCGATCCCGTGCGTCACCGAATAAGTCCACTTCGAACCGATGGTTTCGGCCAGCGTCGGCGTGTCGGGGAAGTTCTCGAGACGCTCCGTGGCCATCACGGCCAGCGGCCGCAGCTTGTCCGACCCGATCAGGGCCGTGGCTTCGGCCATCGACGCAGTCGAGAAGGTGGAGTTGCCGGCTGCCACATCCAGATGACCGGCCGTACCGCCCTGGGTCGGCACCCAGATCACGCTTTCCGGCGGCAGACCGAGGTCGAGCATCAGGCCGAGAAAGGCGATGTGCCAGTTCACGCCGGGCGCCGCCCCCGTGGCCTTCAGCTCGCCGGGGTGTGCCTTGATCGCATCGGCCAGTTGCTGGATGGTCTTGTAAGGGGACTCGACACTGACGTTGATGCCCGAGGCAATCCGCGTGGCCCGGCCGAGGATCCGCATGTCCTGGTAGGTCAGGTTGGCCAGGCCCTGCGGCTTGTACAGGCTGATGTCGTTGGTCAGCACACCGATCGTGTAGCCGTCGGGCTTGCCATTGGCGATCGCCGAATGGCCGGGCACCGCGGCGCCGCCCCCGCGGTTGATGACGTTGACCGTGACGCCGAGCTCCTTCTCGAGCAGGCCCGCCCAGGTGCGCGCACCAATGTCGGCACCGCCCCCCGCCGGGTAAGGCACGATCACCGTGATCGGCCGGTTCGGATAGTTCTTCTGCGCGAGGGCCGTACCGGCACCCACCAGCAGGCCCGTCGCGATCGTGAGGCTGACTGCCAGGCGGCCGAGCTTGCCTGCAACGAAAGACATGCGCTTCTCCTCTTCGGATCGACCCGCGATCAGGCCACAGGCTGATCAACACCTGTTGGCCAACACGCGGTATTTGGTATACCGTACACCATTCCAACCGTACACCAGCTTGATTCCGTGATCAAGCGCCGTCATGACCGATCTCGTTGCGCCCCCGTCGGCGGTCCGAGCCCTGGAAGGCCGCCCCAGCCCCCAGGACTTTGCGATCCACCACCCGACGTTGGCCGTTGCGGTCGCCGACCATCTGCGCGCCCTGATCGAGTCCGGCACCCTGGCCCCCGGAGAACGGCTCAACGAGCGCGCCCTGTGCGAGCGGCTGCAGGTGTCACGCACCCCCTTGCGCGAGGCCTACCGGATCCTCGCCTCCGAAGGCCTGATCGAACTGCTGCCCAAGCGCAGCGCCCGGGTCGTCGACCCGTCGGCCACCGACCTGTCCGACGTCTTCGACATCCTGGCAGTCATCGAAGGCCTGTCGGGCCGGCTCGCCGCCGAGAAGGCCACACCGGCCACGCTGGCCACGCTGGCCGCCACCCATCGCCGGATGATGGACGCCTTCGAAGCCAGGGACATGGTCCGTTACTCGATCGAGAGCAAGGCCGTGCACGTGGCAATCAACGAAGCCGCCGGCAACCCGCAGCTCACCCGGATCTACCTGCGCCTGAACGCCCAGGTGCAGAAGCTGCGCTACCGCTCGAATCTCGAGGGCGAGGCTGCCTGGGCGCGCAGCGTCGCCGAGCACGACGCCTTCGTGCAGGCGATCCTCGCGCGCAACGCCGATCTCGCCGAACGGCTGCTGCGCGCGCATCTGCTCGACAAGAAGGCGTTTGCGGCGCGCGAGGGTTGATCTGATT
>JBAYOD010000137.1:0-8139 GCA_041678445.1 Burkholderiaceae bacterium | reverse complement strand
TCCGGCCTGGTCTGGATCATGATCGTCGGCAAGTCGATGCTGCTCGATACCCGCCACGGCAAGCAGCTGGCCAACGAGTGCAAGGTCTGAAGGCGGGGCGCTCGCCCATGCCTTGAATCCGGATCAATGACCTCTGAGCTACGAAGCCTGCCGCCGTTTGCACCCGAATGGGATGCGCCCGTTCCCTACATGAAGCGCACGCGCGACTGGTACCTGGCGCTCGGCTACGACAATCCCTACGTCTACGCGCACTACGTCGAGGTTCCGTTCCAGCCGCTGAAAAAGCCGCTGTCGGAGAGCCGCGTCACGATCATCACGACCGCGGCGCCCTACCAGCCGGACAAGGGGCCGCAGGGCCCCGGAGCGCCGTACAACGCGGCGGCGAAGTTCTACGCCGTCTACTCGGGTGATACCTCGCAGGACCACGATCTGCGCGTGTCGCACGTCGGCATCGATCGCAAGCACACCAGCATGGAGGACAGCAACTGCTGGTTCCCGTTGCCGTTGCTGCGCGAGTTCGCCGGCAGGGGCCGGGTCGGCGAGCTGGCTGCCCGCTTTCACGGGGCGCCGACCAACCGGAGCCAGCGACACACGATCGAGGTCGATTGCCCGGAGATCATCGAACGTTGCCGGGAAGACGGCGTCGAGGTCGCGCTGCTGATCCCGAACTGCCCGATCTGTCACCAGACACTGAGCCTGGTGGCGCGCCATCTCGAAGCGAACGGCATTGCCACGGTGGTGATGGCCTGTGCCAAGGACATCGTCGAGCACGTCGGCGTGCCGCGTGTGCTGTTCAGCGACTTCCCGCTGGGCAATGGTGCGGGCAAGCCGCATGACCGGGCCTCCCAGGAGGCGACGCTGGAGCTGGCGCTGCGCGTGCTGGAGTCGGCGCCCGGCCCCCGGACCACGGTGCAGTCGCCGCTGCGCTGGTCCGATGCGCCGGAATGGAAGCTCGACTTCTCGAACATCGAGCGGGTCAGCCCCGAGGAGCTGAGCCGTTTGCGCGCCGAATCGGACCGCGCCAAGGCGATCGCCCGGGACATCCGGGCCAGCACGCTGGAAACGGCGAAACCCTGACACCGACAGGGGCCGGCTCTCCTTCCTCTAAGGGGCCGGCTTTCCTCTGAGTGCCGGCCCTGGGCCGGGTCAGCGCATCAACAGCACGCCACCGAGCACCAGGGCGGCGATGAGCAGGGTTTCACTGACCATCATGATGACCGGCTGCCAGCCCAGCTCGGCCAGCTGGCGAAACGAGGTCTTCACGCCGAGTGCGGCGATGGCAACGACCAGACACCAGCGCGAAAGGTCGCCGAGCCAGCTGGCCAGCGCCTTGGGGACGACCCCCAGGCTGTTCAGGACGACCAGCACGATGAACGCGATCAGGAAGCCGGGCAGCACCGGCGGGCGGACAGCGCCGTCGGTCCCGGCCGGCGCGCGATAGACCTGCGCCAGCACGAGCACGACCGGCACCAGCATGGCCACCCGCAGCAGCTTGACGAGGGTGGCGCCGTCGCCGACCTCGGGCGAGACCATGAAGCCCGCGCCCACCACCTGGGCGACGTCGTGGATCGAGCCGCCGAGGAAGATCGCAGCGGCGCGGGCGTCGAGCCCGAACAGGTCGACCAGCAGCGGGTACAGGACCATTGCGATCGTCGACAGGGTCGTGACGCCGACCACGGTGAGCAGCGTGAACCGCTGGTGGTCCTTGTTCTGTGGCAGCACGGCCGAGATCGCCAGGGCGGCCGAGGCGCCGCAGATGGCCACGGCGCCGCCGGTCAGCACGCCGTCGGCTGAGCGCCGCCCGAGCAGCCGGGCCAGGCCCCAGCCGAACAGGATCGTCGTGCAGACCGCGACGATCACCAGCAGGGCCGGGGTCACGCCGAGCGCGACGATCTGCTCCAGGCCGATGCGCGCCCCGAGCAGCGCCACGCCGAAGCGCAGGATCCTGCGCGATGCAAAGTCGATGCCGACCTTCATCCGGGGGACGTCGGCGGCGAAGTTGAAGGCCATGCCGAACAGCAGCGCGAACAGCAGTTGCGGTCCGTCATAGCGTTCGGCCAGGAAGCTGGCCGCCAGTCCGATGGTGACGGCGGTCAGGACACCGGGAAGCCAGTCAGGTGCTTTCAGGAACGGGGAGGGGCTGGACATGGACGTGCGGCGGGAAGGGCCTGGGTCGGAATCTTACCCGGCCCGGGCCCCGATCCGCTCGCGGACGCCTCAGAACATGGAACGGTCGTTCTTGTTTGCAGAACGCCGAGCTTACAGAACACCAGGAGGGGCTGGCCGGAACGGCGGCGGGTCGAAGGCGGTGACCGGCGGTGGGGTTCCCGCGAAGACCTCGATGCGCACCAGGCAGCTCTGGGCCGCGCAGCCCTGCGCCAGCTCGGAGGTGGGCACGTCCTGGGTCAGCACGTTCGGGTTGCCGTGCTTGTCGAGGCTGCCGGGCACGCCCGGTTCGGCCGGATCCCACCAGGCGCCGGTCGACAGCTTGAGCACGCCGCGGGCGATCCGGTCGGTCAGCTGCGCGACCGCCAGGCAGGCGCCCCGCTGGTTGAAGAGCCTGACCAGCGCGCCTTCCTCGATACCGTGTCCGGCGGCGTCGTCGGGATGGATCCAGACCGGTTCGCGGCCGTCGATCTTGCCGGCCAGGCTGTGGGTCGAGAAATCGAGCTGGCTGTGCAGCCGGGTGGCAGGCTGGTCGGAAAGCAGGTGGAAGAGAGGCGCCTCGCGCACTGCGGGGTTGCCCAGCCATTCGACCGGTTCCAGCCAGGCGGGGTGGCCCGGGCAGTCCTGCAGGCCGAAGCTGTCGATGCGCTCCGAGAACAGTTCGATCCGGCCGCTGGGCGTATTCAGGGGTGAACCGGCCGGATCGCGCCGGAAGGCTTCGAGCATCACGACCGGGGTCTCGGGAGCCGGCAGACGGGCTGCCCCGGCTCGCCAGAGCGCGTCGAAAGGCGGCAGCTCGATGCCGACCGCCGCCGCGCGCGGCACCGACGCCTCGTACATGCGGACCAGCCACTGCCGGGCGTCCAGTCCCTCGGTGAAGACTTCGCCGGCGCCCAGCCGGTGGGCCAGCCCGGAGAAGATCGTGTAGTCGTCGCGGGCTTCGCCCTGCGGGGCGCAGACCGGCTTCATCGCCACGATCAGCGCCTCGCGAGTGGAGTAGCCGATGTCTTCGCGCTCGAGCGCGGTCGTGGCCGGCAGGACGATATCGGCCATCTTGGCGGTCGGCGTCCAGAACTGCTCGTTGACGACGATGGTTTCGGGGCGCTGCCAGGCCTGCGCGAACCGGTTCAGATCCTGGTGATGGTGGAAGGGATTGCCGCCGGCCCAGTAGATCAGCCGGATGTCCGGATAGCGGTAGGTGGCGCCGTTGTAGCGAAATGGCTGGCCGGGCGACAGCAGCATGTCGGTGATCCGGGCCACCGGAATGAAGGCATCGACGGCGTTGCGCCCCTGCCCCAGCGTCGGGCCGCCGAACTGGCGCTCAGGGCTGCCGATCAGGTTGACCGCGCCGTAGCCGATCCCGAAGCCGCCCCCGGGCAGGCCGATCTGGCCGACCAGGGCGGCGAGGCCCACCGCCGCCCAGTACGGCTGTTCGCCGTGTTCGGCGCGCTGGATCGACCAGGCGACGTTGATCAGCGAGCGGGTGGCGGTGAGCTCGCCGGCGAGCTTGCGCAGCCGCTCGGCGGACACGCCGCTGATCGGCGCCGCCCAGTCGGCATCGTGAACGATTCCGTCGACCTTGCCCAGCAGGTAGTCGCGCCAGCGCTCGAAGCCCACGCAGTAGCGCTCCAGGAACGCGCTGTCGTGCCGGCCGGCCTTCACGATCTCGGTGGCCAGCGCGAGCATCACCGCGGTGTCGCTGCCCGGGCGGACCGGAATCCATTCGACCGAGTCTTCGGCCCCGGCGATCTCGAGATCGGTGCCGACCGGGCTGAAGTTCACGAAGCGGCAACCGTTGGCCGCCATCGCGGCGAGCCCTTCCCGGACCCGGTGGCGGGCCGTGCCGCCGGCCGAGATCTGTGCGTTCTTGGCGGGTACGCCGCCGAAGCTGACGAACAGCCGGGTGTGGGCGGCCAGCACGTCCCAGCCGTGGTGGCCGGCCATCAGCGTGTCCATCGAGGCGACGATGTGCGGCAGGATGACCCGGCCGGCCCCGAGGCTGTAGGTGTCGGCATGCCGGACGTAGCCGCCGATGGCGTTCAGGAAGCGGTGGACCTGGCTCTGGGCGTGGTGGAAGCGGCCGGCGCTCGACCAGCCGTAGGAGCCGCCGAAGATCGAGGCGTTGCCGTGCGTGCGGCGTACCCGGTCGAGTTCGCCGGCGACCAGGTCGAGGGCGGTCTCCCAGGAAACCTCGACGAAGGGCTCGCGGCCGCGGCCCGCGCCGCCGTGCGCACGATCGTCACCGGGGCGCCGTTCGAGCCAGCCGGCGCGCACCGACGGACGGCGGACGCGGGTCTGCGCACGATTCGCTGCGAGCATGGGCGGCCCGATCGGCGACGGATCGGGGTCTTCAGGGAGGCCGCGCAAGGCCTGCACTTCGCCGCTCACCGGGTTGGTGACCACCTCGTAGATGCCCCAGTGGCTGGTCGTCAGGCGCCGGTGCTCGAGGCGTGCCTTGGCCAGGCCGGTGCGCTGGTCGCTGCCGGCGGGGGCCGAGTCGTCCGGCAGGGATGCCGGGCGGTCTGCTTGCTTGACGGATGTCATGGCCAAAGTCTAGGATGGTTCCGTAATTTAGTATGGATGTTCTGGAATACGGATCAACTGCGCGTGCAGCGGATCCGACCGTGTCCATTCTGCCGCACTTCGCCTCGGGTCGCAGATTGAACAATACTCTCGTCAAAGGTATGCGTTTGCTCGAGACGCTCGCCCACTGCGAGCGGCCGGCCGGTGTCACCGAGCTGGCGCGCCAGCTCGGCTTCGGCAAGAGCCTCACGCATCG
The DNA here is from genome assembly GCA_041678445.1 of Burkholderiaceae bacterium. Taxonomy (GTDB): domain Bacteria; phylum Pseudomonadota; class Gammaproteobacteria; order Burkholderiales; family Burkholderiaceae_E; genus Zeimonas. Next base: position 3,194 of record JBAYOD010000137.1, on the reverse strand, counting down.
CCTGCTGCAGGGGTGGGTGGCGCTGGGCTATGTGCGGCGCGTCGATCCGGCCGGAACCTATGCGGCCACGCTCCGGCTCTGGCAACTGGGCAGCGCGGTGTTCGAACGCCTCGACATTCGCCAGATCGCCACGCCGTACATGACCAGGCTGCTAGGATGCACGCGCGAGACCGTGCATCTGTCGGTGCTCGATGGCGACGAGGTCGTCTACATCCACAAGCTCGACAGCCCCGAGCCGGTGCGCGCCTATTCCGAGGTCGGCGGCCGGGCGCCGGCTTGGTGCGTGGCCACCGGCAAGGCCCTGCTCGCCTGGCAGGATCCGGGCCAGCTCGACGCGCTGTCGCAGCGCCTGGTTGGCCATTCGTCGAAGACGATCACCGACCCGGCAGCCTTCCTGCGCGAGATGGAGCGGATCCGAAATGTCGGTTTCGCGGGCAATCGTGGCGAGTGGCGCGAGGAAGTCTGCGGCGTGGCCGCCCCGGTGCGCGATCCTGCCGGCCAGGTGATCGCCGCGATCGGCGTATCGGGGCCGGTCGACCGGCTCAGGCCGTCGCGCTTCAAGGCGCTGTCGGTCGACGTGATTGCTGCCGCCGACGGGATCTCGTCGGCGATCGGCGCAGGAGGTGAAACTTGATGAAGCAGGAGGATGCCATGGCTGCCGAGCGCATTGCGCCGTTGCGCGACTTCGTCATCGCGATGACGCGGCTGGTCGAGCGCACTGACGACGAGGCCGTGCTGATCGCCGAAGGCCGGCAACTGCTGGGCCGGCTGGTTGCGCGCGACGACTGGTTGCCCGAGGACTGCGCGCAACCCGACCCACAGTTCTACCGGCAGTACCTGCTGCATGCCGATCCGCTCGAACGCTTCTCGGTAGTCAGTTTCGTCTGGGGCCCCGGACAGCGCACGCCGGTCCACGACCACACCGTCTGGGGACTGATCGGCATGCTGCGTGGCTGCGAACTGGCCCAGCGCTGGCGCCGCGACGCGGCCGGCCGACTGCAGCCCGAAGGCCCTGAAGAGCGGCTCGAACCCGGGCAGGTCGACGCCGTTTCGCCGACGATCGGCGACCTGCATGTCGTGGCCAACGGCCTGCCCGACCGGGCGTCGATCAGCATTCACGTCTACGGCGCCAACATCGGTGCTGTGCAGCGCCACGTCTTCGTGCCCGAAACCGGCGAGGTCAAGGACTTCGTCTCCGGCTATTCGTCGGCCACCGTCCCGAACCTCTGGGACCGCTCCGCCGCCGTGCGGGCGCAGCTGGCAGGCTGAGCCGGTGAGCGCTGAGGTCGTGGTGGCGCGGCCGGTCGACGACGGCGTGGCAACGCTGACCCTGGCGGCCGGCGAACGCGGCAATGCGCTGTCGGCGGCGCTGGTGACCGAACTGGCCGCTGCGTTCGAGGAGGCCATCGCCGACCCGGCGCTCCATACGGTGATCTTCGATGCGCAGGGCCGCCATTTCTGCACCGGCTTCGACGTTTCGGCGCTCGACGATGAAACCGATGCGACGCTGCTGGCCCGCTTCGTGGCAGTCGAACTGCTGCTCGACCGGATCTGGCGGGCGCCGCTGCGCACGGTCGCCATCGGCCAGGGGCGGATCATGGGCGCAGGCGCCGATCTGTTCGCGGCCTGCGACCTGCGGCTGCTGGCCGACGGCGCCACGCTGAGCTTTCCCGGTGCCGGCTTCGGCCTCGTGCTGGGCACCCGGCGGCTGGCCGTGCGTGTCGGCGAGGCCCGCGCCCTGGACTGGGTGGCCGGGCGCCGGCTTGTCGACGTCGAGCTGGCACTGGCCAGCGGGCTGGCCAGCGAACGGGTGGCCGCGCCGGCCGCAGGCTCGCTGCGCGAATCGGTGCTGGCCGGGCTCGGGGCCGGGCCGGCTGTCGATCGCCCGACCTGTGCTGCGCTGAAGGCAGCGGCTCAGGACGGCTGCGCCGACGCGGACCTGGCTGCGCTGGTGCGCTCGGCGGCGCGGCCGGGCCTGCACAGGCGGCTCAGCGATTATCGCGCCCGGCAGCTTGCGGCCCGCCGGCGCTGAGCTGTCCGTTCGCATTCGAGCGGCAAGGGGCGCGGGGCCAGGACGCGGGGCGAGGCTTTCGGCGCCCGCCGGGTGCTTGCCCCGCTTCGCGGGGTACCCTGTGATGCTCGCGCTCGTGGCCTGCCGCCGAAACTCGCTGCACTCCCTTCGCTTCGCTTCGTTCGTTTCGCTCAAACAGTCGGCGGCAAGTCAGAGGGTTGGTGCGCGCTGCGCGCGCTGGCCACGAGCACTGCGCTTCTCGGCTGCGCACAAGGCGGGCGCCGAAAGCCTCGCCCCGCGTCCTGGCAGACTGTGGCTTGGGATCGAACGCAAAGCGGTCTCGGCTCGGCAGCGCAATCGTGACCGGGACCTGACTCGGCAGCAATCGGGCTGCGTATCCCCGGATGGCCGCCCAGCCCCCGCACCTTGGCCCGCCCCAGACGTTCAAACGCGAATGGGGGCTATCAGCCCTCGGCAAGCGTCGCGCGCGCGAACGAGAACAGGTGATCGATCAGGGCGTCGGAGGCCGCGGCCGCGCCCTCCTCGTCGCCGCGCGCGATCGCCGCAGCCACCGCGGCATGGCGCCCGGCCGTTTCGCCTGTCAGCGGATTGCTGGCCTGGTGGCTGTACCAGAAGCGCCGCGACACGGCGTGCAGGGCAGCGACGGCGTTGGCCGCGGTTTCGTTGCCGGCAGCCTGGGCGGCCAGCTGGTTCATCGCGTCGTTGAGCCGGATGATGCCGATCGCGTCATCGCGTTTGCCTGCCTTCAGCATCTGGGTGCCGATCGCGCCGATTTCGCGGCGCTCACGCCCGCTTGCGCGCCGGGCGGCGGCGCGGATGATCAGCCGGTCGAGTTCACGACGGGTTTCGAGCACCTTCATCTGCAACTCGATGTCGATCGCGGTGATGACGACGCCGCGGCGCGGCAGGATCCGCACCAGGTACTCGCGGGACAGCCGTTGCAGGGCTTCGCGAACCGGGGTCATGCCGATGCCGAGGCGTCCGCTCAGGACGGCTTCGGAAACGATGCTGCCCGGAGCGAGCTCGAGGGTGACGATCATTTCCTCGAGCAGTCGGTAGGCTTCGGCGTTCAGGGTCGGGCGGCTGGCGGCTGCGCCCGACCGGGGCTGGAGGCTGGCCAGGATGCTCATGAGCGGCGAGATTACCAGCCTGTGCGCGCCCG
>JBAYOD010000136.1:0-8545 GCA_041678445.1 Burkholderiaceae bacterium | reverse complement strand
GTGCGGCGTAAGGGGCCAGGGCCCGGCGGGCAAACTCGCGCGCTGCCTGCTGGAACGCGCGCTGTTACTCGGAAAGTTCGAAATCCATGGTCGTGGTCAGGCGTCCGGAGTCGACAAGGCTGCTGACACTCTACCAGCGGCGCGCCCGGCGCTCCGGTTCATCGTTGCCGTGCTCCCCCGTCGCGCCGCTTCCAGTCCCGCAGGTCGTGGATGCCGGGCAGGCTGCGCGGATCGACGTCCGGGCCGAAGATCGCGTGCTTCTGGATCTTCTGCGTACCGGTGGTCGGAATTTCGTCGGCAAACCAGAGCCAGCCGGGCGTCTTGAAGTACGCCAGCCCCTCGCGACAATGCTCGAACAGCGCCGCCAGCACGGCCGGAGCGTCTTCGGGCAGGCGGGCGGCCGCCTCTTCGCGCAGGACGACGCAGGCAAGCACCTCCTCTTCACGGACCGTATCCGGCACCGCCATCACGGCAGCCTGGGCCACCCACGGATGGCTGATCAGCCAGGCCTCGACCTCGGCCGCGGCGATGTTCTCGCCGGAACGCCGGATGATGTTCTTGCGCCGGTCGACGAAATGCAGCATGCCGGTGGCGTCGCGCACGATCACGTCGCCGGTGTGGAACCAGCCGTTGCGCCAGGCGTCTTCGGTCGCCTGCGCATCGTCGAGGTAGCCGCTGAAGAAATCCTTGCGCGGCGCTGCCCCGGAATGCCGGATCACCATCTCGCCCGGCTCGCCGTCGGGCACGTCGCGATCGCCATCGTCGACCACCCTGACCTCGACGCCAGGCAGCGCCCGCCCGAAGGCCCGCGTACCCACCTGCCGGGGTTCAACGCAGTCGATCAGGACCCGGACCATCTCGGTCATGCCCCAGAGTTCGAGCAGCGGAAAGCCGAAGCGCTGCTCGAAGGCATGGTGGATCTGCGGCTCCACGCCTGCGCCCAGGCCGATGCGCACACCGTGATCGCGATCGTCGGGCGACGGCGGCTGCAGGTGCAGCATCTGGATGATCACCCCCAGGTAGTGCACGACAGTGGCCTGACTGGCGCGGATCTCGGGCCACCAGCGCGCCGGGTGGAAACGATCGGGCTGGACCTGGCAGTTGCCGGTGAGCATCGCCCCCTGGAAGGACAGGATCGAGGCGTTGACGTGGAACAGCGGCAACGGGTTGTAGATCCGTTCGCCAGCCTCCCGCAGGCTCGCCAGGCCGCCCCGGGTCGCGTAGGCCTCCCCGGCGGCCAGTTCGTAGCGATGCGACAGCACGCAGCCCTTGGGCCGGCCGGTCGTTCCCGAGGTGTAGAGGATGCAGGCCGGTGTGTCGGCCTGCGCCGTCTGCCACGAGGCCGGTCGCTGTGCCGGCGGCAGCCCGGCTTCGAAGTCCTCCAGGCTCACCCGGGCCGGCTGCCAGGCCGATTCGGCACAGGCCGCCGCCAGATCCGGCAGGCGCGCCGCCAGAACGACGACCAGGTCGACGCGCGAATGATCGAGCAGATAGGCCAGTTCGCGGGCCCTGTAGTCCGGGTTGACCGGTACGCAGCAGACGCCCAGCGCGTTCATCGCCAGCTTGTGCAGCAGATGCTCGAGCCGGCTCTCGAGAAACAGCGCAATCCGGTGACCCCGGCCGTAGCCGGCTGCGGCATAGCGTTGCATCAGCCGGCGCACCGCCTCGGCCGCCGCCCGGTAGCTGAGCAGCCTGCCTTGCGGATCGTAAATTCGGGCCGGGTTCGCCGGGACGATCAGGAAGGGGCGGTCGGCGTAAGTCTGCGCAAGCTCGAAGAAGGCCTGGTCGATGGTCAGGCTCTCGTCGAGGGTCCCTTCCGCGGAAACGAGAACAGGAAGCATGTTCAGCGCCCTGATGGAGATCAAGAAAACCGGGATTTCCCGATTGGCGCAACGATTCGTCTGCAAAAGTCCAGAAAACGAAACCCCTGCGTTTGAGCCGGTCTTGCCGGACCCCGACACTTCGGCCGTTCGTGAACAGTTGCCATGCCGGCAGTCTCCGGACTGGTCGCTTGGCAGGCATTCGTCCGAGTCATCCTGGGCATGGCTTTTCATCCCGGCCAGCCAAGCTTACCTGCTGCGAGCCTCCGGTCAATGACGCTCCCCTCCTCGCTTCCCACCTTTCTTCGCCCCGGTACGCACCGCTTCGCACTGGAAAGCCGGCAGCTTTTCGATGGCGCGGCCTTCGCCGAAGCGGTTTCGTCTCCGGCGCCCGGCGCCGATGCCTTCGCAGACAGCCAGGACGGACAGCCCGAGCGCAGCATCGTCGAGCCCTTTGCCGAACCTTTTGCCGAGCCCGCCCCGGCCTCGCCGGAACCCTCCGCAGCGCGCAACGTGTTCGTGGTGGACCAGGGCATCACCGGCTGGCAGTCACTGGTGGCCGCGCTGCCGCAGGGAAGTGACATCATCCTGCTGGCCGCCGATGGCAACGGCGTCGCGCAGCTGGCCGAGGCGCTGGCCGGGCGCGCGCCCGGCATCGACGCCCTGCACATCCTGAGCCATGGCGCACCGGACCGGATTACCCTGGGCGGCCAGACCCTCGGGCCGGCCGAGATTGCGCGCGACCACGTCCACTGGCAGGCCATCGGCGCTGCCCTGGCGGCCGATGGCGACCTCCTGCTGTACGGCTGCGAGGTGGCAGCCGACGGCAGCAGCGCCCTGATCGACAGCCTTGCCACGCTGACTGCCGCCGATGTCGCGGCCTCCAGCGACCCGACCGGTGCGGCGGCGCGAGGCGGCAACTGGGCGCTGGAAGTCGCCACCGGCCCCATCGCGGCCACGGCGCTGCTGGCGGCCGACGCCCTGACCGGCTATGAGGCCCTGCTCGGCGACCCCCAGGTGGCCGACGCCAGCATCGCGACGGCCACGCCCGGCGACAACGAGGCGCTGATCGGCACGACGGTCGACCTGCAGCTCACCTTCGACAACAGCGATCCCGGCGGGCTCGTCGGCTACGGCCCCTTCGTCGACGTCTACCTGTCGCGCAAGGGCCACGACGGCAACGGCGCCGAGCAGGACGGCATCCGCTTCTCGTCGGCCAGCTATCTCGGTGCCGGGGTGCAGGCCGAGACCTAGACCCTGGTAAGCAGCGGTGCACCGGCGGCCGGCGAGCTGCAGGTCACGGGCGGCAGCTACATCCACCCGATCACCGGGCTCGAGGTCACGGTACCGGCCGACTTCGGTGAGTTCGACCAACTGGTGGTGCTGACCCTGCCGTTCGGCAGCTTCACCCCGGAACAGCCGGCAGCCGTCATCGACCTGAAGCTTGCGATCAGCGAGCGGGCCGACCCGGGCCAAGCCCTGCAGGTCTCGGTGCGCGGCGGCTACGCCTTCGGCACCGATCCGCTGGACAACCCGCTGATCGACGTTCCGGTCCACGCAGCCACCGGCAGCGACCTGTCGATCACCCCGCAGGCCTTCACCGTCCGCAGCGCCCTCATTGCCCCCGAAGGCGAAACGGCCACCGGTCCGAACTTCGTGCGCCACGCCGACGTGACGATCACGCCGGCACCGGGCACGACGCTGAGCGACGACACCCGCTTCCATCTGACCCTGCCCGACGGGCTCGTCTACGTCGGCGCCGAAACCGGCTTCGAGGACAGTCTGGCGGCACAGGGCTGGGCGGTCGAGGAACGTCCCGTCTACGACGGCGACACCGACAACGACACCCTGGTGCTGTACCGGCTCGATGGCCAGCCGATCAGCAGCGCCCAGACGCTCACCGTCCCCTTCTATGTGACCGAGAAGTTCCAGGACGGCAGCGACGTGGTGGCCGCCGGCACCGGCGCGGCCACGGCCATCGCCTTCGCGGCGGACGCCATCCGGATCACCGACGGCCAGTGGCAGGGTGTGGCCGGCTCCAACATCGGCGGCGGTGCCGGCGACACCGACGATGTGCTGCCGGTTGCAGTCACGGCCACCCTGGCCCCGCTCACCGCGCGCTCGGTGCAGGTCATCAAGGACTCGATCTACCGGGGCGGCAGTCGGCTGGGCGCCGGCGCGACCGTGGTCCCCGGCGACGTGCTCGAATACCACCTGCAGGTCGACGTCTCCGACTTCTTCCGGCTCGGTGCAGTCACGGTCACTGACGATCTGCCCGACGGCCTGGTCGTCGACGCCAGCTTCACGCCGACCCTGCAGGTCGACTGGCGCGATCAGGCAGGCGCCGACCAGAGCACCAGCCTGGCCTTCGATGCCAGCACTTTCGAGTTCACCGGCGATCCGGCCACCGGCAAGACCACGCTGCAGTTCCGGCTGTCCGAGCGGCTCGACGCGGTCACGCCCAAGCAACTGCTGGGCGGACTGGTCACCGCCAGCGGCGAGACCGACGGCGTCGCCAATACCTGGACACCGGGCAATGCCGGCACCGGCGGCACCCGCGCCACCATCGTTTTCCGGGCCACGGTGGCCGAGAACTACGCTACCGACCAGCCGCTGGATCCGGCCATCGAACACCGCAACCTGAAGCAGCGCGACCCGCTGGACAACACCGCCGCGGTCGCGGTCGACGTCCTGGATCGCGCCACCGGCGACGACATCGCCGACCAGGCGGACGAATCGGGCGAATCGGTTTCGCTCCCGGCCGGCCAGCTCGCGCTGACCATCGCCACGGTCAACGGTGTCGCCTTCACGCCGGACACCGTGCTGTCGCCAGGCGACCGGGTGACCTACCGGCTGGTCTACGACCTGCCGATCGGCGACTACGAGGCCCTGAGCTTCGACACCTACCTGCCGCTGCCGGTCTACCAGCTCACACCCGGCGCCTTCGCCCTGGATACAGACGGCGGCAGCCTGCCCGAGGTCGACCAGTGGAGCGTCGGCCCGGCGAACACGGCGTCGACAACGGGCGACCCCTGGAGTGTCGAGGCCGGCGCCAACAACCGGCTCAGCTTCTCGCTGGGCAGCAGCGGTCCGGTGGCGAGCAGCGCACCGACCCAGGTCGAGCTCTACTTCACCGTCGAGGTCACCGATCAACCCTTCGCCGACCGCCTGCTGCTGACGACCCAGGGCCAGCAGACCGACAGCAGCTCCACCGCCCGCCGCCACCGGCATCACGACCCAGATCAATCAGGTGGTCCTGGGTCAGGCCGATGTCCACGTCTACAAGGCCTACACGCAGGTCGGCCTCACCCAGACCGGCGAGGTCGATGAAGTCTTCGCGCCCGGCAGCCTGCTGACCAGCGACACGATCGCGACCATCGGCGCGAGCGACGCTGACGGGTTCGACGGCCAGGACACGCTGCGGGTCACGCTGGCCGTGGAAAACCGCGGCAGCGCGGCCACCGGCGCTTTCGACGTGCAGCTCAAGGACAGCCTCGACGACAGCCTGTCGGTGGCCGACCCCACTTCGCTGACCCTTCACCGTGGCGACGGCACGGCGATCACCGAAGTCGAACTGCTCAGCGGCGGCTCGTGGCAGCTGACTTCGGTGGCCGGCAACCAGGCAGCCATCCTGGCCGCACTGCACGGCAGCGCCGGCATCCGCTTCGTCGACGACGGCGGCCCGGCGCTGGCGCGTGGCCAGAGCGGTGCCGGCGAGCCGACCGCGGACGGCAGCAACATCATCTACCTGAGCTATCTGGCCAGGGTCGATGCGGACATCGAGCCGGGCAGCACCAACACCAGCGAGGCCTCGCTGCTGGGCTTTGCCAATGCCGAGAACGCCGGCAACTTCCTGGCCAGCCTCCGGGAAGGCGAAATCGTCGTGACCCCGCGTGTCGACGACGCCACCATCGACTATCGCGGCAATGCGGTCGGACTGCTGATCACCGCCACACCCGGTCACGACGATACGACGGTGCCGACCCCGGCAGGCAGCGCCGATGCGGTGATCGGCGAGTACATCGACTACCGGCTCACGCTGTCGCTGGCCGAGGCCACGACCGTGAACGGCATCGTCACGGTCAACCTGGGAGCCGACCTGGGACTGGTCAACGTCGCGGGGGTCTCGGCGCCCGGCACGATCAGCGTCGGCCACGCCGGCTTCGGCACCAGCGGTTCGGCCATCGGTTCGACCGCCATCGACGCCGACAGCGGCACGGCCAGCGTCCAGCTCGCCAGCATCAGCGCCAATGCCTTCAGCATCTCGCTGGGCGACGTCGTCAACGCCCAGAACGACGCGGGCGATGAAACGATCACGGTCGAGTTCCGGGCGATCCCGCTGAACACGACCGCCAACCAGGAGGGCAGTACAGGGGCTGACCGCACGGTCACCGCCAGCTTCACCGCTGCCGAAAACAACGACACCGCAACGGTAACGATCCGCGAACCGCAGCTGACGGCGAGCCTCACCGCCAGCGCGACCACGGTTTCGGCAGACAACGAGGTCGAGTACACGCTGCGGGTCACAAACGGTTCGGTCTGGACCGCCCACGACGTCGTGATCGACGAGGTGCTGGCCAGTATCGCCGACCAGTACCTGGGCGACCTCGTGCAAAGCGCCGCGCCGGCCATCACCGGCTCCGGCACGCCCGGCACGATCGGCGGCGCCGGCGTGGGCGCGAATTCGCTGGCGTTCACGATCAGCGCGCTGGCGCCGGGGCAGGCCTTCGAAGTCAAGTTCAAGAGCACGGTCAGCGGCGCCACTCCGTTCGGCACCCAGCTGGTGATCGACCCCGATGTCACCTGGACCTCGCTGCCGGGCGGCGCAACCGACATCAGCCCGCTGGTGAGCGGTGTCACCGACAGCGAGCGCACCGGCGCCGGCGGCGTCATCAATGACTACCGGCGCACGCCGACGGCCACCGTCACCTTTGCCGTGCCCGGGCCCGGCCTGGTCATCGACGCGACTTCCGAGGGCAGCACCAGCGGTCCGTCGGATCCCGCGTCCACCAACGACGATACGGCCAGCGCCGACGCAGCGATCGGCGAAGTCGTGCGGCTGCGCATGGTCGTGCAACTGCCCGAGAGCACCAGCACGGACCTCACCATCGTGCCGACCCTGCCGGCCGGACTGAGCTACCAGGGCAACGCCACGATCGCCCTGCTGTCCAACGACGAAGCCAGCCCCGGCGCAAGCGGGGTGGGCATCCGCTCGAGCACCCTCGATGCAGACGGCACCGGCGGCGCCCAGGCTGCGGGCAACGACCCGGCGCTGGTCAACCCGACCCACGCCATCGTCGCCGACACCACCAACCCTCTGAAACCGGTGTTCTCGCTCGGCAACGTCGACAATACCGACCGCGATGCCGACCAGGAGTGGGTGATCATCGAGTTCGACGCGGTCGTTGCCAACGTCCCGGGCAACCAGCAGGACAGCGCGCTGAGCGTGAGCTATGAAGTCGCTTCCGAGGGCGGGCTCCCCGCCACCTCCAGCAGCATCACGCTGAACGTCGTCGAGCCCACGCTGAGCCTCGACAAGCGGGTCAGCGGCGTGAGCTACGCCAGCGTCGATCCGGCCGTCGATGGCGAGGCTGTCGTCACCTACACCGTCACCCTCACCAACACCAGCGGGGCAACCGCCCACGACGTGGCCTTGTCCGATCTGCTGCCGAGCGGCAGCAGCATCGTCAGCCCTCCGTCGGCGACCTCGTCCGGCAGCGTCGGCGACCTGGTCGACAACAGCGGCGGCGGCGCCCCGGCGTTTTCGATCGCTTCGCTGGCCCCCGGCGCAAGCGTCACGGTCAGCTATTCGGTCACCCTGCCCGATCGCGACAGCCCGCCAGCCGCCACCGAGGCGCTGGCCACCTGGACTTCCGTTTCCGGAACCAGTACGGAGGAACGCACCGGGGCCGATGGCCTGCCGGGCGCGGGTATCCTGAACGACTACCAGGCCCGCAACGACGCCGGCCTGGGGATGATCAGCGGCACGCTGTGGGACGACACCCTCACCCCCAACGGAGCCATCGACACCGGCGAGGCGCGGCTGCCCGGGGTCACCGTCACCCTGACCTGGTTCGGCGCCGACGGCAGCGCGGGCGGCGGCGACGACCTCGTGCTGCAGACCGTGACCGCTGCCGACGGCAGCTACCGCTTCGGCGCCCTGCCGATCGGCAACTACCGGATCAGCGCGCCCGACGTGAATGCCACCATCACTGCCGGCGACCCCGACACGCTGCGCGCGCGCTGGGATGCCGACGGCGCCGGCAACGGCCTGGGCACGCTCGAGCTGAGCCTGACCGAAGGCCAGGCCAGCAGCGGCCGCAACGTCGGCTACGTCCAGGAGAACGACCCACCGGTCAACACCGTTCCGAGCGGCACGCTCACCGTGGACGAGGACACCGCGCTGGCGATCACCGGCATCAGCATTGCCGACCCCGACGGCGATCTGGGCGACGGCCTGCTGCAGGTCCGCCTGGTCGTGGCGAACGGCAGCCTGCGGCTGGCCGGCGTTGCCGGCGACGGCAGCGCGGACGGCGTCACCGTGGCCGGCACCGGAACCGGCACGCTGGTGCTGACCGGCTCGCAGGCCGACCTGAACACGGCCCTGGCCAAGCTGCAATACACCGGCAATCAGGACTGGTCCGGCAACGACACGCTGACCATCACCACCAACGACCGCGGCCAGGGCGGTGACGGCGACGGCGACGGCACACCACGCGAAAGTG
>JBAYOD010000135.1:0-8561 GCA_041678445.1 Burkholderiaceae bacterium | reverse complement strand
ATCGCAGGCCACAGTCTGCCAGGACGCGGGGCGAGGCTTTCGGCGCACGCCTTGTGCGCAGCCGAGAAGCGCAGCGCTCGTGGCCTGCGCGCGCAGCGTGCACCAATCATCTGACTTGCCGCCGACTGTCTGAGCGCAGCGAGCGCCGCGCAGCGGCGGGAGCGAAGCGAGTTTCGGCGGCAGGCCACGAACCCGAAGCACCGCAGGGCACCCCGCGAAGCGGGGCAAGCACCCGGCGTGCGCCGAAAGCTTCGCCCCGCGTCCTGGCCCGCCGCGCCTTGCCGCTCGATCGGGAAGCGGTATCAGACGACCTGACCGAGCTTGAAGATCGGCAGGTACATGGCGACCACCAGGCCGCCGATCACCGTGCCGAGCACGACCATGATCATCGGCTCCAGCAGACTGGACAGGCTCTCGACCGCCTCGTCGACTTCCCGCTCGAAGATATCGGCGGCCTTGGACAGCATCGCGTCGAGCGAACCCGACTCCTCGCCGATCGAGGCCATCTGCAGCACCATGTTCGGGAAGGCCTGTGAGTTCTGCATGGCGATCGTCAGGCTGGTGCCGATGGCGACCTCCTGCTGGATCTTCTTGGTGGCCACCAGGTAGACGTGGTTGCCCGACGCTCCGCCGACCGAGTCGAGCGCCTCGACCAGCGGCACGCCGGCGGCGAACATCGTCGACAGCGTGCGCAGCCAGCGCGCAATCGTGGCCTTCTCGATCACCTTGCCGAAGATCGGCAGCTTGAGCAGCAGCCGGTCCATCAGCATCTGCACCTTGGTCGAACGGCGCCAGGCCTGCATCAGGAAGTAGAAGAAGCCGCCGACTGCGCCGAAGATCAGGTACCAGTGCTCGACCATGAAGTCGGAGGCGCCGATGACCATCAGCGTCGGCGCCGGCAGGTCGGCCCCGAAGTTGGAGAAGACCTCCTTGAATGCCGGGACGACGAACAGCATGATGACGGCCACCACGATGACCGCCACCGCCATGACCGAGATCGGATAGAACAGGGCCGACTTGATCTTGCCCTTGATCGCCAGCATCTTTTCCTTGTAGCTGGCGAGGCGGTCGAGCAGATCGTCGAGGATGCCGGCCTGTTCGCCGGCGTTCACCAGGTTGCAGAACAGGCTGTCGAAGTACAGCGGGTACTTGCGGAAGGCCTGCGACAGCGAGGTGCCGGTTTCGACATCGTTGCGGATCTCGGAGAAGAGCCGGGACACCGCGGCGTTGCTGGAGCCGCGCGCGACGATGTCGAACGACTGCAGCAGCGGCACGCCGGCCTTCATCATGGTGGCCAGCTGGCGCGTGAACAGCGCGATGTCCTTTTCCTTGATCTTGCGTCCGCGCGCATAGCTGCGCTTGCGCACCCGGGTGACGGCGATGCCCTGGCGGCGCAGCGAGGACTGCAGCAGGGCCTGGCTGGCGGCCCGGACTTCGCCGCGCACGATCTTGCCGGAACGGTCGCGGCCCTCCCAGACGAAGGTCTGCTCGCGTACTGCGGGCCGGCGGGGAGCACTGGTGGATCTGCTTGCCATCGTTGGGTTCCGTCGCGTGCCTATTCGTTGGTCATGCCGAGGATTTCCTCGATGCTGGTCGTTCCCTGGATCACCTTCATCAGGCCCGAGCGGCGCAGGTCGCGCACGCCTTCTGCCTGGGCCTGGGCGGCGATCTGCAGCGCGTTGCCGCCGGCGAGGATCAGCTTTTCCATTTCCTCGCTGACCGGCATGACCTGGTAGATCCCGACGCGGCCCTTGTAGCCGCTGCCGTTGCAGCGCTCGCAGCCCACGGGCCGGTAGGGTGTCCAGCGGCCGTCGAGATCGGACTCCAGGAAACCGGCGACCAGCAGCGCGTTCTCGTCGACGTCGAGCGGCTGCTTGCAGGTGCACAGCCGGCGGGCCAGGCGCTGGGCCGTGATCAGGCTCACCGACGAGGCGATGTTGAACGCCGGCACGCCCATGTTGGCCAGCCGGGTCAGCGTGGTCGGGGCGTCGTTGGTGTGCAGTGTGGACAGCACGAGGTGGCCGGTCTGGGCCGCCTTGATCGCGATGTCGGCGGTGTCGAGGTCGCGGATCTCGCCGACCATGATCACGTCCGGATCCTGGCGCAGGAAGGCGCGCAGGGCGGCGGCGAAGGTCAGCCCGGCCTTCTCGTTGACGTTGACCTGGTTGACACCCGGAAGGTTGATCTCGGCCGGGTCCTCGGCTGTCGAGATGTTCACGCCGGGTTGGTTCAGAATGTTCAGGCAACTGTACAGCGAGACGGTCTTGCCCGAGCCCGTGGGGCCGGTCACCAGGACCATCCCGTAGGGTCGGTGGATCGCCTCGAGCAGGGCCTCTTTCTGGTCGGGCTCGTAGCCCAGTGAGTCGATCCCGAGCTTGGCCTGGGCCGGGTCGAGGATCCGCATCACGATCTTCTCGCCGAACAGCGTGGGCAGCGTCGAGACCCGGAAGTCGATCGCCCGGTTGCCCGACAGCACCAGCTTCATCCGGCCATCCTGCGGAATCCGCTTCTCGGAGATGTCGAGCCGCGAGATGACCTTGATCCGCGAGGCGAGCTTTTCCTTGATCACCAGCGGCGGCTGGGCAATCTCGCGCAGTTCGCCGTCGATCCGGAAGCGGATCCGGTAGAACTTCTCGAAGGGCTCGAAGTGCATGTCCGAGGCGCCCGACTGGATCGCGTCCATCAGGATCTTCTGCAGGAAGCGGACGACGGGAGCGTCGTCGATCTCGCTGCTGTCGACCTGGCTGGCCTGCTCGTCGTTGGTCAGGTCGGTGCCTTCGACCTCGCCGGCGATCTCTTCGAGCTGGTCGGCGGAAGTACGGCCCAGGCGCTCGACCATCCGGGTGAGCTTGTCGTGCTCGACCACGACGGCCTCGACGCTGGCCTGTGCCGTGAAGCGGATCCGGTCGATCAGCCGCAGATCGGTCGGGTCCGAGAGCGCGACGGTGATCCGGTTGCCGCGCTTGCCGAGCGCGACCACGCCGGCCTCGGTGGCAAAACGCCGGTCGAGCGCATCGGTGGGCAGCGTCGTGACGTCCACAGCGGCCAGATCGAGCAGCGGGTGGCCGAACACATCGGCCGCGAAGCTGGCGAGCTGGCGCGCGCTCATCAGTCCGCTTTCGAGCAGGGCCGAAACGAAGCCATGTTCCGCCTCGTCGGCCTTGCGCTGGATCTGCGTGGCCTGGTCCAGGCGCAGGCGCTGGTGCTGGACCAATGCCCGGGCGATCCCGGCCAGCACGATCTGGCGGGGCTGTTGTTGGCGTTGCGTGGTCGTCGAGGTGGCCATCGCACAGAAGCTAGCGGATTCCGTTTGCCGGCGCATCGGACGCACGACGCACGGCCGGATGTGCCGGATCGGCGTGCGGAGCGCTACACTGGACCGGCGTTGGTTCCTGCCACCCCGGCAGTCTTTACTGGATTACAGGATTCTTCGATGAGCAAGGACGGAAAAACCCCGAAACTGCGTTCGCGTGCCTGGTTCGACAACCCCGAGAACCCGGGCATGACCGCACTGTACCTCGAACGGATGATGAACTTCGGCCTGACGCTCGACGAGCTGCAGAAGAGCGGCAAGCCGATCATCGGCATCGCGCAGACCGGCAGCGACCTGTCGCCGTGCAACCGCCATCATCTCGACCTGGCCAGCCGCGTGCGTGACGGCATCCGCGACGCCGGCGGCATTCCGATCGAGTTTCCCGTCCATCCGATCCAGGAGACCACCAAGCGGCCCACCGCCGCGCTCGACCGCAACCTGAGCTATCTGGGCCTGGTCGAATGCCTGTACGGCTACATGTTCGACGGTGTGGTGCTGACCACTGGCTGCGACAAGACCACGCCGGCGCTGATCATGGGTGCCGCCACGGTCGACCTGCCCGCCATCGTGCTGTCGGGCGGGCCGATGCTCAACGGTTATTACAACGGCGGCCTGGCCGGCTCCGGTACGGTGGTCTGGTTCGCGCGCCAGGAACTGGCTGCCGGCCGGATCGACTACGACCAGTTCCTCGAAATGGTCGCTGCCTCGGCGCCCTCGGTGGGCCATTGCAACACCATGGGCACTGCGCTGTCGATGAACTCGATGGCCGAGGCGCTGGGAATGTCGTTGCCTGGCTGCGCGGCGATTCCCGGGCCGTACCGCGAGCGCGGCCAGATGGCCTACATGACCGGTCGGCGCATCGTCGAGATGGTTCACGAAGACCTGCGGCCGTCGCAGATCCTGACGCGCGAGGCCTTCGAGAACGCCATCGTCGCGGCCAGCGCGCTGGGCGCCTCGACCAACTGCCCGCCGCACGTCAATGCGATCGCCCGCCATGCCGGCGTCGCGCTCGATGTGGGCGAATGGGACGAGATCGGCTACGACATCCCGCTGCTGGTCAACTGCATGCCGGCCGGCGAGTACCTGGGCGAAGACTTCCATCGGGCCGGCGGCGTGCCGGCCGTGTTGCACGAGCTGCTCCAGGCCGGCAAGCTGCGCGCTGGCGCGATCACCGTCACCGGCCGGCCGATCGGCGAGCTCTATGCCGACAGCGCCACCAGCAATGCCGACGTGATCCGCCCGTACGGCAATCCGCTGATGCACGAGGCCGGCTTTGCCGTGTTGTCAGGCAACCTGTTCGAGTCGGCGATCATGAAGACCTCGGTGATCTCGCCCGAGTTCCGCAAGCGCTATCTGGAAAACCCCGACGATCCGAATGCCTTCGAGGGGCGCGCCATCGTGTTCGAAGGGCCCGAAGATTACCATCAGCGGATCAACGATCCGTCACTGGCCATCGACGCCGACTGCATGCTGTTCATCCGCGGTGTCGGGCCGGTCGGCTACCCGGGGGCGGCCGAAGTGGTCAACATGCTGCCGCCCGACGACCTGGTCAAGCAGGGCATCACGATGCTGCCGTGCATCGGCGACGGTCGCCAGTCGGGCACTTCGGGCAGCCCGTCGATCCTGAACGCGTCGCCCGAGGCTGCAGTCGGCGGCGGGCTCGCACTGTTGCAGACCGGCGACCGGGTGCGCATCGATCTGGCCAGGCGCCGTGCCGACATCCTGATCGACGACGCCGAGTACGCGCGCCGCCAGGCTGCCTGGAAACCCGACGTGGTGCCCAGCCAGACGCCCTGGCAGGAACTGCAGCGACGCACCGTCGGCCAGCTCCAGGACGGGGCCTGTCTGGACTTTGCGGTCAGCTACCAGCGCATCGCCCACACCCGGGGTCTGCCGCGCGACAATCACTGATCCAGGCGCGGGAACGACGATCCGGATCGCCGTTCCCGCTCACCTGGGCGGCCGGAAAAGTCCTGATCTGGCATGTCAGTGGCCGTCGAGAAAGGGTTTTTTCAGGCCGAAAAGCCTTTGTTTACGAGGGTTTGCGGGATTTTTGACGCAGCCGGGGCGCGCGCGTTTGCGCGCCGCCCCGGTTTGCAGCAATAATCGCCGCTCTGCGCAACGCCCGACCGGCAACAACCTCGGACAAGATGGCAGGCGACAACGACAACATTCTGGAGACACGCGGACTCATCAAGGAGTTTCGCGGATTCGTGGCAGTCAACGATGTGAATCTGCGCGTCAAGCGCGGGCACATCCACGCGCTGATCGGCCCCAACGGCGCGGGCAAGACGACGGTATTCAATCTCCTGACCAAGTTCCTGATCCCGACCGGCGGTCAGATCCTGTTCAATGGCCAGGACATCACCTACGAGAAGCCGGCCCAGGTCGCGCGCCGCGGCGTCGTCCGCTCGTTCCAGATCTCGGCCACCTTCCCGAACCTGTCGGTGCTCGAGAACGTCCGGGTCGGCCTGCAGCGCGCCGAAGGAACGTCCTTCCACTTCTGGCGGCCGGCCCGCCGGCTCGACGTGCTCAACGACCGCGCCCTCGAACTGCTCGAGACAGTGGGGCTGCGCGAGTTCGCCGACTACCCGACTGTCGAGCTGCCCTACGGCCGCAAGCGCGCCCTCGAGATCGCGACGACGCTGGCCACCGAACCGGAGCTGATGCTGCTCGACGAACCGACCCAGGGCATGGGACACGAGGACGTCGACCGCGTCACCCAGTTGATCAAGAAAGTGTCGGCCAACCGGACCATCCTGATGGTCGAACACAACATGAACGTCGTGGCCAGCATCGCCGACACGATCAGCGTGCTGCAGCGTGGCCAGGTGATCGCCGAAGGGCCGTACGACAGCGTGTCGCAGAATCCGCAGGTGCTCGAGGCCTACATGGGCAGCACGGACGAGGCGCTGGCAGGAGCCGCCCATGGCCACTGAACACACCGAGTTCCTCCGCATCAAGGACCTGCACGCGTTCTACGGCGAATCACACGTCCTGCACGGCGTCGACCTGGTCGTGAACCACGGCGAAGTGGTCACCCTGCTCGGGCGCAACGGCGCCGGGCGCACCAGCACGCTGAAGTCGATCGTCGGCCTGGTGGGCCGGCGCACCGGTTCGATCGTGGTCGACGGTGTCGAGTCGGTGCACATGCCGCCGCACCTGATCGCGCGGCTCGGCATCGGTTACTGCCCGGAGGAGCGCGGCATCTTCGCCAGCCTGTCCTGCGAGGAGAACCTGATGTTGCCGCCGGTGGTCGCTCCCGGGGGCATGGGGCTCGACGAGATCTACGCGATGTTCCCGAACCTGAAGGAGCGTGCCAACAGCCCCGGCACGCGGCTGTCGGGCGGCGAACAGCAGATGCTGGCGGTCGCGCGCATCCTGCGCAGCGGCGCCAGGCTGCTGCTGCTCGACGAGATCTCCGAGGGCCTGGCGCCGGTGATCGTGCAGGCGCTGGCCCGGATGATCCGCACGCTGCGCGAGAAGGGCTTCACTGTCATCATGGTCGAGCAGAATTTCCGCTTCGCGGCACCGCTGGCCGACCGCTTCTACGTGATGGAGCATGGTCGCATCGTCGAAGGTTTCGCAGCGGCCGAACTCGATCAGAAAATGGGCGTACTGCGCGATTATCTCGGCGTCTGAGTGGCCGGGGAGTAGAGAAACGGCGTATTGCAATCGCCAAAATCGGTCTGGAGACCGCTTAGTCAGTGGAGGAGTAACACGATGAAACGCAAACTCATGTCGACCCTGGTCGGCGCAGCAATTGCCGGCCTGGCCGGAGCAGCGGGTGCCCAGATCTCCGACGGTGTCGTCAAGATCGGGGTCCTGAACGACATGTCGGGCCTGTACTCCGACATCACCGGCCCCGGTTCGGTCGTCGCCGCACGGCTTGCCGTCGAAGACTTCCGCAAGGATTCGAAGGCCGATTTCAAGATCGAGATCGTTTCGGCCGACCATCAGAACAAGCCTGACGTCGGTTCGACCGTGGCCCGCCAGTGGTATGACACCCAGCAAGTCGACGTGATCGTCGACGTGCCGACCTCGTCGGTCGGCCTGGCGGTCAGCCAGATCACCCGCGAAAAGGGCAAGGCCTATCTGAACTCGGGTTCGGCCACCTCCGACCTCACCGGCAAGGCCTGCTCGCCGAACACCATCCACTGGGCCTATGACACCTGGATGCTGTCGAACGGCACCGGCAAGGCCATCGTCCAGTCCGGTGGCGACACCTGGTTCTTCCTGACCGCCGACTACGCGTTCGGCCACGCGCTCGAGCGCGACACCGAGGCCGTCGTCCTGAAGAACGGCGGCAAGGTCCTCGGCAAGGTCCGCCATCCGTTCCCGGGCCAGGACTTCTCGTCCTTCCTGCTGCAGGCGCAGGCTTCGAAGGCCAAGATCATCGGCCTGGCCAACGCCGGCGGCGACACGATCAACTCGATCAAGCAGGCGGCCGAGTTCGGCATCGTCGCAGGCGGCCAGAACCTGGCCGGCATGCTGATGTTCCTGAGCGACGTCAAGGCGCTGGGCCTGCAGACCGCCCAGGGGCTGATCTTCACGACCAGCTTCTACTGGGATACCAACGACGGCACGCGTGCCTTCTCGAAGCGCTTCATGGCGCAGCATGACGGCAAGGCGCCGACGATGGTCCATGCCGGCGTCTACTCGTCGGTGCTGCACTACCTGAAGGCGATCGAGGCGCTGGGCAACGACGACGGCACCAAGGTGATCGCCAAGATGAAGGAAATGCCGACCGACGACGCAGCCTTCGGCAAGGGGATGGTCCGGGCCGACGGTCGCAAGATCCACCCGGTCTACCTGGTTGAAGCCAAGAAGCCGGCCGAGTCGAAGGGCGAATGGGATCTGCTGAAGGTCCGCGCCACGATCCCGGCCGACCAGGCCTTCCGGCCGATGGCCGAAGGCGGTTGCGCGCTGGTCAAGTAATGGTTGCGGGCGGGTCAAGGTAACCGGCCGCTTCCAGGCTCGCGGCGACCGGCTCCGGCGCGCACAGGCGCACCGGAGCCGGTGGGCCGCCCCACCAGCAACATACCAGCAACATTCAACGGGCTTCTCGGATGGAAATCTTCGGCGTACCGACGCAGGCGCTGTTCGGCCAGCTGCTGATCGGCCTGATCAACGGGTCGCTCTACGCACTTCTGTCGCTCGGTCTGGCCGTCATCTTCGGCATGATGAACATCATCAACTTCGCCCACGGCGCCCAGTACATGATGGGCGCATTCGTCGCCTATCTGCT
>JBAYOD010000134.1:0-8584 GCA_041678445.1 Burkholderiaceae bacterium | reverse complement strand
CCAATAATCTGACTTGCCGCCGACTGTCTGAGCGCAGCGAGCGCCGCAAAGCGGCGGGAGCGTAGCGAGGTTCGGCAGCAGGCCACGAGCCCAAGCACCGCAGGGCACCCCTGCGCCAGCAGGGGCAAGCACCCGGCGCCGGCCCCCCGCCCAGCCCCCGCACCTTGGCCCGCCCCTGGCGCTCGAACGAGAAACTGTTCCGGTTCAGGCGCTCAGGCTTTCAGGAAATGCTCGCGGCCACCCAGCCAGCGCGCCAGGTGGCGCTCGACGGCCGCCGGGTCTTCGCGCAGCATCCGGTCGGCCGTCTCGCGGGCGGCGCTGACCAGCCCGGCGTCGCGCTCGAGATCGGCGAAGCGCAGCAGCATCTCGCCCGACTGGCGGGCGCCGAGCAGCTCTCCCGGCCCGCGCTGCATCAGGTCGCGCCGGGCGATCTCGAAACCGTCGCTGGTCTCGTACAGGGTGCGCAGCCGCTCGCGGGCAGCCGGCGACAGCGGTGCCCGGTACAGCAGGATGCAGAAACTGGCGGTACTGCCACGACCGACCCGGCCGCGCAACTGGTGCAGCTGCGCCAACCCGAAACGTTCGGCATGCTCGATGATCATCAGCGAGGCATTGGGCACGTCGACGCCGACCTCGATCACCGTGGTCGCCACCAGCACCTGGAGCTCGCCGCGCACGAAGGCGTCCATTACTGTCTGCTTGTCGGCTCCGGCCATCCGGCCGTGCACGAGCCCGACCCGGGCCGGCGCCAGTTCCCCGGAAAGCCGGGCATGGGTGTCGATCGCGGTCTGCAGGTCCAGCGTTTCGCTTTCGTCGATCAGCGGGCAGACCCAGTAGGCCTGGCGGCCGGCCTCGCAGGCAGCCCTCAGTCGCGCGATGACCTCGTCTCGGCGCGCCTCGGCAACCAGCCGGGTGACCACCGGGCGACGACCGGGCGGCAGCGCGTCGATGACCGACACCTCGAGATCGGCGTAGTAGGACATCGCCAGCGTGCGCGGAATCGGCGTGGCGCTCATCATCAACTGGTGGGGCAGCGGCGCGGAGTCGGCACCGACCGCTGCGACTGCAGCGCCCGTACCTTCGCCAGCATCGTCGCCAGCGCCGGTGGCGGCGGCCAGCTTGGCGCGCAGCGCGAGCCGCTGCTCGACGCCGAAGCGGTGCTGCTCGTCGACGATCGCCAGGCCCAGCCGGCCGAAGCCCACCGTTTCCTCGATCAGGGCATGCGTCCCGATCAGCAGATCCACGTCGCCGGCCGACACGGCGTTGCGCACCGCCTTCTTCTCCGACTCGCGCTGCGAGCCCGACAGCCAGGCGATGCGGGCGCCCGCCGCCGCCATCCAGGGAGCGAGCTTGTGCCGATGCTGTTCGGCCAGCAGTTCGGTCGGCGCCATCAGCGCGGCCTGCCAGCCGCTGCCGATCGCTTGGGCGGCGGCCAGTGCCGCAATCACCGTCTTGCCGCTGCCGACATCGCCCTGCAGCAGGCGGTTCATCGGCTGCGCCCGGGCGAGATCGGCCGAGACTTCGGCCCAGGCGCGCTGCTGGGCACCGGTCAGCGTGAAGGGCAGCGCTGCGAGCAGCTGCTCGACCATCGCGTGGCCGGCCAGCACGGGGGCCGCCAACCGCGCGCGCGCCGCCCGTGCCTGCCGCAAGGACAATTGCTGGGCGAGCAGTTCGTCGAAGATCACCCGGCGCCATTCGGGGGTCGATCGCTCCTCCAGGGCCGCCAGCGACACGCCCGCGGGCGGTTCGTGCAGGGCGCGCAGGGCCTCGGCCGGCGGCGGCAGCCCGAGCTGGCGACAGACTTCGGCCGGCACCGTCTCCGGCCAGTCCAGTCCTTGCAACGCGGCGCGCACTGCAGCCCGGATCCGTGCCTGGCCGAGTCCGGCGACCGTCGGATAGATCGGTGTCAGGCGCTCGGGCAGCGGCGTGTCGCCGGTCACGACCCGCCAGCGCGGGTGGACCATTTCGAGGCCGAACAAGCCACCCCGGACCTCACCGATCGCGCGCACCCGGCGACCTGGCGACAATTGCTTGAGCTGCGAGCCCCAGAAGTGCAGGAACCTCAGGTCGATCCGCCTGTCGGAGTCGTCGCGCAGCGTGACGACCAGCATGCGTCGGGGATGCGCCACGATCTCGGCGCGCAGGACCTCGGCTTCGATCTGGGCCGTCTCACCGGGCCGCAACCCGCCGATCGCACTCAGCCGGGTCTCGTCCTCATAGCGGATCGGCAGGTGCAGCGGCAGATCCTGCTCGCGGCGGATGCCGAGCCGGGCGAGCGGCAGCGCGCCCGCCGGCTTCCCGGAAGCCTTGCCGGCCGGCCGCTGCCTGCTCGCCACCCGGCGTCCGGACGCTGTCCGGTCAGAACAGTTGCTTGACGACCAGCACCGCCTCGACCTCGAACTGCGCCCCGCGCGGCAGGCTGGCGACACCGATCGTCGAGCGCGCCGGATACGGCTGCCTGAAATGCCGCTTCATGGCCTCGTTGACCGCATCGAAGCGCGACAGGTCGGTCAGGAACAAGGTCAGCTTGACCACCTGGTCGAGCGTGCCGCCGGCCGCCTGGGCCACCGCCGCGAGATTCAGGAATGCGCGTTCGACCTGGGCCTCGAATCCGCCGGCGACGAGCTCGCCGGTGGCCGGGTCGAGCGGAATCTGTCCAGACAGCCAGACGGTGTCACCGACCCGCACGGCTTGCGAGTAGGGACCGATGGCGGCCGGTGCCTCGGGAGTGGCAATGATCTGGCGGGGCATCGGCAGCTCCGGTGGAGGGGTGGGTGAAAGTCGTCGGCAGGAATGACGGGTCGGCAAGAATGTTAGCCGATCGGTGCGCCGCGGCCGGACACGCTGGGCTCGGGCAGTGCGGTGATCAGGCAGGTGGCCGTCGCATGCGCGTACAGCGTGCCGTCGACGTCGATCAATCGGCCCTCGGCGGTCCCGACCTGCCCGGACAGGTCGATCACCCAGCCTTCGGCGCGCACTGGACCGGTGCGGTCGGTGAGCGGCCGCAGATAGCTGAGCTTGAGTTCGAGCGTCGTGTAGCCGAAACCCTGCGCCAGCATGGTCTGGATCGCACAGGCCAGCGCCGAGTCGAGCAGCGTCGCGATGTAGCCGCCGTGGACCGAGCCGATCGGGTTGTAGTACTCGGATTTCGGCGTTCCCTGGAACACCATCCGGCCGGCATCGCATTCGACCGGCACGAAGTCGAGGGCCTGGAAGATCGGCGCCGACGGCAGTTCACCGCGTGCAATGCGCTTGAGGAACTCGAGGCCGGAAGACCGGCCGATCTCTTCCGGCGCGATCCGGCCCGGCTGGGCGAGCAGCACACGCGCCTCACGCTCCCTGGCGAGCCAGCGCTCGATCGTTGCTGCCCGATTCTCACCAACCTGCGCAACCCCTTCTCGCAGCGTCGAATTCATGGCTGATTTCCGTTTCGAAGTGTCGCGTATATAACATTTTCCAGTCTGGCATAGACTTTGGCCGGCCTGCCGGCGTCCTCCCGGCTCTCCTTTTGTCACGATGAACCCGAACGGCTTCAGCTTCATCCACGCGGCCGACCTGCACATCGACAGCCCGCTGCGCGGACTCGATGCCTACGACGGAGCACCGGTCGAGCGGCTGCGCGGTGCCACCCGGCAGGCGCTGGTCGCCCTGGTCGACCTGGCGCTCGAACGCCAGGTGGCGATGGTGCTGCTGGCCGGCGACATCTACGACGGCGACTGGGCCGATTTCCGCACCGGGCTGTTCTTCCGTGAACAGATGGTGCGCCTGGTCCGTGCAGGCATCCAGGTCTTCGTGATCAAGGGCAACCACGACGCCGAAAGCCAGATCAGCCGGCAGTTGCCGGCACTCGACGGCGTCCATGTGTTCAGCGCCCACAGGAGCGAGACGGTCGATCTGGCCGGAATCGGCGCAGCCGTCCACGGGCGCAGCTTTCCGAACCGGGCCGTTCCCGAGGATCTGCTGCCGACCTACCCGCCGCCGCTGCCCGGGCGCTTCAACATCGGACTGCTGCACACCAGCCTGACCGGCCGGCCCGGTCACGATCCCTATGCGCCGACCACGCCACAGGCGCTGGTTGCCACCGGCTACGACTACTTCGCCCTCGGCCACGTCCATGCCCGCGAAGTCGTGCACGAATCGGCACCGCGCATCGTCTATCCGGGCAATCTGCAGGGACGCCGGGCCGGCGAGGCCGGCGCCAAGGGCTGCGAACTGGTCACCATCGAGAACGGCCTGATCGTCTCGGCCGAGTTCGTCGCCCTGGACGTGGTGCGCTGGCAGACGCTGAGCCTGGACGCCAGCGGCCTGGACCGGATCGAGACGATCGCCACCCGCTTCCGCGAGCAGGCCTCGGCCCTGGTCGCAGGAGCCCGCGACCGCCTGCACGCCCTGCGCGTCGTGCTCACCGGCGAAACCCCGCTGCACCGGGTCGAAGCCGCGCAGCCGGGAACGCTGGCTGCCGCCGTGCAGGCAGCCGCCCAGGAGATCGACGAAGCCGAGGTCTGGATCGAGTCGGTCCGCCTGGCGCTGCGCGCGCCGCTGACGCGTGAGCAGGCCGCCGAACACAGCGATGCGCTCGGCGAACTCCTGCAGCTCACCGATGCACTGCTCGCCGATCCGGACGGCCTGAAGGCCTGGGCACAGGAACAGCTCGGCGCGCTCGGACCCTTGCCCCCGCAACTCAGCGACGCCGACCCGCGCACGCTCGACGGCGAAGCGCTGGCCGCGCTCATTCGCGATGCCGAGGCCACGGTACTCGCCCGCGTGCGCGCAGCCGACGACGAAGCACCGGAATGAGACTGATCCGCCTGCATCTGAAGGCCTTCGGCCCGTTCACCGATCACACGCTCGATTTCGGCGATCCGGCCGGCGGGCTCGCCCTGGTCTACGGCCCCAACGAAGCCGGCAAATCGTCGGCCCTGCGTGCGATGGCCGATCTGCGCTTCGGCATCCCGATGCGAAGCGCCGACAACTTCATCCATCCCCATCCGCAGATGCAGGTGGGCGGTGTGTTCGTCGATCACAGCGGCCGGCAGCACTCGCTGATCCGGCGCAAGGCCCGGCAGAACACCCTGAGCCTGGCTGACTTCTCCAGCCCCGACGCGCCCACGCTGGGGCCGGCCCCCCCCGAGGTCGAAGCCCTGCTGACCGCCGGTCTGAGCCGCGAGGCCTACGAAACCGGCTTCGGCATCGACCATGGCCGGTTGCGCGCCGGCGGCCGGGCGCTGGTCGAGGGCCAGGGCGAGGTCGGCTCCGCGCTGTTCGAGGCCAGCGCCGGCATCCGCGGCATCGCCCGGGTGCTCGACGAGCTGGACCAGGCGGCACGCCGTCTGTTCATGCCCGGCGCCCGAGGCCGCAACGCGCGGATCAACGAAGCCTTGCGCGCCTTCGACGAAAGCCATCAGCGCTTTCGGCAGGCCCTCGTGCGCCCGGCCCACTGGACCGACCTGAGCCGCCGATGGCACGCGGCCACCGAGACCCTGGCCGAGCTCGAAGCACGCTATGCCGAGCTGCAGGCGCGCAGGCACGAGCTCGCCGAACTGCGCGCCGTGGCGCCCTTGCTGGACGATCACGACCATGCCGCAGCGCTGCTCGGCGAGCTGACCGCCGTGCCGGCACTGGCCGACGACGCCGCCAGTCAGCGTGTCGCGGCCGAGACCGGACTGGCTGCCGCCCTCCAGGATGCCGAGACTGCCGCCGCCCAGATCGCGCACGAAAAGGAACGCCTGGCCGCGCTGGCACCGGACCCGGCGATCGTCGAGCTGGCTGCGGCAGTGCGCAGGCTGATCGCTTCTGCCGAGACGATCGACGCCCACCGCGCCCGGCTGATCCAGGCCGAGACCGACGCACAGGCCTGTTCGCGGCAGGCCGCCGTCATCGAGCAGGCAATTGCCGGAACAGCCACGCCCGGCATGGCGACGCCCGACCCGTCGATGACCGCCCGGGCACCGTCACCGACCCGGCGTGCCGCCATCGACGAGGCCCTGCAGGCATCCGAACGCTGCGAGCAGGCACTCGTCCAGCATCGCCGGACGCTGGACGAATCGAACGGCCGCGACGAACCGCCGCCCGCCGCCGAACTGCCGCCGGCCCCCCTGCGAGCCGCGCTGCGAACGGCGCGCCAGCAACTGGCTCGCCATACCGACCGGCTGGCTGCCCTCGCCAGCCTGCCCGCCGAACTGCAGAGCGCCCGGGACAGTTTCGCCCAGGCCCTGGCCGACGCCGGGCTCGCCGACGAAGCCGCGATGCGGCGTGCACGACCCCTGCTCGATACGCGGATCAGCGAGGAGATCGATGCTACCCTGCGCGCCGCCACGCAGCGTGACAGCCACCGCCAGCGGCTGGCCCGGATCGAGTCCGCCCGGGCCCACGAGCAGGCGGGCCGCGCAAGCCTGCTGGCGGCGGGCGAAGTCCCGACCCGCAGCCAGCTCGAAGCCCTGCGCGAGCAACGCGACGCCGAGTGGCTGCAGTTGCGCCAGTCCTGCCTGGACGGCGCTGCGGGTTCGATGGCGGACGCTTCGCCGGGCCCGCAGCCCGCGGACCGGGCCGACGCACAGCGCCGCGCCGAGATCGCACGTCGCGCCGAGGCCTATGAAGCCACCGTCGCCGACGCCGACCGGATGGCCGACGCGCTGGCCGCCGATCACGCGCGGGTCCTCCGGCTGCAAGCGCTCGACGCAACGATCGGCACGCTGGATCGCGACGCCGACACGCTGAGGGCCGAACTCGGTGCGCTCGCCGCCGACAGCGAGCGCCGCGAACGGGCGTGGCGCACCCTGCTCGCCGCAGCCGGCCTGCCCGAACTGGCGCCGGCGATGCTGCGCGACTGGCAGGCACGGCTGCTCGCCTTGCGCGAAGACGCCTCACGCCTGCAACTGCGCCAGACCGAGTTCGAGCACGACCGCGCGCTGGCCGCCCGGCTTACCGCTGCCCTGCGGACGGCGCTTCAGGATCTCGGCCAGACTGGGCTGCCTGACAGCGACGCGGACCTCGATACGCTGACCGTGATTGCCGATGATCTGGAAACCGAACTGCACCGTCGCGAGCGCCAGCTGGACACCGCAGCCGGCCAGCGCCAGCAGCAGGCCCTCGAACGCCAGCGGCTGGCCACCCGGGGCAACGCACTGGCAGCCGAACTCGAGGCCGCCCGCGCGAAGCTGCGCCCGCTGATCGATTCCCTCGGCCTGCCGGACCCGGCCAGTCCGGCCGTGGTCCGTGCCCGGCTCGCCGAGTTCGACCGGCTGCAGGCGTTGTACGAGCGCCGCGACCAGGCACTGGACAATGCCCGTCAGGCCCGCGAGTCGCTGGCTGAACTCGAAGGCTCAGCACGCAGGCTGGCGACCGCGCTCGACGATCCGGCGCCTGCCGACCTGCGGCTTTACGGCGAACACCTCACCCGGCGTCTCGAGCTCGCCGAACGCTGCGCGCGCGAGGAGGCGCTGGCCCGACAGGCGCTGGCCAGCGCGGAACAGAACCATCGCCGCCATCTGGCCAGTGCCGAGCGGCACCGGGCCAGCCTCGCCCGCCTGTGCGCTGCAGCCGAGGTCGACACGCCCGCCGAGCTGCCCCGGATCGAAGCCCTGGCGGCACACAAGCGGAGCACGCAGGCCAGGCTGGACGACGCCGCCAGCCGGCTCACACAGGCCTCACGCCGGCCGCTCGAAGCCCTGCGCACCCGACTGGCAAGCGTCGATGCCGCCCGGATCGATGCCGACGAAGCGGCCTGCACGCGCGAGCTCTCCGAACTCGAAACCGCGCTGCGGGAAGCGCGAGCCAGCGAGGAAAGCGCGCGGCTGGCGCTGCGCGCGATCGACGCCTCGGACGCCGCTGCCGCCGAACGCGAGCAGATGGAACTGGCCGCTGCAAGAATCCGTGCCGACCTGCCCGCCTGGATGCGTACCCGGCTGGCCCACGCCCTGCTCGGCGAAGCGTTGCGCCGCTTTCGCGAGCGTGCCCAGGGGCCGATGCTGGCGCGCGCCTCGACCCTGTTCGTGACCATGACGGGCGGCGCCTTCGAACGGCTGACCACCCGTGACGGCGACAGCTCGCCAGTGCTGCTCGCCCTGCGCCCCGATGGCCGCGAGGTGACCGTCGACGGCCTCAGCGAAGGCACGGCCGACCAACTCTTCCTCGCCTTGCGCCTGGCTGCGCTCGAACTGCGCAGACAGGCCGGCATCGACCTGCCGGTCGTCCTCGACGACGTGCTGATGACTGCCGACGACGAACGCGCCGCGCAAATGCTCGAAGCACTCGCCGACTTCGCCAGCGAGAGCCAGGTGATCGTGTTCACCCACCACCGGCATCTGGTCGAACTGACTCGCCGGACCCTGGGGAGCCGCCTGCGTCTGCTGGAACTCGACTGATGCCGGTTCGCGTTCGAGCGCCTGGGGGCGGCGGCGGGCCAGGACGCGGGGCGAGGCTTTCGGCGCCCGCCGGGTGCTTGCCCACGTCCCGGCAGACAACCGGATTGCCGTGACCCCGGATGCTTTCCCGTCGAATGGCACAGCGTCGCCGGCCAAGGTGCGGGGGGCTTCGCCTGGCCGGCGCCTTGTGCGCAGCCGAGGCGCACAGGGTTCCTGGCTGT
>JBAYOD010000133.1:0-8614 GCA_041678445.1 Burkholderiaceae bacterium | reverse complement strand
CCAGCCGGAACCGAAATTGCCGACCGCGCTCTTGGCAAAGGCTTCCTTGAACGCATCGTAGCTGCCCCATCTGGCCTTGATCGCATCGGCCAGCGCACCGGCGGGCTCGCCGCCGCCATCGGGTTTCATGCAGTGCCAGAAGAAGGTGTGGTTCCAGACCTGGGCCGCATTGTTGAACACGCCGCCTTGCGACTTGCGGATGATGTCTTCGAGGCTGGCGTTCTCGAATTCCGTGCCCTTGATCAGGTTGTTCAGGTTCGTGACGTAGACCTGCAGATGCTTGCCGTGGTGGTATTCGAAGGTTTCCCGCGACATGTGCGGCTCGAGAGCGTCCGCAGCGTACGGCAGAGGGGAGAGTTGATGTGCCATGGGTGTCCTCGTGTTTCTGTGATCGTTCGTGCTTCTATGATCGCCCATTCTAGGCTGAATGACCGGGCGGCTTCAACGACGCCGCGTCTGGTGCCGCGCCGGGTGCCGCGCCTGGCACCCCGGTCGGCTCGACGACCCGGGCTTGCAGCGCGCCGCGCGCCAGCTGCACCGCCAGCCGGTCGCCGACGGCCGTGTCGGCGGCATCGTACAGCACCCGGTCGTCGGCCAGTGTGACGATCGCGTAGCCGCGATCCAGCACGGCCTGCGGGCTGACCAGCGCCAGGCTGGCCGCGGCCGCATCGATGCGGCGGCCGCGGGCCGCGACGGTCTCGTTGCCGGCGGCGGCCAGCCGGCGCGCCAGCGTGTCCAGGCGCTGGCTGGCCAGGCCGGTCCGGGGCGCACGCAGCCGCCCCGACAGCCGGGCCAATCGCAGCGTTGCCTGCAGCCGGCGGGCACGAACCACGGCCACCAGCCGGCGCGCCGCCACGGCCGCCCGCTGGCTGCGCTCGCGCCACTGGGCCGACGGCGGGCGCAACAGGCGTACGCGAGTGTCCAGTCCCTGGCCAGCCCTTTCCAGCCGTCGAGCCATCGCGGCCGCCAGCCGCTGCGCCAGCCGCCGGGTAGCGCGGGCCAGTTCGCGGCGATCGGGCGCCACCTGCTCGGCCGCCGCGGTCGGTGTCGGTGCACGCAGGTCGGCGACGAAATCGGCGATGGTGAAGTCGGTCTCATGGCCGACACCAGTGACCACCGGGATCGGGCAGGCGGCGATCGCGCGGGCCACGGCCTCGTCGTTGAAGGCCCACAGGTCTTCGATCGAACCGCCGCCGCGCACCACCAGCAGCACGTCGCAGTCGCGCCGCTGGCCGGCCCGGGCCAGCGCGGCGACGATCTGCCCAGGCGCCTCGCTGCCCTGCACCGGCGTCGGGTAGATGATCACTCGCAGCCCCGGCGCCCGCCGCCGCAGCGTGGTCAGCACATCGCGCAGGGCGGCAGCCTGCGGTGAGGTCACGATGCCGACGCAGCCCGGCATGGCCGGCAGCGCCCGCTTGCGCGCCGGCTCGAACAGTCCCTCTTCCTGCAACCTTGCCTTGAGCGCCAGGAAGCGCCGGTACAGATCGCCGGCGCCGGCCTGGCGCATCGCCTCGACATTGAGCTGGAACTCGCCGCGAGCTTCGTAGACGGTGGCCAGCGCCAGCACCTCGACGCGGTCTCCATCGCGCGGCACGAAGCCGACCTGGCGCGCCCGTCCCCTGAACATCACGCAGCGCACCTGGGCGCCGGGATCCTTGAGCGAGAAATACCAGTGGCCGCTGGCCGCCCTGACCACGTTGGACAGCTCCCCCTCGACGCGGACCACCGGCAGGCTGCGTTCGAGCAGGCCGGCCACGGTCCGGTTCAGCTCGCTGACCGTCAGCGCAGCCCGCATTCCGCCAGGGTTTGGCGGCTGAAATTCAGTATTCATGCGGCCTCGCGGCCATTATCTGTCCACAAACCCGCATGAATACTGGCTTTCGGCGGATCGACTTGATTTCGGCTCAATGGAACTTCGTAATTCATTGTTTTCATTGAACTTATAGCGTGAGAATTTTTTGGGCACCGACCGGAAGCTGCGCCCCGGCGGCCTTTGCCGACATTATCCAGCGCTTTCTTCACAGAGTTATCCACAGGCTGCCCCGACAAGCGGCGCGCAGCAGCTCGAACTTGCAGCCGAGCGCTGAAAACATCGACAATTGCCGGCGCATCCGTCCCGGATGAGATGCGCTGATTCCTTTCCGCGGAGTGTCCCAATTGCTGTCCCTGATCGAGGCGGCCGGCTGGCCGATCTGGTTTCTCATTGCGACCTCCATTGCCGCCGTCGCGCTGATCATCGAACGCGCCGTGGCCTTGCGTCGCAGCCGTGTCCTGCCTGACGGCCTGCTCGACGAGCTCACCGATCTGCGCGCGGCCGCCGCCATCACCCCCGAGCTGCTGACCCGGCTGGAAACGAGCTCGCCGCTGGGCAGGATCCTCGCCGCAGGCGTGCGTCACGACGCGGGCGGCCGGTTGCGGATGAAGGAAGCCATGGAAGATGCGGGACGGGCAGTCGCCCACGAACTCGAGAAATACCTGCCCGGCCTGGGCACCATCGCCACCGTCGCACCGCTGCTCGGGCTGTTCGGCACCGTCGTCGGGATGATCGAGATCTTCGGCGCCCACACCGCCCAGGGCACCCAGCCCCAGCAGTTGGCGCACGGCATCTCGGTGGCACTGTACAACACGGCCTTCGGCATCCTGATCGCGATCCCGGCGCTGATCGCCTATCGTCACTTCCAGGCCCGGGTCGACGGTTACCTGGCCGAGATGGAGCAGCAGGCGCTCCGGCTGGTCGAAAGGATCGGCGCCGAACCCGTGCGGACCCGGCCGGTGCGATGATCGGACGACAGACCACGGGTTTCCGCTCGGGGCGGCGGCGCGACGAACTCGAAATCAACTTCATTCCGCTGATCGACCTGCTGCTGGTCATCCTGATCTTCCTCATGGTGACCACGACCTTCTCGAAGTTCACCGAACTGCAGGTCGACCTGCCCAGCGCCGACGCCGAACGGGCGGCTGAACGGCCGGCCGAGATCGTCGTCGCCGTGGCTGCCGACGGCCGCTACCTGATCGATGCCGGCAGCTCGCGCCTGGTGAGCCCCGAGGCACTGGTGGCCGAACTGACCGCCGCCGCCGACGGCCGGCAGGCACCGGTGCTCGTGATCCACGCCGACGCCGGCGCGCGCCACCAGGCCGTCGTCGCCGTGCTCGAAGCTGCCCGGCAGGCCGGCATCGCCCGGGTCACCTTCGCGGCCCAGGGCGCCGCCACGGGCTCGCCTGCACCTTGATCCGGCGATCGGTCGAAGCCGCTCTGCTGCGGCTCTGGTTCGACGCTACGCCGCCCTGGCCGCTGCGCCTGGCCGGCCGGGCACTGGCTCCGCTGAGCCGGCTGACCGCCCGGGTGGCAACGCGCAAGCGCGCGCAGATCGCCGCCCTGGCCCCGCCGCCGGTGCCGCTGGTCGTCGTCGGCAATCTGCTGGTCGGCGGGGTCGGCAAGACTCCGCTGGTCGTGGCGATCGTGCAGGCGCTGGCGGCGCGCGGCTGGCGCCCCGGCCTGCTGGCCAGCGGCCATGGCGCGCGGCGGCGCGACGCCCGCCTGGTCGGTGCCGACGACGACCCGGCCGAGCACGGTGACGAAGCCGTCCTGCTGGCCCGCCTGGCTGGCCGGCCGCTTGCTGCCGGCCGGCAGCGGGCCGACGCGCTGGCCTGCCTGCTGGCGGCGCACCCGGAAGTCGACATCGTCGTCAGCGACGACGGCCTCCAGCACGCCGCGCTGCCGCGCAGCCTCGAACTCGCCGTCTTCGACGCCCGCGGCGCGGGCAATGGCCGGCTGCTGCCCGCCGGCCCGCTGCGCGAGCCGCTTGCCCACCTTCAGCAGATGGACGCGCTGCTCGTCAACGGTCCGGCGACCCCGCCCGCCGCGGGCCCCCGGCTGTTCCGCTTCGAGGTCGTGCCCGGCGACTTCGCCCGGGTCGCCCGGGGCACCGGCCAGCCCGCCGCCGTGATCGCCGAGTCGCTGAGCCCGGAGGCCTTTCGCTGCCTCGTCGCCGGCAGCTGTCCGCGCCCGGACGCACCCGGTGCAGTCGCCGCCGTTGCCGGCATCGGCGCCCCCCAGCGCTTCTTCGACACGCTGACCGCACTGGGGCTGCCGCCCGGGCAACGGCTCACTCCCGGCGACCATCGGCCGCTCGATGCCGCCACGCTGGCCGCCCTCGATGCCCGCTTCATCGTGATGACGGCCAAGGACGCCGTAAAATGCGAGGCTTGGGCCGACGATCGATGCTGGGCGCTGCACGCGTCGGCACGACTCGATCCGGCATTCGTCGACTGGCTCGACGACTCACTTCGCGAGGCGACACGTGGATCCACGCCTGCTCGACATCCTGGTCTGCCCGATCTGCAAGGGCCCGCTGAAGCTGGAACGCCCCGGCAGGGCCGCTGACGGCACCCTCCTCGACGGCGAACTGGTCTGCCGGCCCGACCGGCTGGCCTACCCGATCCGCGACGGCATCCCGGTGATGCTCGTCGATGAAGCCCGCCGGATCGAAACGACTGACTGACGATGACCGCCGCCCCGCTGGCCCCCTCCTCACTGGCCGCCACGCCCGCCTTCGTCGCGCTGATCCCGGCGCGCCTGGCCGCCACCCGCCTGCCCGACAAGCCGCTGGCCGACCTGGATGGCCGGCCGATGGTCGTGCACGTCGCCGACCGGGCGCGCCAGGCCGGTGCCAGCCGGGTGGCCGTGGCCACTGACAGCGAACGGATTGCCGCCGCGGTGCGCCAGGCCGGCCACGAGGCCGTGCTGACCGCTGCCGACCATCCTTCGGGAACCGACCGGCTGGCCGAGGCGGCCCGCCTGCTCGGGCTGGCCCCCGAAACCATCGTGGTCAACGTCCAGGGCGACGAGCCGCTGATCCCGCCGGAGCTGGTGCGCACGGTGGCGGCGCGGCTGGCAGCGGACCCGGAGGCGGCGATCGCCACGGCCGCCCACGCGATCGACAGCCGCGAGGAATTCCTGAGCCCGCACGTCGTCAAGGTCGTGCTCGATGCCCGCGGCCACGCGCTGCTGTTCTCGCGGGCCCCGATCCCGCACGATCGCGACGGCCAGGCCGCCGTGCCGACCGGTGCCCTGCGCCACATCGGCCTGTATGCCTATCGCGCCGGCTTCCTGACCGCCTATCCGGGCCTGACCCGGGCGCCGATCGAGGCGCTGGAATCGCTCGAACAGCTGCGAGCGCTGTGGCATGGCCACCGGATCGCGGTCGCGATCACGGCGGCGCCCCCCCCTGCCGGGGTCGACACCGCGGCCGACCTCGAAAGGGTGCGCCGCCTCCTGGCCGCAACGCCGGCTCCCCTCCCGGCAACGTCGGTCCCCTCTCAAATTGACCGCCCGTGACCTTTGACGGTACGCTTCCCGGGCTTCGGAGCCCCGCCCCCGGACACGGGCACGCGGGCTTGACCCGTTTCTTTCAACACCAGGTCCAACACCAGGTCACCTCATGCGTCTGATTCTGCTCGGCCCGCCCGGCGCCGGTAAAGGCACGCAAGCCGCCTTCATCACCAGAAAATTCGGCATCCCCCAGATCTCCACCGGAGACATGCTGCGCGCCGCGGTCAAGGCCGGCACACCGCTGGGCGTGGCAGCCAAGAAAGTGATGGATGCCGGCGGTCTGG
Source organism: Burkholderiaceae bacterium (assembly GCA_041678445.1). Taxonomy (GTDB): domain Bacteria; phylum Pseudomonadota; class Gammaproteobacteria; order Burkholderiales; family Burkholderiaceae_E; genus Zeimonas. Next base: position 2,998 of record JBAYOD010000133.1, on the reverse strand, counting down.
TCTCCGACGAGATCATCATCGGACTGGTCCAGGACCGGCTCAAGGAACCCGACTGCCAGGCCGGCTACCTGTTCGACGGATTTCCGCGCACCATTCCGCAGGCCGAGGCGCTGCGCAGCGCCGGTGTCCGACTCGACTACGTGCTCGAGATCGACGTCCCCGAAGAGGACATCATCGAGCGCCTGAGTGGCCGGCGCGTGCACCCGCCGAGCGGGCGCACCTATCACCTGAAATTCAATCCGCCCAAGGTCGCCGACCGGGACGACGTCACCGGTGAGCCCCTGACCCTGCGTGACGACGATCGCGAGGAGACGGTCCGCAAGCGCCTCGAGGTCTATCGCGGACAGACCCGCCCGCTGGTCGACTACTACAGCCAGTGGGCCGGGACCGGCGACGCCGACGCCCCGAAGTACCGCTGCATCCCGGGCCTGGGCTCGGTCGAAGAGATCACCGCGCGGGCTCTCGCAGCGCTGGACTGAACCGGCGGCGACGCGCCGGACCGATAACGAAAACCTGGTATCGACAACCTTGATTGGGGGTAATTCATGATGGCGACTACTGCGGGCCTCTGGTTCGCGCTGATCTGCGGCCTCGCCGCAGTGGTCTACGGGATCGTGTCGAGCAAGTGGATCCTCGGCCTCGATGCGGGCAATGCCCGCATGCAGGAGATCGCCGAGGCCATCCAGCAGGGCGCGCGCGCCTACCTGAACAAGCAGTACCTGACGATCGCGGTGGTCGGCATCGTGCTGTTCATCGCCATCTGGTTCCTGCCGGGGCTGGGCATGCCGACCGCGGTCGGATTCGCGATCGGGGCGATCCTGTCGGGCGCTGCCGGCTACATCGGCATGAACGTTTCGGTGCGGGCCAACGTGCGCACGGCACAGGCCGCCACGCAGGGAATCGGCCCGGCGCTCGACGTCGCCTTCCGCGGCGGCGCGATCACCGGCATGCTGGTCGTCGGCCTGGGTCTGCTCGGCGTGGCCGGCTACTACGGCATGCTGATGTCCTGGGCCCCGGAGGGCGCCGACGCCAACACCCTGCATGACGTGATCAAGCCGCTGATCGGCCTGGCCTTCGGCTCGTCGCTGATCTCGATCTTCGCGCGGCTGGGCGGCGGCATCTTCACCAAGGGGGCCGACGTCGGCGCCGACCTGGTCGGCAAGGTCGAGGCGGGCATCCCGGAAGACGACCCGCGCAACCCGGCCGTGATCGCCGACAACGTCGGTGACAACGTCGGCGACTGCGCCGGCATGGCCGCCGACCTGTTCGAAACCTACGCGGTGACGCTGATCGCCACGATGCTGCTGGGCGCGCTGATGGTCACCGGCGCCGAACTGCAGGCCATCGTCTACCCGCTGGCGCTCGGCGGGGTCTCGATCATCGCGTCGATCATCGGTGCGGCCTTCGTCAAGATCAAGCCCGGCGACACCAACATCATGGGCGCCCTGTACAAGGGCCTGATCTGGGCCGGCCTGATCGCCACGATCGCCGCCTGGCCGATCACCGCCTGGATGTTCGCAGGCACCGACCTGTCGGCCATCGGCGCCTCGGTGACCCGGCTGTGGCTGTGCGTGATCGTGGGCATGGTGCTCACCGGCCTGATCGTCTGGATCACCGAGTACTACACCGGCACCCAGTACAAGCCGGTGCGCTACGTCGCGCAGGCCTCGACCACCGGTCATGGCACCAACATCATCGCCGGCCTCGCCGTCTCGATGAAGTCCACCGCCATCCCGGTCGCGCTGGTCTGTGCGGCCATCATCGCCGCCCACTGGGCCGGCGGCCTGTACGGCATCGCGATCGCCGCCACCTCGATGCTGTCGATGGCCGGCATCGTCGTCGCGCTCGACGCCTACGGCCCGATCACCGACAACGCCGGCGGCATCGCCGAAATGGCCGAGCTGCCCGCCGCGGTGCGCGACATCACCGATCCGCTGGACGCGGTCGGCAACACCACCAAGGCCGTCACCAAGGGCTATGCGATCGGCTCGGCCGGCCTGGCGGCGCTCGTGCTGTTCGCCGACTACACGCACGCGCTCGAGTCGCAGGGCATGCAGGTCAGCTTCGACCTGTCGAACCACATGGTCATCGTCGGCCTGTTCATCGGCGGCCTCGTCCCCTACCTGTTCGGCGCGATGGCAATGGAAGCGGTCGGCACCGCCGCCGGCGCGGTCGTCGAGGAAGTGCGCAGGCAGTTCCGCGAGATCAAGGGGATCATGGAAGGCAAGGCCAAGCCCGACTACTCGAAGGCGGTCAGCCTGCTGACCGGTGCGGCCATCAAGGAGATGATGATCCCGTCGCTGCTGCCGGTCGTCGTGCCGATCCTGGTCGCGGTCTTCCTGGGTCCGGCGGCGCTGGGCGGCGTGCTGATGGGCACCATCGTCACCGGCCTGTTCGTCGCCATCTCGATGTGTACCGGCGGCGGCGCCTGGGACAATGCCAAGAAGTACATCGAGGAAGGCAACCACGGCGGCAAGGGCTCCGAGGCTCACAAGGCCGCGGTCACTGGCGACACCGTCGGCGATCCGTACAAGGACACTGCCGGCCCGGCGGTCAACCCGCTGATCAAGATCATCAACATCGTTGCGCTGCTGCTGGTGCCGCTGATGGGCACCCTGCACGGCGTCTGAACGGAGCAAGCGGCCATGCAGATCTCGGACAAGGTCGTCCTGGTCACGGGCGGCGCATCGGGCCTGGGCGGGGCAACCGCCCAGCGCCTCGTCGAAGCAGGCGGCAAGGTACTGATCGCCGACGTCAACGAGTCACTGGGCAAGGAATTTGCTGCCTCGCTCGGCTCGTCGGCCCGCTTCGCACGCTGCGACGTCACCTCCGAAGCCGACGCGCAGGCAGCCGTCGACGCCGCGCTCGCAATGGGCGAGCTGGTCGGGCTGGTCAACTGCGCCGGCATCGGGCCGCCGTGCAAGACCGTCGGCCGCGACGGCCCCCACCCGCTCGACCTGTTCACCAAGGTCGTGCAGATCAACCTGATCGGCAGCTT
>JBAYOD010000132.1:0-8630 GCA_041678445.1 Burkholderiaceae bacterium | reverse complement strand
GCCGCCCTTGTCCGGGTCGAACGCCGCTTGCCGGTGCCGCGCGCCGGTCTGTCCGGCTGGCTCAGGGCACTGCGGCTGCAGCAATGGCTGAAGAACGGGCTCGTCATCGTGCCGCTGCTGACCGCGCACCGCTGGGCCGATGCCGACGCCGCCTTTGCCGCACTGCTGGCGATGCTGGCCTTCTGCCTGTGCGCCTCGGCGGTCTACCTGCTGAACGACCTGGCCGACCTCGCCGACGACCGCGCCCATCCGGTCAAGCGCCACCGGCCGCTGGCCAGCGGCCTGCTGCCGGTGCGGCAGGCTCTGGTGGCCATTCTCGTGCTGCTGGGCCTGGCCTTTGCGCTCACCCTGCAACTGCCGCCGGCCTTCGGCGGCTGGCTCACCGCCTACCTGGCGGCGACGACAGCCTATTCGATATCGCTGAAGCGGCGCCCGATCGTCGACGTGGTCTGCCTGGCCGGGCTCTACACGGCGCGCCTGCTGGCCGGCGCCGCCGCGATCGGCGTGGCCGCATCGTTCTGGCTGCTGGCCTTCTCGATGTTCCTGTTCCTGAGTCTGGCGCTGATCAAGCGCTTTGCGGAACTGCAACGCCACGCGCCGCCCGGCGGCGGACGCATCGCCCGCAACTACGACACGGCCGACCTGCCCGTCATCATCGCCGGCGGCCTGGGCGCCGGCCTGGCTGCGGTTCTCGTGCTCGCCCTGTACATCCAGAGCGAGCACACGCTGCGCCAGTACTCGCAGCCCGAATGGATCTGGGGCGCCTGTCCGGTGCTGCTGTACTGGGTGCTGCGCGCCTGGTTCCGCGCCAACCGCGGCGAGATCGACGAAGACCCGGTTGCCTGGGCCGTCTGTGATCGCGCCAGCTGGCTGGCCGCGGCACTGATCGTGGCCGCTTTCGCCGCGGCGCTCTGAAGCAAGAAGCTCATCATGGAGAGCGCCGCTCTGGCTTCGTGGCGGCCCTTGGCAGTACGACCCTCACATGATCCTCGGTAGCCTCGAAGTCGGGACGAACACCGTTGCCTTCGAGCATCAATGGAACGATCTTGTGGCGCACACCCATTCCGCGTGCATCGACGTAGCCGTAGTCGCGCAGCACCTCCACGATGACCTGATTACGAGGTGATCGCTGGCCAGCAAGCACTTTCTCGATATTGACATCCTCCCCGGCCAAAAGGCCGGAGATTCCTACGGCGTTCAACCCGACATCGAGCTGGATTGAATCGCTTCAGTGGGTTCCTGCTTCTTTGAGTGGTCTGACTGCACCGGCTCTCCACAGGCTGCAACGCGGTGCCCCCGCGCCAGAATATTGATTGCGCCGACGACATCGGCGTTTTCCTCGTAGCCGCATTCGACACAGGCGAATTTCGCTTGCGTGTGCCGATTGTCCGCCGACACATGACCGCAACTCGGGCATGTCCGGCTGGTGTTGTGCGGTGGCACGGCAATGAGCATGCCACCATTCCACTGGAGCTTGTAGTCCAGTTGGCGGCGAAACTCGAACCAGCCTTGATCCAGGATGGCTTTGTTCAGGCCCGACTTGGCCCGAACGTTCTTGCCCGTTTTCTCGGTTGTACCCGCCGCCGACCTGGACATCTTCCTCACCTGCAAGTCCTCGATACACACCATCGCGTGGTTCTGGCTGATCGTGGTCGTGGCTTTGTGCAGGTAGTCGCGCCGGGCATTGCCGATGCGGGCGTGGATACGCTGGATGCGGGCTTTCGCCTTCTTCCAGTTGTTGCTGAACTTCGTTTTGCGACTCATCGCCCGCTGGCAGCGCTTGAGCCGCTGTTCGTGCTTTCTGAAACTGTCAAGCGGCGCGAGAAACGACCCGTCTGAGAGTGTAGCGAAGCGGGCGATGCCGACATCGATGCCAATGGCGCTGGTGGCTTGCGCGACAGGCTGCTCGAGCTCGCGCTCGGTCTGGATCGACACAAACCATTTGCCGCTGAAAAGCGACACCGTGACCTGTTTCACTTCACCCAATACATCCCGGCTGTTGCGGTAGCGCAGCCAACCGAGTTTGGGCAGAAAGATGCGGGAATCGGCCTGATCGAGCTTGACCTGTTTCGGGTCGGGGTAGCGCAAGCTGTCGCCTTGCCCTTTCTTCTTGAAACGAGGGAAGTCGGCTCGCTTGGCAAAGAAATTGGCATAGGCCCGTTCCAGATCCTTGAGCGCCTGTTGCAGCGGATGCGTCGGCGCATCCGCCAGCCACGGTGTCTGTGTGCCGTTACGCCACTCGGTAAGCAGCTTGCACAGACCCGCGTAATCCAATTTCTTCTCACCTTCTTCGTAACGCGCTTTCTGCAAGGCCAGCGCCTTGTTGAACACGAACCGGCATGACCCGGCGAAGCGGCGCATGTCGCGCCGCTGGCCGCCGGTCGGCATCAGTTCATATTTGAAGACCTGGAGACGCTGCATGCCGCAAGTGTAGTTCGGCCCATGAGTGACGACAACGATATTCGGTACGGAAGACATTGTGTTTTTCTGATGCACGTTCATTGGGTCTTCGTAACCAGATATCGACGCGGCGTCTTCACCAAAACGGTTCTCGATGACCTGCGCGGCATCTTCGCCAGTGTCTGCTCCGACTTCGAGGCTGAACTGGTGTCTGTGGCTACCCCATCGAAGCGGCCGCTGACATTGCTGTTTTCTTGAACGGGCGGTTCAGGCCAGTGGAGAGCGCACGAATAAGGCCGCAGTCACCAAGGCTCTCCAGGAGTTCATTGCCCGTCGGGAGCAACGACGCATGGCGGATCTGCTGGGCAAGCTGGAGTGGGATAAGTCGTTCGACTACAAGGCCGAGCGGTCCCGCCGAAAATGACCCTTCTGGTCGACACGAGCGTCTGGTCTCTGGCTTTTCGGCACGATTTGACGCTTCTCACTACGGATAAAGACTTTACCTATGCTGCCAGGCACTGCGCATTGCGTGTGTGGCCGGCAAAGACACGGGGTCAGCGATGATGCCCGGTCCTTCTTTCGACCGAGTGGATGGCTGGCGCGTCGCTGCCAGCCGCCTCGGAATGAATCGCCAGGCGTCACGGTCCAGGTAGCGCACGCTGCATCACCGGAGCCAGCTTGACATCGAGCCGCGCCGGTCCGTTTAGCGTAGAGTCCGATCTGGAAAGCCTTGCAGGCGAGCGTTCGGAATCCGCGTATGGCCAAGTTGCTGTCGGCAGTGTGCCTGTCCTTGTTGATGCTCGCCTCGGCCTTTGCAGGCGAGAAGGCGTCTGCGGCCGAAGCCGCCGCGCTCGAGTGGCTGTCTTCCGTGGACGCTGGCGACTATGCGAAGTCATGGGACAACGCCGGCGCCCTGCTCAAGAAGCAACTGACGACCAAGGCCTTGGAAAGGGCGGTATCGGGCGTTCGCGAACCGCTCGGGGCGCTTCGCAGCCGCAAGGTCAAGCTCGCCCAGCCTGCGAACGATCTCCCTGGCGCACCCAACGGGGAGTACGTGGTGCTGCAGTTCGACAGCGCGTTCGTCAACAAGGCGGCCGGGATCGAAACGGTCACCACGGTATTCGAAGGCGGCGTCTGGCGCGTCGTCGGCTACTTCATCCGGTAGTCGCTCACCAGGCACCGAGCGCGTGGTCAAACGACATGGATAACGACAACCGCTTTCCCGCCGGCACCGCATCGTTCCTGTGCGGGCTGGTCGTCTACCTGGCAATCGTCATGGCAACGGGCAGGAACGAGGCCTGGGACGACGTCTCCTACTATGTACTGGGGCTTCCGTTGATGTGTGCCGTAGCGTTCTTCATCGGCCGCCGAGTCCCGGTCAAGCCGTGGCGATGGGCGCTGTGGATGGCTTGCAGTCAGGCGGTCGGCGCTGTGCTCAACGGCAGTTCGCTGGCCCTGCTGCCGCTCGCAATGATTTTCATGGTGATCATTTCGATTCCCCAGTTCATCGCAGCCTTTCTTGGCGCCAGGATGGCGGTCTCGAAAGCGGCTCCCAGGCCGCCGGCCAGGCCGGGTCCGAAATCGGGTCCGAAGCCCGGTCCGAAGTCGGGCCGATGACGGAGGTGTACGCCATGTCGTCGTGCGGTGTCGTGTGCGTCGGCGAGGGGCGGCCTTGAAAGGGTTGGACCCGGCCGGGCAATCCTGGCTCTGGGGTCACATCAGGCCCTTGCTGATGTGGAGCGACAAGAAGCGGTCGTGGGGCTTTCTCGCGGCGGCGGCGCTTTCCGCGGGGCTGCCGGTCTTCGTGGGCGCCTGGTTCGGCCGCTTCCCGTCGGCGATCATTGCCAGTGTCGGTGGCCTGGTGATCCTCTACATGCAGGACACTGACGTCAGCCGCCGGATGATGATCCTGGCGGTCTGTTCGTTCGGCTTCGCGGTGAGCTTTTCGCTCGGCACGCTCACCAGCTTCAATCCCTGGCTGTCGGCCGGCACGCTTGCGCTGACCGTCTTTCTGGTCACGGCAACCTGCAGGTTCCATTCGATGCCGCCGCCCGGCAGCTTCTTCTTCATTCTCGTGGCCTGCATGTCGAGAACCCTGCCTTTCGATCTGACGCTGGCGGCGCAGCGCACGGGCATCCTGCTGTTTGGCTGCATGGGCGCCTGCCTGATAGCGCTCGTCTACAGCCTTGCCCAGATCCTGATGAAGGACAACAAGCCGCGACAGCCGGCCCCGGCTGGCGATCAGCGCGTTGCGGCGATCATTCTCGAGTCGGCGGTGATCGCGATCTTCGTCGGCGGCGGTTATCTCGGTGCGCTGATGTTGCAACTGGACAATCCCTACTGGGTGCCGATCTCCACGGCAGCCATCATGCAGGGGGCGACCTTCCGGGCGATCTGGCACCGCAATGTGCACAGGGTGTTCGGCACGGTCATCGGGATGGGCCTGGCCTGGCTGATCTTCTCGCTGTCACCCAATGTCTGGGTGCTTGCCGGCCTGATCGTCGTCCTGAGTTTTGTGATCGAGGCGCTGGTGACCCGCAACTATGGTCTGGCCGTCATCTTCATCACGCCGCTGACGGTGATTTTCGCGGATTCTGCCATCGCCTCGATCGATACCGAGCGGCTGATATTTGCCCGGCTGATCGATATCATGCTGGGGAGTGCCATCGGTTACCTGGGCGGCTGGGTCATCCACCATCCGAAGATCTTCCATCACCTCGAACGCCTGATGGTGAATCGTTGAGTGTGAGGGCCATGTCCTGCCGTATCGATCACATCGCAGTTGTCGCTGACTCCCTGGAGGCGGGCAGCGAGTTCGTGTTCCAGTGCCTGGGCGTGCGGCCCCGACAAGGGGGCAAGCATCCTCGCATGGGAACGCACAACCGCCTGCTGCGGCTGGGCGACGGCCTGTTTCTCGAAGTGATCGCGATCGATCCGGCCGCCCCGGCGCCGGCGCGGCCGCGCTGGTTCGGATTCGACACCCTGCCGGTCGGTGCTGCGCCGCGGCTGGCTTTCTGGGTGGCGCGTGTCGACGACGACATCCATCAGGCGCTCGCCGATGCGCCGGAAGCACTGGGCGTGGCCGAACCGATGACCCGCGGCGAGTTGCAGTGGCTGATCTCGATTCCCGAAAACGGCAGCCTGCCGCTCGACGGGGTGGCGCCGGCGCTCATCCACTGGCACGCCGCCAGCCATCCGGCCCTGGCCATGGAGGATCAGGGCTGCCGGCTGGTGGCCCTGGAGCTTCTGCATCCCGAGCCGGAACGGGTAGACAGGCTGCTGGCCAGCCTGGCGGTTGCGGAACCCGGGGTCGGGCTGTCGGTTACCCGGTCCGGCGTGGCGGGACTGGTCGCAACCCTTCGCACGCCGCAGGGCCTGCGCACGATCGGCGGGCCCGCCGGTGCGGCCGGCGCCTTTGCAGTGGACGCCTGACGGAGGCTTGCTTCGATGCCGGAACGAAACGGGACAGGCAGGGCACTCGACTATCGGTGGCTGCACGACACGGTGCGCGAGCGTTTCGAATCGGACGCGGCCATGGAGGCCTTCCTGCCCACCGCGCTTGAGCCCGAAGCGCTGCGGGAAATCGGCGACGACCGCTATCTTTCCGCGATGAGCCGGCGGGTGTTCCAGGCGGGCATGCAGCACTCGGTGGTCGATGCCCGCTGGCCGGCTTTCGAAGAAGTCTTCGAGGGCTTCGCGCCGGAGCGGATGGCCCTGCTCGGCCCGGAACAGATCGATGGCCACATGCAGAACACCCGGATCATCCGGGACCGGGCCAGGCTGAATGCCATTCCGAGGAATGCCCGCTTCATCCTGGAGATTCGGCAGGAGCAGGGCTGCAGCTTCGGCGAGTTCATCGCTGCGTGGCCGGGTTCCGACATCATCGGCTTGTGGCGTCTGCTGGCCAGGCGCGGTGCCCGTCTCGGCGGACGCTCGGCCGCCGGCTTCCTGCGTCTGGTCGGCAAGGACACTTTCCTGTTGACCAGCGATGTGGTGGCGCGCCTGGTGGCCGCGGGCATCGTCGATCGCGAGCCCACCAGCCAGCGTGACCTGCAAAAGGTCCAGGATGCGTTCAACGCGTTGCAGGCAGAGTCGGGAAGATTGCTGTGTCAGCTCTCGGCCATCCTGGCCTTGAGCATCAACCAGAGGTTCTAGCCAGGTGTCAGCAAGCAGGGAAGAAATCGCCGCGTTCATGGCGGCGGATTTTCCGCAGAACAAGTGCGTGATCGAGGCGGTCGGCAAGGGCGCGGCCAGGGTGTCGCATCACGTCGGCGCTGACGAACTGCGTCCGGGGGGCACGGTGTCCGGGCCGGTGCTGATGACCGTGGCCGACGTCGCCTTGTATGTGGCCATTCTCGGGGAGATCGGCATCGTGCCGCTGACGGTCACGAGCAGCCTGACCATCAATTTCCTGCGCAAGCCGTCTGCGCAGGCCCGGGTCATCGGCGAGTGCCGGTTGATGAAAGTCGGGCGCTTGCTGGCTGTCGGCGAGGTGTCGCTGTACTCGGAAGGTTCCGCCGAGCCCGTGGCCCACGTGGTCGGCACCTACGCGATTCCGCCCAAGCGCTAGCGCGCCGGACCCGTCTTGTGCACCGGGCCTGTTTTCGCTTCGGCGTCGACGGCCTCCTGTACGGCGCGGTAAAGGGCGTAACGCGCTTGGTCGGCGACCGGGTCGCGCGCCCCGCCGCCCCAGTTGGCGCTGGAGGCAATGACGATCCGGCGGGCCGGGTCGATGAACAGCCCCTGGCCGAAAATGCCGCGCGCGGCGAAGCTGCCGTCGTCGAAGGTCCACCACTGGTAGCCGTAACCGCGGCCCGGCCGGTTGCTCTCGGCCTGGCGGGTCGTGGCCTGTTCCAGCCAGCCCTCGGGCACGATGCTCTGGCCGTCGATACGCGCGCCGTCCAGGACGAACTGGCCGAAGCGGGCGAAGTCGCGCGCAGCGGCCTGGATGCAGCAGCCGCTGATCTCCCGGCCCGTACGGCTGAGGATCCAGGTGGCATCCTGTTCCATGCCGGCCGGAATCCAGATCTTCTGCGACAGATAGGCGGCCAGCGGCTTGCCGACGGCTTCGCCGACCAGCACGCCGACCAGGTTGGTCTCGCCGGTGCTGTAGTTCCAGCGGGTGCCGGCCGGCGCCGCTCGCGGCAGCTGGCGCAGGTAGCTGACCAGGGCGTCGACATCGGTGTCCGGCTTGTGCTTGTTGAAGCGGGCCACGTCCGATGCCGGGTCGTCGTAGTCTTCGTTCCATTGCACGCCCGAGGTCATTGTCAGCAGTTGCCGGATGGTGACGTCGTCGTAGGCCGAGCCTTTCATGTCGACCAGGTAGTCGCTCACCTTGTCATCCATGCTGCGGATATGGCCGTCGTGCAGCGCGGCACCGACCAGCACCGAGGTGATCGACTTGGCCACCGAGAAGCTGGTCCAGCGGCCGTTCGCGTCGAAGTCGAGCCCGTAGCGCTCGAGGCGCAGCCGGCCGTCGTGCACAATGAGCAGCGCGGCACTGCGCTGGCCGGCCATGTAGCTGTCGATGTCGACGGTGAGCGCCAGCGGCGGGCCGGGCGGCAGTGGCCGGGGCGAGTCGCCGGCCGGAATCACCCGCGATTTCGCCAGCACCGGCAGCCGGTCGAGAGCGCGAAACGCTGCATCCCGTTGCGCCTGGTTCCAGAACAGCAGGTCGCTGTTGGTCGGGAAGGTGGCCAGCAGACCCCGGGTTTCCTTGTCGAGGCCGAACCAGCCGGCAATGCCCGCTGCCATCAGCAAGGCCAGCAATCCGAGCGCAGCTCGTCGAATCTTCATGACAGCTTGTTTCCCGAGAAGCGTTGGCAGGGAGTGGGGGTCGTCGGGCCGCCGGGGCATCGCCGGGCGATCGCGACGGGTCGTCGGACACCGGCCGGCACATCAGAGTAGCATCGGGAAAAACTGTCGAGGAGATGGCCATGAAACTGTTCGATTCACCGAGTTCGCCCTTTGTCCGCAAATGCCTGGTCGTTGCGCATGAGTACGGCCTTGTCGACCGGATCGAGCGGGTTCCTGCCGCGCCCAGCGTGGTCAACCGCGTGCCCGAGCTCGAAGCCGCCAATCCGCTTGGCAAGGTGCCTGCCCTGCAGAACGACGACGGCAGCTGGCTTTTCGACAGTCCGGTGATCTGCGAGTACCTCGACAGCCTGGGCGGCGGCTCGATGCTGCCGGCCCAGGGGTCGGCGCGCTGGCGGGTGCTGACGGTGCAGGCG
>JBAYOD010000131.1:0-8651 GCA_041678445.1 Burkholderiaceae bacterium | reverse complement strand
CCGGCACGCTGCTGGCATACGGCTTGCCGGTGTCCTCAGTGATCGGCAGGGCGTCCATGTCGGCGCGGATCGCGACGCTGCGCGTTCCGTCGCCATTGCGCAGTGTGGCCACGACACCGTGGCCACCGACCTTGCGGGTGACCTCGTAGCCCCAGTCGGTGAGCAGCCCGGCGACCCGTTCCGAAGTTTCGATTTCCTTGAAGGACAGCTCGGGGCGGCTGTGCAGCGCATGACGGGTCTGCCTGAGAAAGTCCGAGGCTGCGCTCAGGTCGTCGAGCTGGCAGAAGCCGGCGTGGGGTGCGTTCATGGTGTTTCCTCGCTGATCAGCCGCGTGCCGGCGTGCCGGGTTCGCCGAGATCCCAGTACAGGCCGGTCATCATCTGCAGGCCTTCGCGCAGGATCGCCGGGGGCAGGTGTTCGTTCGGAGCGTGCTGCGAGCAGCCCGGGTACGAGTGCGGCACCCAGACCGTGCGCAGGCCCAGCACGTCGGTGAAGATGTCGTTGGGCAGCGAGCCGCCGAGGTTGGGCAGCACGGCCGGCTTCTTGCCGGTGGTCGTCGCAATCGAGGCGAGCGCCCACTGCACCCACGGATCTTCCGGATCGATCCGGGTGGCGCGGAACATTTCCTCGCGGGTGGCTTCGACCTTGACCATCGGGAAGCCGTGCCGGTCGAGGTGGCGGCGCAGCGCCGGCAGGATCTGGTCCGGATCGATGCCGACCACGAAGCGCAACTGGCAGCGCGCCCAGGCGCGCGGCGCGATCGCGTTGACCGGGGTTTCGGGATTGCCGCTCTTGCAGGCGAGCACCGCGAACGAGCACCAGCCGAACACGCGTTCGGCCGGGCTCAGGCCCGGCTCGCCCCACCAGGGTTCGATCTCGGGGCCGTCCGAGCCGCCGTCGACTTCGCAGTCGGCCAGCGCACGGCGCACCGACGGCGGCAACTCCGCCGGCACCCATTCGTGGATGCGGATCTGGCCGGTCGGCCCGCAGAGGCTCGCAATGGCGTGGGCGAGCTGGATTCCCGGGTCCGAGATCAGGCCGCCCCAGTTGCCGGAATGGTGGCCGCCGGCCCGTGCCTCGATCGACAGGTCGAAGTTCAGGCTGCCGCGCGAGCCGAGGAAGATCGTCGGCCGGTCGGCGCGCAGCCGCGGACCATCGGAGGCGATCAGCAGGTCGGCACGGAAGTCGTCGCGATGCGCCTCGCACAGCGGCCGGAGCCCGGCCGAACCGGTTTCCTCGCCCATCTCGATCAGGTATTTCGCGTTGAAACCGAGCCGGCCACGCTCGGCCAGCACGCTGGCCATCGCGGCGATGTTCACCGAGTGCTGGCCCTTGTTGTCGGCAATGCCACGCCCATACCAGACGCCGTCGCGCTCGGTCAGCTGCCAGGGCGACAGGTCCTCGTGCCACTCCGGTTCGAGACCGCGGATCACGTCGCCGTGGCCGTAGCCGAGCACGGTGGGCAGGGCAGGGTCCTCGATGCGCTGGGCGAACAGGAAAGGTGCCCGGGCCTTCGGGTCGGTCAGCGTGCGGCACTCGAAGCCCATCGCCTCGAAGCTCGGCTCCAGTTCGGTCGACAGGTAGCTGGCCAGGACGGCGCCACGCTCCGGATTCTGGCTTTCGGTCGGAAGGGCGATGCGGCGGGCGAGCAGTTCGCGAAAATCACCGGAATCGAACAACTGCTCGGAACGGGCGATGGCGGCGGCGCGGGTCATTGTGGCGTATCAGGTAAAGAGAGGGGTGAGGAGGGGGCTGGAGTGGGGGCCGCGGCGGGTACCGGGGCGGCGGGGTGGAGGTGGCAGGCCACCTTGCCGAGCGGGCTTTCGACGAGCGGCGGCACGATCGTGTTGCAGGGCGCGATGCGCTGGGCGCAGCGCGGGTGGAACGCGCAGCCGGCGGGCGGGTTGAGCGGATCGGGAAAGGCGAGCCCCAGGCCGGTGTCGGGAATGCCCAGACCGGGCTCGGGCGTGAGCACCGACGCCAGCAGGGCCTGGGTGTACGGATGGCGGGGCTGCCTGAACAGCACGGCGGTGTCGGCCTGTTCGACGACCTGGCCCAGGTACATGACGGCGACCTGGGTGGCGATGTGCTCGACCACGGCGAGGTTGTGGCTGATGAAGACGTAGGTCAGCCCGAACTCGCGGCGCAGGTCGAGCAGCAGGTTGAGGATCTGCGCCTGGACCGACACGTCGAGGGCCGAAGTCGGCTCGTCGCAGATCACGATCCCGGGATTCATGACGAGCGCGCGGGCGATCGCCACCCGCTGGCGCTGGCCGCCCGAGAGCTGGCCCGGTGTGTTGTCGGCATAGCGCGGCGGCAGGCCGACCCGTTCGAGGATCTCGATCGACTTGCTGCGCCGCTCGCGTGGGGTGCCGATGCCATGAACCTCGAGCGGCAGGGCGACGATCGAGGCGATGCCGCGGCGCGGGTTCAGCGACGAGTACGGGTCCTGGAAGACGGGCTGCACGCGCCGGGCGAGGGGACGCCGGCCGAGTTCCCGGATGTCGCGGCCATCGAGCGTGATCGAGCCGCTCGATGGCGGCGTGAGCCCGAGCAGCATGCGTGCCAGCGTGGATTTTCCGCAGCCGGATTCGCCGACGATGCCGAGGACATCGCCTTTGTTGATGGCCAGATCGACGCCGTTGACGGCATGCAATGTTCGTTTGGGCGCGAACATGCCGGCCCGGATCACGAAGGAACGGGTCAGCCCGTGAGCCTGCATCATCGGAGTGCTCATGTCGGCAGCCCGTCGAGCACGCAGCGCCAGCGATGGTCGCCGGACTCGTGCAGGGGCACCGTCCGCTGGCAGGCTTCGCGCGCGAAGTCACAGCGGTCGCGAAAGCCGCAGCCCTGGAAGGGTTCGCCGATCAGCGAGGGGACGACACCGCGGATCGTGCCGAGCTGGCCGCCGCGTTCGGTGCGCCCCGGAATCGGGATGCAGCTGAGCAGGCCCCGCGTATAGGGGTGGCGAGGCGCACCGAAGAGCCGTTCGGCAGCCCCTTCCTCGACGACCTCACCGGCATACATGACGGTGACCCGGTGGGCGATGCGCGCCACCACACCGAGGTCGTGCGTGATCAGCACCATCGCGATGCCCAGTTCCTGCTGCAGATCGGCCAGCAGCCTGAGGATCTGCGCCTGGATGGTGACGTCGAGCGCCGTGCTCGGCTCGTCGGCGATCAGCAGTTCCGGTCCGCACATCAGCGCCATGGCGATCATCACGCGCTGGCGCAGCCCTCCGGAGAGTTGGTGCGGATACTGGCCCAGGCGCTCGGCCGCCGAAGCGATGCCGACCTTGCCGAGCAGCTCGATCGCCCGCTCGCGGGCGTCGGCCCGGCCTGCCTTCTTGTGATGCAGATAGGGCTCCATCAGCTGGTCGCCGATGGTGTAGGCCGGGTTCAGGGCGGTCATCGGCTCCTGGAAGATCATCGCCATCCGGTTGCCGCGCAGCGCATTGATCCGCCGGCCGCTGGCGCTGGCCAGGTCTTCGTCGAGGAAGGCCAGGCGTCTGGCCGTGCGTCGTGCCGTCTGCGGCAGCAGGCTCATGATCGCAAGCGAGGTGATGGACTTGCCGCAACCGGATTCGCCGACGATGCACAGGGTCTCGCCGCGCCTGACCTGGAAAGAGACGTCGCGGACCGCGTGCAGCGTTCCGCGTGGCGTCGCGATGTCGACACTGAGTCCCTGGACGTCGAGGACAGTCTCGCTCATGGTTTCAGGCCCGCCCTTCCGGCGAGAACAGGTCGCGCAGGCCATCGCCGGCCAGGTTTATCGAGAAGATCAGCAGCGCCAGCAGAGTGCCCGGAATGGCAATGAGCCAGAACGAGAAGAACATGTAGGACTTGGCTTCCGAAATCATCAGTCCCCAGGAAGGCAGCGGCGGTTGGACGCCCAGGCCGAGGAAGGACAAGGCGGCTTCGAGCAGGATCGCGCTGGCGGCTTCGAGGGTGACGACGACGACCAGGTGCGGCAGCACGTTGGGCAGTACCTCGCCGAGCAGCACGCGCGGAGTCGAGGCGCCGGCGGCCTGGGCGGCGGCCACATAGTCGAGTGATCGGACCTGCTGGGTGGCGCTGCGCATCACGACCGCGAAGCGGTCCCATTTGAGCAGCCCCAGCACCATGATGACGACCCACAGCGAGCCGCCGAGCAGGGCAACCGTGGCCAGGGCGACGAGGATCACCGGCATCGACAGCCGCGTCGTGATCATGAACGAGACGACCATGTCGGTCTTGCCGCCGAAATAGCCGGCCAGCATGCCCATCGTCGTGCCGATGAAGCCCGAAATGACCGCGACGGCGCCCCCGATCAGCAGCGAGATCCGGGCGCCGTACAGCAGCCGCGACAGATAGTCGCGCCCGAGCGGATCGGTGCCCAGCGGGTGAATCCAGGTGCCGCCGTCGTGCCAGAACGGCGGCACGGTCCGGTTGGTCAGGTCCTGGTGGTAGGGATCGTGGGGCGCCAGCCAGGGCGCGAAGATCGCCATCAGCAGGATCAGCAGCAGCAGGCCGAAGCCGACGATGACCGCCTTGTTGCGCCAGATCCGGCGCAGCAGGCCCGGCGGCGCCGGCAGACTGGCGGCGACGGTACCGCTCGATGCAGTCGCGGAGGTCATCCGTCAGGCCACCCGGATGCGTGGATCGAGCCAGGCATTGACGATGTCGGACGCCAGTGTCAGGACCACGTAGATGACCGACAGCAGCAGCACGATGGTCTGCATCACGGGGAAATCCTTGTAGGTGATGCTCTGATAGGCAAGATAACCCAGGCCATCGAGGGCAAAGATGGTTTCGACGACGACCGAACCACCCAACAGGTACCCGAGTTGCACCGCTGCCAGCGCGACCACGGGCACCACGGCATTGCGCAGCGCATGCTTGAACACGACGGTCGACGTCGGCAGACCCTTGGCGCGGGCCGTGCGGATGTAATCAGCGTCGAGCACTTCGATCATGCCGGCGCGGATCAGTCTCATGAAGGCTGGCGCCGCGTAGTAGCCCAGGTCGATCGTCGGCATCACGAAATGCGCCCAACTGCCGCTGCCGGAGACCGGCAGCCAGCGCAGCGTGATCGAGAACAGCATGATCAGCAGCAGCGCGAAGAAGAAATTGGGCAGCGCCTGGCCGATCACCGCGATGGCCAGACACAGCCGGTCGAGCCAGCTGTTGCGGTAGATCGCCGCGAGTACCCCGAGCGGAACCGAAATCGCCAGTGCGAAGGCCAGGGCCAGAAAACCGAGCAGCAGCGTCGTCTGCAGCTTGTCGAAGATCAGGCTTGCTGCCGGCACCTTGAAGTAGATCGAATCGCCGAAGTCACCGCGCAGCGACTTGCCGAGCCAGTCGACGTACTGGACCGGCAGCGGCCGATCGAAGCCGTAGGTCGTGCGGATCAGCGCGATGTCGGCTTCCTGCGCGCCCTCGCCGGCGATCGCGATGGCGGGATCGCCGGACAGGCGCAGCAGCAGGAAGGCAATGATCGAAACGGCCAGGGCGACGAGCAGCGCCAGCCCGAGCCGTTTCAGGATGTAGACCAGCATCAGTGGACCAGGTCAGGACGCAGCAGGAATCACTTCCAGCTCATTTCCCAGAACCGGACCATCTCGTCCGGGTAGGCCGAGAAGCTCAGATCCCGGGATGCGACGTAGAACACCGGCAGCGACCACATCGGAACCGAGTAGACGTTCTCGGCGATCCTGGCAAGACCCTCCCGATAGGCCTGCTTGCGGACTTCCGGGTCGACCGAGTTGTTGCCCTTGACCAGCAGGTCACGGACTTCCGGGTCGCGGGTGATGTCGTCGGCCTCGAAGGTGAAGTACACCGGCGTGGACGCCGAGACGTCGTTGACCGAGAACGAGCCCCAGGTCTGGTGCGTCAGCGAGGATTTGCCCGAGCGCGTTGCGTCACGCATTGCGGCGTACTGCGAGAAGGTCAGCTTGGCACGGATGCCGACCGCCTGCAGGTTGTTGATCATCGCTTCAGTCTGGTTGCGTTCGCGATAGGCGAAGATCTCGGTCTCGAAGCCGTTCGGGAAACCGGCCTCGGCGAGCAGCCGCTTGGCCTTCGCCGGGTCGTACTCGTAGCGCGGCGCACCCTCGTCGGTGCAGCCGAACTGCGACGGGAAGCACTGCGTGTGCAGGACCCGCGAGCCCGCACCGACGATGTTCTTGACGATCGACTCGCGGTCGAGCGCGTGGGCGATCGCCTTGCGCACGCGGATATCCTTGAGCGCCGGAGTGGGCGTGTCGTCCCGGGTGTTGAACTGCATGAAGACGATGCGCATCGTCTCGCCGCTGACCACCTGCAGGTGCGGTACCCGGGCGGCCTGTTCAGCCTGGTCCTTGGCCACGTGCATGATCAGGTCGATGCCGCCCGACAGGACCTCGGCCATCTGGGTCTGGCGGTCGGGAATGAAGCGGATCTCGACCTTGTCGACCTTGGCGGCGCCCTTGGGCGAATCCTTGAAGTAGTCGGCGTTGCGTTCCAGCGTGATCGATTTGCCGGGTACGTAGGCAGCGACCTTGAACGGACCGGTTCCGACCGGCTTGGCGTTCATGCCCTTCGGGCCGACCTCGGCATAGTACTTGGCCGGGTGCATGACGACCGGGCCCGACAGATACTCGATCGCCGCAGGGAACACCTTCTTCGTGGTGACCCGCACGCGGTACTGGTCGAGCTTTTCGGCCTTCTCGATCCAGCTCACGTTCTGCTGGGTCGTGACCCGGTTGGCCGAGTCGGCGACGAAGTTCATCGTGTAGACGACCGAGTCGGCGTCGAAGGGCTCGCCGTTGTGGAACTTCACGCCTTCGCGCAGTTCGAACTCGATCGTGCGGTCGTCGATCTGCTTCCAGCTCTTGGCCAGGTTGCCCTTGTACTCGTTGGTGATCGGGTCGCGATAGATCAGCGTGTCCCAGATCTGGGCGCCCAGAATGACGCCGATCCGCACGTTGTTGAAGAAGGGGTCGACGCTCTCGGGCGCCTGGTCGGCCGCGAAACGGATCGTATTGTCCTTCTTGCTCGCGAGGGCCGGGCCGGCGCCCAGCGCAACGGCCGTGAACAGCGAGCCGACGGCGAGCCTGAGGCCAGCACGCCGCAATGATTCGATTTTCATGACGTCTCCTGGTGTGTTCTTCGGTTCCTGATGTTTCTTCGGTTCCTGATACCTGCCGCCGGACCCGAGGTCTGGCGCGGGCGCAGCGCGAACTTAACACATTGTGTTCCATTGGCGATGCGATTGCATCGCAATGTCAGGCAGGCAATGCGAGGCAGGGAAGGTCAGGGAGGCAAGGAATGGTTGCGGAATGGTCGCGGTTCAGGCCGCCGGGTTGGGGTAGCGCAGCTGGATCGCCCGGATCTCCTGCAGCAAGGCCTCGTCGAGCTCGAAACGGGCTGCGGCGATGTCTTCCTCGAGCTGGGCGAGGGTGGTTGCACCGACGATCATGGCGCCGAGATGCCAGCGGCCTCTGACGAAACCCAGCGCGAGCTGCACCAGGGAAATGCCGTGTTGCCCGGCAAGCGCCGCGTAGGCATCGACCGCTTCCGATACCTGCGGGGAGCGGAAGCGCTGGCCCAGGGTGTCGAACAAGGTAAAGCGCGCCCCCGGTGGCAAGGCGCCGTCCAGGTACTTGCCCGACAGCATGCCGCCGGCCAGCGGACTGTAGGCGAGCAGCGACATGTTCTCGCGAAACAGCGCCTCGGCCAGGTCGCCATCGGCGCTGCGCGACACCAGGCTGTAGCTGTTCTGCAGCGTCACCGGGCCGGGCAGGCCACGGGCCTTCGCAAGCCGGTGGAACTCGCAGACCCCCCAGGCGGTTTCGTTCGACAAGCCGTAATGGCGGATCCGGCCCGAATCGATCAGGGCGGCCATGGCTTCGACCTGCTCCTCGATCGACGGCCCGCCGCGCTCCCTGGCCGGGTCGAACTCCACGGCGCCGAAGGCCGGCACGTTACGCTGCGGCCAGTGGATCTGGTAGAGGTCGATGCAGTCGATCTGCAACCGTTCCAGGCTGCGGTCGACCGCCTCGGCGATGTTGGCCGCCGTGAGGTCGGTGCGTCCGCCACGGATCCAGTCGCGCCGGCCGGGGCCGGCTACTTTCGATGCGATGACCAGACCGCCACGTGGCCGTTTCGACAGCCAGCGGCCCAGATAGCTTTCGGTGCGCCCTTGCGTGGCTGCCTTGGGCGGGACCGGATACATCTCGGCGGTGTCGACGAAGTTGACCCCCTGAGCGATCGCGTAGTCGAGCTGCTCATGCGCCTCGGCTTCGCTGTTCTGTTCGCCCCAGGTCATCGTGCCGAGACAGACTTCGGAGACTTCGAGGGCGGTGCCGGGCAGGGTGCGGGTTTTCATCGGGCGGGGATCCTCAGGCTGGGGCCGCGCATCGGGAGGGTTGTGCGGCGAAGGCCTGGGATTCTAACTTCGGGTTTATCGGCGAGCGGGCGGTGGATGTCCTTTCGGGGAGGCCGTGAGTGCTTTTGCAGCGAGCAACATATCGCCGAGGATGGCCTGCATGGCATCCGCATCCGCCTTGGTGATGGGCGGTATCGGGATACGGTAGGTCACGCGTCGACGATGCGGCGAGTGTGGCCAGATAGTGCGACAACGCACTAGATTGGGGAGGTAGCACTGGCGCCACATTGCACGTGGCAGATTTT
>JBAYOD010000130.1:0-8695 GCA_041678445.1 Burkholderiaceae bacterium | reverse complement strand
GATCCGCTGCTGAAGATCTTCGCCGGCGACCGGCTCAAGGCGATCATGGACCGCCTGAAGCTGCCCGAGGGCGAGCCGATCGAAGCGGGCATGGTCTCGCGTTCGATCGAGTCGGCGCAGCGCAAGGTCGAGGCGCGCAACTTCGATATCCGCAAGCAGCTGCTCGAGTACGACGACGTCGCCAACGACCAGCGCAAGATCGTCTACGCCGACCGCAACGCGCTGCTCGAATCCGAGGGCATCTCGGAGCGGATCGCCGACCTGCGCCACGCCGTGTTCACGAACCTGTTCCGCCAGCATGTCGAGGAGGACAGCGTCGAGGAGCAGTGGGACATGGCCGGGCTGCAGAAGCTGCTCGAAACCGAGTGGCAGCTCGAGGTGCCGCTGACGCAGATGCAGGCCGAGCGCCCCGAGATGACCGACGCCGATCTGCTCGGAGAGGTGCTGAAGGCTGCCGACAGCCAGTATCAGGCCAAGGTCGAGCTGGTCGGCGAGGAGGCGTTCGCCGGCTTCGAGCGCTCGGTCCTGCTGCAGACCATCGACCAGCACTGGCGTGAGCACCTGTCGGCTCTCGATTTCCTGCGCCAGGGCATCCACCTGCGTGGCTACGCACAGAAGAACCCGAAGCAGGAATACAAGCGCGAGGCCTTCGAGCTGTTCGGGCTGATGCAGCAGCGCATCCGCGACGATGTCACACGCATCCTGATGATGGTGCGGGTGCAGACTGCCGAGCAGGTCGAGGAGGCCGGCGAGGCCGTCCAGCCGGCCTACTCGAACGTCAACTACACGCATGCCGATTTCGACCAGGCTGCCGCCGGCGCCGAGGGCAGCGACCCCGAGGCCGTGGCGCTGGCCGTCCAGCAGACGCAGCAGGCCGAGGCGGGGACTCCCCAGCAGACGCCGGTACGCCGCTTCGGCCAGAAGGTTGGTCGCAACGACCCTTGCCCCTGTGGCTCGGGCAAGAAGTACAAGCAATGCCACGGCAAGCTCAGCTGAGCGGCAGCCCGGCGATGAGGCGGTGACAGCATGCCCGTGAACCTGCAAGCACCCGCGCGCGAGGCCCTTCTGCCGGTGGCCGGCGTCGAGATCGGCACTGCCCGCGCGGCGATCCGCAAACCCGGGCGCCGCGACGTGCTCGTGCTGCGGCTGGCCGAAGGCAGCACGGTGGCCGGAGTCTTCACGACGAACCGCTTCCGGGCGGCACCCGTGCAGGTCTGCCACGAGCATCTGCAGGCCGGCGCGGCCGTGCGCGCGCTGCTCGTCAATACCGGCTGCGCCAATGCCGGCACCGGCGAGCAGGGGCTGGCCAATGCCCGCGCCAGTTGCGCGCTGCTGGCCCGGCCGCTCGGCGTGGCTGCCGGACAGGTCCTGCCGTTTTCCACCGGCGTGATCCTCGAGCACCTGCCGATGGACCGGCTGGAGGCCGGCATTGCGGCGGCGGTCGCCGATCTCGGCGCCAGCGACTGGCTGGACGCTGCCGAGGCGATCATGACCACCGACACGATCCCGAAGGGCGGATCCATGCGCATCGAGTCGGGTGGGCGCCCGGTGACGGTCACCGGCATCGCCAAGGGTTCGGGGATGATCCGCCCGAACATGGCGACCCTGCTCGGTTACATTGCCACCGACGCGGCGATCGCACAGCCGCTGCTCGAGCGCTGGGTGCGCGAGATCGCCGATCTGAGCTTCAACCGCGTGACGGTCGACGGTGATACCTCGACCAATGACTCGCTGGTCATGGTGGCCACCGGCGCAAGCGAAGTGGCGGTGGCGGCCGACGGCGATCCGGGCGCGGCCGAACTGAAGGCTGCGCTGCTGGCCGTGGCCCAGCGGCTGGCGCAGGCGCTGGTGCGTGACGGCGAAGGTGCGACCAAGTTCATCACGATCGATGTCGAGCAGGCGGCCACGCCAGCCGAAGCGGCTGCGGTCGGCTATGCGATCGCCCATTCGCCGCTGGTCAAGACGGCCTTCTTCGCGTCCGATCCGAACCTCGGCCGCATCCTCGCAGCGATCGGTTACAGCGGCATCGCCGACCTCGATGTCGATGCCATCGAGCTCTATCTCGACGACGTCCATGTCGCGACCCGCGGCGGGCGTCATCCCGGTTACCGGGAAGAAGACGGCCAGCGCGTCATGAAGCAGGCCGAGATCCGCATCCGGGTACTGCTTGCGCGCGGCACCCATGCAACCACCGTCTGGACCTGCGACCTGTCGCACGACTACGTTTCGATCAACGCCGATTACCGTTCCTGATGTCTGCCTCCCTGTCTTCCTCACCCGCTGTTTCTTCCGCACTCGAGCGTCTCGCCGAGCGTGCCAACCGCCTGCTCGACCGGCTCGAAGCGCTGATGCCGGCTGCCACCGAACCCGACTGGGAGGCCGCAGTCGCGTTCCGCTGGCGCCGTCGCCAGACCTCGCTGGGCGTGCAGGCCTTCCTGCAGCCGGTGCGGCAGGTGTCGAAGATCCGCCTGGACGACCTGAAGAACATTCCCGACCAGAAAGAGGCGGTCGTGCGCAACACCCGGCAGTTCGTCCAGGGCCTGCCGGCCAACAACGTGCTGCTGACCGGCTCGCGCGGCACCGGCAAGTCCTCGCTGATCAAGGCCTGCCTGAACGAGTGGTCGGACGAGGGCCTGCGGCTGATCGAGGTCGACAAGGACGACCTGGTCGACCTGCCCGACATCGTCGAGCTGGTGTCGGGCCGGCCCGAGCGTTTCATCGTCTTCTGCGACGACCTGTCCTTCGAGGAGGGCGAGGCCGGCTACAAGGCGCTCAAAGTGGCGCTCGACGGCTCGGTGGCGGCCCAGTCCGACAACCTGCTGATCTACGCCACCTCCAATCGCCGGCACCTGATGCCGGAGTACATGGCCGAGAACCTCGAAGCCCGCTACCAGGAAGATGGCGAGATCCATCCGGGCGAGCGGGTCGAGGAGAAGATCTCGCTGTCCGAGCGTTTCGGCCTCTGGGTCTCGTTCTACCCGTTTCGCCAGGAAGAGTACCTGGCCATCACCGGCCACTGGCTGGCCAGCTTCGGCTGCAGCCCCGAGGAGATCCAGGAAGCGCGCGCCGATGCGCTGCGCTTCGCGCTCGAGCGCGGTTCGCGTTCCGGGCGGGTCGCCTGGCAGTTCGCCAAGGACTGGGCGGGCCAGAACGGCCGGATCGCATCGCTTGCCGGTTGAGGTCGCGGTCGGCGTCCTGGTGCGCGGCGATGGCGCCGTGCTGTTCGGCCAGCGGCTGGCCGGCAAACCCTACGCCGGCTGGTGGGAATTCCCGGGCGGCAAGCTCGAAGCCGGCGAAACCGTCACCGAGGCGCTGAGGCGCGAGTTGCGCGAGGAACTGGGGGTCGAGATCCACGGCTCCGCGCCGTGGGTGGTCCGCGAGCACGTCTATCCGCACGCGCATGTGCGGCTTCATTTCCATCGGGTCGAGCGCTGGCAGGGCGAGCCGCGTTCGCGCGAAGGCCAGGCGCTGCGCTGGCTGAAGCCCGACCGGATCGACGCTGCTCCGCTGTTGCCGGCGGCGATCCGCGTGGTCGGCTGGCTGCGGCTGCCGCCGGTGCTCGCCGTGTCGGCCGCCGGTGAGCTGGGTGACGAGGCCTTCCTGGCGGCTCTGGCGCGTCGGCTCGCCGAAGGGCTGGCCATGGTCCAGTTGCGCGAGCCGGGCATGCCGGCCGAGCGTTTCGACGCCCTGTTTCGGCAGACCGGCCGGCTGTGTCGCCGGCACGGCGCGCGCCTGATCGTCAACAGCGCCCATCCGGAGTCCTACTGGCGGGCTGCCGACGGCGTTCACCTGCGTTCGGCCGAGCTGATGCGGCTCGCGCGCCGCCCCGCCGTGCGCTGGGTCGGCGCGTCCTGCCATGATGCCGCCGAACTGGCGCAGGCGGCCGCCCTGGATGCCGATTACGCGGTGGCCGGGCCGGTGCTGCCCACGCCTTCGCACCCGGGGGCAGCAGGCATTGGCTGGGAGGGCTTTGCGGCGCTGGTTGCCGACACCGGGCTTCCGGTCTATGCGCTGGGCGGGCTCGGGCCGGCCGACGGCCCGCGCGCACGGCAGGCCGGCGCGCACGGCATCGCGCTCAGGAGTGCGGCCTGGCGGGGCTGACCGGCGCTGCCGCGTCGTCGCCGACGACGTCTTCCTGCGGGTCGCCAGCCACCCGGTAGGCCTCGGAGGCCCAGGCGCCCAGATCGACGGTCTTGCAGCGTTCCGAGCAGAACGGGCGCCACGGGTTGGCCGGCGAGAACCCGATCTTGCGGCCGCAGGTGGGGCAGTCGACCTTCAGTGCCATCGCCCCTCCGTCAGAGATTGCACAGCGACAGTTCGAACGGCACGTCGGCCTCGAAGGGCTTGGGGCGCAGGTCGCCGTCGTGGTTGGTGAAACGGATCCACAGCAGGTACTTGTTCGCGCTGATCTCGGGGATCGCACCAAGCGATTCGTCCAGCTGGACCTGGACCATCTGCCAGGTGCGACCACCCAGTGACTGCTGGAAGCTGCCCTGGCGCGCGACCTGCTGGGAGCGCTGGGCGCTTTCCCTGAGCAGGCTCAGCACGATGGACAGGCTGTCGTGCAGTGGCCGGAACGGCGCCGCCCAGCCGGCGATGTCGCGCTGGCGGATCTCGGCCGGCCGGTGCTGCCAGGCGTGATAGGAGGGCAGGTCGAACTCGCAGGCGCCGCCAGCGATGTTGACGCGGCTGCGGATGCTGGTCAGCCATTCGTTGTCGCGCAGGTGCTGGCCGGTGCGCCCGGTCATCGCCCCGAGGCTGGCGGCGGTGCTGTCGATTCGCGTCAGCACGCGTTCGAGCATCTCGGTGGCGACCTGCGGGCTCGAACGGAAGCCGGCCAGGGTCTGGCGCTGGCGTTCGAGTTCCTGGAGCAGGTCGGATTTCAGGTCGGCGCGGGCCGACACGTCGAGGATCTCGAACAGCGTGATCAGCGCAATGTGGTGATCGAGCGGATGCTCGCGCTGCGCGAAGATGTCGAGACGCTCGAACAGGTCCTCGAGCCGCAACAGGGTCCGGACGCGTTCGTTCAGCGGGTACTCGTACAGGATCAAGGGCTCGTCCTGGGCCGGTTTGGTGGCTCGGTTCGGGGAATTCTGGCGCAAAGGCAGTCGGTTGACAAACCCGTCCCGTCCGGGAGTCGGGTCACTGGGCAGCCATCCGGTCGGCGGCCAGCGCCAGGTAGCGTTGATGCAGCGCGTCGACCTGGGGGCCGAGAGCGGCCGCATCGCCGCCATTGTCGATGACGTCGTCGGCCGCGGCCAGGCGTGCTTCGCGGGTCGTCTGCGCAGCCATGATGGCCTGCACCTGCTCGCGCGTGAAGCGGTTGCGCTGCATGACCCGTGCGATCTGGACCTCGACCGGACAGTCGATCACCAGCAGGCGGTCGATCCGGTTGCGCCAGTGCCCGGATTCGACCAGCAGCGGGACCACGACCATCGTGTAGATGCCCGACGCGGCGTCGACCATCAGATTGCAGCAGTGGCCGATCATCGGATGCAGAATCGCTTCGAGCCGTTTCCGCGCCGCGGCGTCGTCGAAGACGATGGCCCGCATCGCGGCCCGGTCCAGCGCGCCGTCCTCGGCGATGACCCCGGCGCCGAAGGCATCGCGGATCGGCGGAATCGCAGCGCCGCCCGGCGCCGTCAAGGCATGGGCGACCGCATCGGTGTCGACGATCGTCACGCCATGGGCGGCGAACAGGTCGGCCACGGTGCTCTTGCCGCTGCCCACGCCCCCGGTCAGGCCTACGAGATAGCGTCTGGATTCCATTCGCGCGAGTCTAGCAGGCGATGGCCAGAGTTTCCCGGTCGATGTCGGGCAGACCGCAGGCAGCCGCGCCCGATTCTGCGGTCCGGACGCGGCCGGCAGCGGTGCCGGCCGAGCCGGGTGGCCCGTTCAGGCGAAGCCGATCAGCCGGCTCAGGCCAATCCGATCAGTCGGTTCAGGCCAATCCGATCAGTCGGTTCAGCGGCTCGCGGAAGTACAGCGCGAGCAGGCCGGCCCCGGCCAGATAGGGGCCGAACGGGATCGGCTGCTCGCGCCGGTGCCCGCCGAAGAGGATCAGCGCGATGCCGACAGCCGAGCCGACCAGTGAAGCGAGCAGGATGATCGCGGGCAGGGCAGTCCAGCCGAACCAGGCGCCGAGCGCAGCCAGCAGCTTGAAGTCACCGAAGCCCATGCCTTCCTTGCCGGTGGCCAGCCGGAACAGCCAGTAGACGCTCCACAGCACCAGGTAGCCGGCCATGGCCCCGATGACGGCCTCGGGCAGCGGCGCGAATACGCCCCACAGGTTGAACAGCAGGCCCAGCCACAGCAGGGGCAGGGTGAGGCTGTCGGGCAGCAGCTGGGTGTCGAGGTCGATGAAGGTCAGGGTGACCAGGGCGAAGCCGAGCAGGACGGCGCCCAGGCCCGCCCAGCCGGCGCCGAACTGCCAGACCGCCAGGCCGGTGAGCAGCGCCGTGCCCAGCTCGACCAGCGGATAGCGGGCTGGAATCGGGCTGGCACAGGCCTTGCAACGGCCGCGTTGGGCGAGCCAGCTCAGCAACGGGACGTTCTCGAGCGCGCCGAGCGGGTGGCTGCAGCGCGGGCAGCGCGAGCGTGGCACCATCAGGTTGAAGGGCGGGCGCTCGGGGGGCGTTTCCCCGCGCAGCTCGGCGGCCTGGTCTTCCCACTCGAGCTCCATCATCTTCGGCAGCCGGTAGATGACGACGTTGAGGAAGCTGCCGACCATCAGGCCGAACAGGGCGGCGAGTGCCGCAGCCAGGCCGGGAGACGCCTGCAGGGCTTCGGGCATGGTGAGCGTGGCAGGTAGAAAGGGTTGAACAGTGGCGACGGATCCTGCCGGATCCTGTCGCCTTCAACTGCAGATGGTGTACCGGAATCGAGCGGCCATCTTCGCACTTTCCCGAAGACCCGACGAAGGGCGGATGGATGGAATCGAACGGTCGCCCCGCTAAGCGCGCAGCGGCACGTTCTGCAAGCGCAACTGGCCGCGGGCGAGCACCTTGTTGGTCGCGTCGTCGGTGATGACGACTTGCCACAGTTGCTGGGTGCGTCCCTGATGCAGCGCTTCGGCGTCTACCGAGACGCGCCCACCGGTGCTCGGCCGCAGGAAGTCGGTGGCATTGTGCACGCCCACCGCGAACTCGCCGCGTCCGACGACTGCGTGGCTGGCGCCGATGCTGGCAGCACTTTCGACGATCGTGGCGTATACGCCGCCATGGACCACGCCCCAGGGCGTGAAGTGGTCCTCGCCGAGTGCGACGTGCCCGCGCAGGTGGGTGTTCGTGACTTGCTCGACCACGAAGCCGGACGCCGCAACGAAGCGGCTGGCAGCCTCGAGCGAGACATCGGGGAGACGATCGGTACTTGCGGTTTCCATGGGATTTGTCATTGCTTGACCTCCGGTCGACTAACTTTCATAAATTAAGTTAGAATGGAACCATTGTGATTGTCAAATCGGAGAGCAATTCAGTCATGCAGTGGCTCGACTACGACACCGAAAACTGCTCGATCCAGCGCACCCTCGCGGTGATCGGCGAGAAGTGGACGCTGTTGGTGCTGCGGGAGGCCTTCAACGGCGTTCGCCGTTTCGATCGCATCCGTGATCACGTCGGCGTCTCCGATCCGGTCCTGGCCGACCGACTCAGAAAGCTGGTCGCGGCCGGCGTACTCGAAGCTTCGCCGTATCGCGATCCTGGCGATCGGGTGCGCAACGAATACCGGTTGACCGGGAAAGGGCTCGACCTGTATCCGGTCCTGATCGCCATGCTTCGCTGGGGAGATCGCCATTGTGCGGACCCGGCCGGGCCGTCAGTGGTCGTCACCCACCGCGACTGCGGACAGCCGGTCGAAGCAGTCGTCCAGTGTGCCGCCGGCCATCGGCTGGCCTCCGCCCGCGAGGGCCGCCCGGTACCCGGCCCGGGTGCGCGGCTGGCAAGCGCTTCGTCGCGCCGATGAGCCCTCGCCACGCCGGTGATCGGGCAGGCGTCAGGCGCCGGGCGCAAACAACTGCCGGACTGAGGCCGCGGCAACGATGCCGGCCGCAATGGCCGGCAGGGGTTTCTTCAGCACCCGCATGGTCACGGCCGTGACCAGCAGCGCCAGGCGGGCACCGTGATCGCCATCCGCAGCCAGCGGCGCCAGAAGCGCGATCAGCACCGCCTGTCAAGGCGCCCGCGACGACGTGGCTGTTGTCCGGCAGATACCGCCAGGCCATCAGTGACGCACACGCTGCCACGGCCCAGATGACCGACATGCGCAGGCTCTTCTGACCGCCAATCGCCATGGCCAGCAGGAAGCAGCCCATCACCATGTCCAGGCCCAGGTTGACCGGGTCATGGATGGCGTTGCCGAAGTAAAGGCCCAGCCCGGAGCCCAGCACCCAGGACAGCCAGAGGGCAAGGCCGCCGCCCAGCAACAGCCCCATCGCCGACTCGCCACGCCCGAATGCCTGGATGGACATCGCCCAGTTGGCGTCGGAAACGACCAGCATCACGCCGTAGCGTTGTGCGGGCGACAGATCGCGCAGCCACGGATGAAGCGTGGCCCCCATCAGCAGATGGCGGGCGTTGATGGCGAAGACGGTGATGGCCAGCGGGACGAGCGGCACGTGCGCCCCCCACAGATCCAGAACGGCAAACTGGGCGGCACCGGCGAAGACCAGGGTGCTCATCAGCACGATCGAAAAACCGTC
>JBAYOD010000129.1:0-8753 GCA_041678445.1 Burkholderiaceae bacterium | reverse complement strand
TGACGAAGGCAAGCGCGCCGCCGTTGCGCGCCATGCCCAGCAACAGGTCGCCCGCGACCGCGCAGCCGGTGTGAGCACCCGTGGCGGCGACGATCACATCGCCGTCCTGCAGGTGCCCGAGCGAAGTGAACACCGCAAGGTTGTCGGCTGGTCCCGCGTCACAGGTCAGCGCCACGGCGCAGAACGATGACTGACCGTCGATCACCGGTTTGATCCGGTAGTCGAAGCCGCCCCGGCCCCCGAGCGCGTCGGCCACGTGGCCGGTCATCGCCCCGACCAGCGCAGCGAGCTGCCCGGGCCGGGGTCGGCGAAAGTGTTCGGCAACGACGACGGGCGGCAGGTCTTCGATCATTTCAGGCTCCCTCGCCGAGCGCGATCCAGGGTCTTGCCGAGTGTAACCGAGGGCCTTGCTTTGATGACGCTCCAGGCTCGGGCACACTGCAGATCGACAGGACGAGCCCGATGCCCACTGCCCTGCTCCAGCGCTTCACCAACATCGACCGTGACGAGCGGCTGCCGGTCTTCGTCGCCGGCCTGCTGTTCTTCTGCGTACTCACCGCGCTGATGGTGCTGCGCCCGGCGCGCGAGGCGCTCGGCATGCAGCGCGGCATGGATGCGATCCGCTGGCTGTTCGTGGGCACGGTGGTGGTCACGCTGCTGGTCAACCCGCTGTTCGGCGCGCTGGTCAGCCGCCTGCGCCCGATGGCGTTCATCGCCGCCACCTACCTGTTCTTCGCTGCCGGCCTGCTCGGCTTCCACGCCCTGCTGGTATTCGCCCCGGCCGCGATCGGCACGGCCAGCGGCCAGGTCTTCTACGTCTGGTTCAGCGTCTTCAACCTGTTCGCGACGATGCTGGTCTGGGCGCTGATGGCCGATCGCTTCACCGCCGAGCAGAGCCGGCGGCTGTTCGGTGCGATCGCTGTCGGCGGCACCCTCGGCGCCATCTTCGGCCCCTGGCTGGCCAGCCTGCTGGCCCGGCCACTGGGTACGCCGGCGCTGATGCTGGTGGCCGCAGGCTTCCTGGTGCTCGCGGTGGGTGCTGCCGGCTGGCTGAGCCGCCTGCCGCGCCGACCCGGCCCGGCACACGGCACCGACGGCGACGGCGACGGCGACGCAGTCAATCCGCGGCCGATCGGCGGCAGTGCCTGGGACGGCCTGGTCGCCGTCGCCCGGTCGCCGTTCCTGCTCGCGATCTGCGGCTATGTGCTGATCCTCGCAGTAATGGCCACCTTCCTGTACTTCACGCGGCTGCAGATGGTGGCTGCCCTGGGCAGCGACCTCGATCTGCGCACCACCGTCTTCGCCCGCATCGACCTGATCACGCAGATCGCGACCCTGGTCCTGCAGGCGCTCGTCACCGGCCACCTGATGAAGCGTGTCGGCGTCTCGTTCACGCTGGCCCTGCTGCCGGTCACCGCCGTTCTCGGCTTCCTGGGCCTGGCCATCGTCGGCTCGCTGGCGGCATTGATCGTCTTCGAGGCGGCCTTCCGGGCGGTGCAGCGCGGCGTGATGCGGCCGGCGCGCGAAACCCTGTTCACTGGCGTCTCGCGCGCCGAGCGCTACAAGGCCAAGGCCTTCATCGACACCTTCGTCTATCGCGCCGGCGACGTCGTCGGCGCCCAGACCGAAGGGCTGCTCGGCCGCCTGGGCATGGGGCTGGCGGCGCTCGCCGCCTTCGCGGTCCCGCTGGCCATCGTCTGGATGGCGCTCGGGCTCTGGCTCGGCCGCACATCGGCCGCAGCTGCGATACCGCCTGCACCAGCCGGGCCGGCAGGCCCCTCTCCCGAAACCGAACGCATCAAAGGAGTGACAGCATGACGACGCGTCGAAACTGGTTGCAAGGTGCCACCCGCGCAGCGGGGCTGCTCGCGTTCGCCCCGCGCACCGCCTTCAGCACAGCGCCCGCTGCCGGCAACACCGCCCTGATCACTCGCGCGATTCCTGCCAGCGGCGAACGGCTGCCCATCATCGGCCTGGGCAGCTCGGCCACCTTCGCCCAGGTGGCGCGCAGCGAGGATGCCACCGCACTGGGCGAGGTGCTGCAACGCATGCTGGCCCTGGGCGGCACCGTGTTCGACACGGCGCCGGCCTACGGCGCCTCCGAGGAGGTGGCCGGCCGCATCGCGCAGCAACTGGGCATTGCCGACAGGCTGTTCTGGGCCACCAAGCTGAACGTGGCGCGCGGCGGCAGTGCCGACCCGGCAGCCGCCCGCCAGCAGCTCGAAGCCTCGTTCGAACGGCTCGGCCGGCCGGTCATCGACCTGATCCAGGTCCACAACATGGGCGACCTGCGCACCCAGCTGCCCCTGCTGCGGGAGATGAAGGACAAGGGCCGTGTCCGCTACATCGGTGTGACCACCACCTTCGAACGTCAGTACGACGACCTGCTGGCGACGATGCGCAGCGAGCCGATCGACTTCATCGGAACCAACTATGCGATCGACGACCGCGACGCCGAGCAGCGTTTCCTGCCGCTCGCGCGCGACCGCGGCATCGCCGTGCTCGTCTATGCACCGTTCGGCCGCACCCGGCTTTGGCGGCGGGTGGCGAATCGGCAAGTGCCCGACTGGGCACAGGAATTCGGCGCCACGAGCTGGGCGCAGTTCTTCCTGAAGTACGTCGCCAGCCATCCGGCCGTTACCACGATCACGCCGGCCACCAGCCGGGTGGTGAACATGAGCGACAACATGGGCGCCGCCGTGGGCCCGCTGCCCGACGACGCGCAGCGCAAGCGGATGATCGCGCTGGTCGAGAGCCTGCCCGCGGCCTGAGCGCCGCCTCGCCGGGCGCGATCCCCGATGCTCAGCTGGCCGGGGCCTTGGCGGTGCCGGCTGCGACCGGGGCAGCCAGCCGGTCATTCGGGAAAATGAAGGCGCCGACGATGATCAGCAGGCACAGGCCGGCAAACGCCTGCAGCATCAGCTGGAAGCCGCCGGTCGCGTGCAGCCAGGCCACCAGGGCCACCGACACACCGGCAGCGGTGAAGCCGAGAAAGTAGCGCAGCGCATAGGCCCGTGAGCGCCAGGCATCCGCCGTGTAGCGGGCCACCATCGCGTCGTTGACCGTCACCTGCCCGAAGATGCCGATCACGATCCCGATCGATACCAGGATCAGCGGCCACCCCGAAGCACTTGCGGCCAGGGCCAGCAGCGGCGCAACAATGAAGGCCACCGGCAGGAAAACCGCCTTCAGCGAATGCCGGTCGATCAGATGGCCGATCGTGTACTGCGCCATCGCGCCGAACACGTAGACGCCGGCGGCGATCGCACCGATCCAGGCCGGATCCCGGGTCAGCTCCGCCAGGCGCTCCTCGAACAGCTTGGGCACCGCAACCGTGATCGCGTTGAACGTCGTCGAACTGGCGATGATCGTGATCACCAGGGCAATGACGACGCGGCGCATCGCATCGGCCCCCACCCGGGGCGGTGTGGCGTTGCCCTTGTTGACCACCCTGTGCCGCTCGTCGGCCACCGCCCGCATGAAGGCGATGCCCAGCCCGATCGTCACGATGCCCGGCACGATGAAGGCCCAGCGCCAGCCCAGGAACTGCGTGAGGACGCCGGTGACCAGCGCCGCCGAGGCAACGCCCAGATTGCCCCAGACGCCGTTGATCCCGACGTGACGGCCGAGCCGGTCGGCGTAAGCCACCAGCATCGCCGTGCCCACCGGGTGGTAGATCGCCGCGAATGCACCGATGGCGAACAGCGCGATGCCCACTTCCACCGGCGTGCGCGCCAGGCCGGTGACGATCATCGCACCGCCGATGCCCACGAAGAAGATCGCCATCATGTGGCGTCGGCTCCAGTGATCGCCCAGCCAGCCCGTGAGCAGGGATCCGGCACCAAATGCAATGAAGCCGGGCGTCGCGTACGGCAGGAACTCGCCGTAGCTCATCCCGAAGACCGGGGCCATCACCACCACGGCCGCAGCGAAGATCAGCATCGCGTAGTGATCGACGAAATGCGCGGCGTTGATGAAACCGATGACCGTACCGGGATTGTTCGCTTGCATCACCCCCCCTCGAAGTCGGGCTATCTTAGAGAGTCCTTTGGTCGATCTGGAGACAATCCATGTCGATGACACGCCAAAGCAGCCCGGGGACGGCAGCGGTTCCGGTACACCGCGCAGCCCGCACGAATTTCCGGCAAATGCCGGCCGGCGTGCTGGCGCGCAGCTATCCACGCGGCATGCACATCGGCCTGCACGTTCATCCCGAAGCCCAGTTGCTGTACGCCCCCGAGGGCCTGATGCAGGTGGGCACGCCGGAAGGCTGCTGGTTCGTCCCGCCCGAACGCGCCGTCTGGCTGCCGCCGCGCACCCAGCACACGGTCGACGTGCTTGCCGATCTCGAGATGCGGGCGTTGCTGATCGAGGCCACCCAGCTCGCCGCTCACGAGGAAGCCGCGCGCTTGAACCGGCCGTTCGTGGTCACTGTCGCACCGCTGCTGCGCGAAGTGATCCTCGGCGCCTTCGCCGACGACACCGGTCCCGCGCTGCGCAGGCTGCTCACCGATGTCGCCCTGCACCAGCTGCCGGCGGCCGAGGACCCGGGCAGTTTCATGCCGATGCCGACCGATCCGCGCGCACGGCGCGTGGCCGAGATGGTGCTTGCCGACCCGCGCTGCGACACCGGGCTTGCCGACCTGGCCAGCCGCGCCGGCGCGTCGATGCGAACCATCTCGCGGCTGTTTCCGGCACAAACCGGACTCACCTTCAAGGCCTGGCGCCAGCGCGCACGCATCAGCGCTTCACTGCCGCTGCTCGGCCGCGGCGACCTGTCCGTCAAGCAGGTCTCGGCCAGGCTGGGATTCGCCGGCGTCGCCGCCTTCAGTCATGCCTTCCGCCAGGTCACGGGGCGCAAGGCAAGCGAGATGGCGGCCCATGGACGCGGCGCCCGGTCCGCACACCGACAGCAACTTCCGTGAACCCGCAATCCGGAGACCCCGCCATGCGCCTCGATACCCAGGTAGTCGTCATCACCGGCGCCGCCGGAGCGCTCGGCCAGGCCGTCGCGCAGGCCGTGATCGAGCGAGGCGGATCGGCAGTCCTGCTGGTGCGCAGCGAATTGCCCGCCGAGCGCTACGCGGCCGCCGCCGACCGGGTCGCGGTCTGCCAGGCCGATCTCCGGGTCCCGGCGGCCGTGGCCGCTGCCATCGACGCCGCACTGGCGCGCTTCGGACATATCGATGCGCTGGTGAACATCGCGGGCGACTTCACCTACGCCCGCGTCGAGGACAGCCCGCCGGACACCTGGCAGGCGATGTTCGACATCAACCTGATGACCGCGGTCACCACCAGCCGGGCCGTCCTTCCCCATCTGCCACGTGATGGCAGCGGGCGCATCGTGAACATCGGCGCGCTGGCGGCCGGCAAGGCAGGCGCCGGCATGGGACCCTATGCCGCCTCGAAGGCAGCCGTTGCCCGGTTGACCGAAGCGCTGGCCGAGGAACTCCGGCCCGAGCGCATCACCGTGAACGCGGTGCTGCCCAGCGTGATCGATACACCGCGCAACCGGCACGACATGCCCGACGCCGATTTCAGCACCTGGGTCGCCCCCGAACGGATCGCCGAGGTGATCGTCTTCCTGCTGTCCGGTCATTCCGGCGCCGTCACCGGCACTTTGCTGCCGGTGACGGGCAGGGGCTGACGGTGTAACAGGCCGGGACTGACGCTCAGAAGCTGTAGCTGGCCTTGACTCCGGCGAACACGGCACGTCCCGGCGCCGGTTCGTAGAAGCGGCCATTGGCCGCGTTGACCACGACCGAACCCACGTACTCGCGGTCGAACAGATTGTCGATGCGCAGATACGGGGTCACGCGCCACTGCGCCCCCCGCCAGTCGTAACCCAGTCGCCAGTCGACCGACGAGAACGAGTCGGCGGCCGCCGAATTCAGGTCGTCGACGAAGACCCGCGCGTTCCAGCGCGCTTCGAGCGCCGTGACGAAACCGCTGGCCGCGTGCCGCCATTCGAGCTCCGCATACAGCGAGCTGCGCGGCACACCGGGCAGAGACTTGCCCGACAGGTCCTCGCCCGACAGGCTGCGATAGTCGCGAAACTGCGCGTCCGTCCAGGTCCAGGCGAGATAGGTGCTGAAACCGGCGCCGAACTCCGACTCGAGCCCCAGCTCCAGGCCCCGGCGCAGGGTGCGCGCGGCGTTGCGGAAGGTCGTGCGGCCACCGACGTTGGCATCGGGAACGATGTCGTTGCGGGTCTCGATGTCGAACAAGGCCAGGTTCAACCGGACGGCCGGCATCAGTTGCGCCTTGACGCCGACCTCGTAGTTCCGGCTGCTGCTGGCCTGGAGCCCGAAGTTCAGTCCTGGCTGGCCATCGGGCCGGTAGGCCAGCTCGGCGAAGGTCGGCGTTTCGAACCCCCGGCCGGCCGACGCATACAGGTTGACGGTATCGCTCAGCGCATACAGCAGCCCGACCACCGGGCGGGTTGCCGAATAGCTGCGGCTGCCCGAGTCGTCCGGATTGATCGCGGTGATGAAATCGTCGTCGACGTCGAAGGCCACGCGAGAATGGCGCACGCCGCCCGCCAGCCGCCAGCGCTCGGCGAACCACCACTCGGCGATCGCGTACTGGTCGAAATTCCAGACGGTGTTCATCTCGTTGCGGCGCAATTCGCCGGCAACTCCCGATTCGTTGACGAAGCCCCGACGCCGCTCGCCCATCCGGTCGTATTCGACGCCGACCGTGAGGTTGGCCGGCCCCCAGGCCAGCGGCAGGCTGCGCGTCCATTGCGCCCCCAGGCCGCCGAAGGCCCGGTCCAGATCCACCACACCGCCCGACGCGCCCGGCGCCGCCCCGCTGAAGGCCAGGAACTGCCTGACCTGACGGTCACCGATGTAGCCACGCAAGGTCAGCGTATCCCGGTCATTGAGCCGCTTGTCCCAGTTCAGGCCGACCTGCCGGTGCTCGATGCTCTTGCGGGTGTCGAACGCCAGCGCACCGGCGCCCGCCTGCCGGCGGTTCTCGTCGATCTGCTCGCGGGTCAGGCCGAGCGGATCGAGGGTGTCGGGCTGGTCGAGCAAGGTGGCCGTCAGGCCGAAGCGGGAGTCGCCGTCGACGCCCCAGTCGAGCCGCGCACCCAGCAGGTCGCGCCGGGTCCGGCTGTGGTCGCGATAGCCGTCGGCCGCAAATCGGGAAACGTTCAGGACGGCAGTCGGCTGGCCCGGTGCGGCCGTCTCGCGGCCGAACGGTCCGCCATAGCCCAGACCGAGCTTCCAGGCACCGTGACTGCCGGCCCCCCCGTAGGCGCGCAGCCCCGGGCGATCCGGCGGCTGCGCCGTGAACAGCGACAGCACGCCACCGCCCGAGTTGCCGTACAGCGCCGCAAACGGCCCGCGCAGGACTTCGATGCGCGCCGCCGAATCCAGGTCGAACAGGCCGGTCTGGCCCTGCCCGTCGGGCATCGTGAACGGAATGCCATCCTGGTTCAGGCGCACGCCACGCACCCCGAATGCCGCGCGTGCGCCGAAGCCGCGCGACGACACCTGCAGATCCTGGGCGTAGTTCTGCCGGTTGCGCACCATCACGCCCGGCAGCCGTCCGAGCGCTTCGGAAAGATTCACGCCCGGCTGCTGGACGGTGGCCGGATCGAGGTCCACGCCATCGACAGCGGCCGGTACATCGAAGCTCGGCTGCTCGACCCGGGTGGCGGTCACGGTCACCGGCGACAGCTCGCCATCGCGCGCGGCCGTCCATTGCGGAACCGCCGTCACTGCCAGCCCGACCACCGCGACCCGCGCAATCGCGCGCCCCCTTGCACAGGCTGCCTTGCGGCCCATCGCCGTCCCCTCCTCCCGAAGGCCGCGCTCAGCGCGCCTTGATTTCAATTTCGATCGACGCGTACCAGGCAGCGAGGTCTGCGATCTCGGCATCGGTCAGCGGCTTCGCGATCACGCTCATCACCGGATCCTGGCGCTTGCCGCTGCGGTAGTTCTTCATCTCCTCGATCAGGTAGACCATCGGCTGCCCGGCGAGATTGGGCGCCCCCGGGTTCGTGGCCAGGCCCATTTCCCCGTGGCACATCACGCAGGCTTTCGCCTTCGCACGCCCTGCTTCGGCGTCACCAGCCAGCGCCGGCGACGCCGCTGGCGCACACAGCACCAGCGGCAGCACGACGGCGAAAGCACTGCGCAGGAGTCGATCCAGCACGATGGCCTCAGTCTCCGTAGCTGATCCGGTAGATCGCACCGGCGAAATCATCGGAAACGAGGATCGAACCGTCCTTCATCTGCACCACATCGACCGGACGGCCCCGGTAGACACCGGTGTCCGGATCCAGGAAGCCCGACGCGAAGACTTCCATCTCGCCGGCCGTACCGTCCGC
Organism: Burkholderiaceae bacterium; assembly: GCA_041678445.1. Taxonomy (GTDB): domain Bacteria; phylum Pseudomonadota; class Gammaproteobacteria; order Burkholderiales; family Burkholderiaceae_E; genus Zeimonas. Next base: position 415 of record JBAYOD010000129.1, on the reverse strand, counting down.
CCGGATCGGGACGAACTGCACCTCGGCACCCGACGGCGTCGTGCGGTTCCAGGAACCATGGGCCGCAACGAAGACACCGCCGCGGTACCTCGCAGGGAACTTCTTGCCGGTGTAGAAGGTCATGCCGAGCTGTGCCTGGTGGGCCGGGAACTCGACCTGCGGGAACACCGCATTGGCCGGCTCGGCCATGTCCTTCAGGTCGGGAGCCGCCCCCGAGCCGGCCACCTTGAACTTGCCATTCCAGTACGGGAAGCCGAAATGCTCACCGGCCTGGGTCGAACGGTTCAGCTCTCCCGGCGGCACGTCGTCACCCAGGCCGTCGACCTGGTTGTCCGTCCACCACAGCGTCTTGTCGGCCGGATTGAAGTCGAGCCCGACCGGGTTGCGCGCACCGCGCGCATACACCTCGCGGCCG
>JBAYOD010000128.1:0-8755 GCA_041678445.1 Burkholderiaceae bacterium | reverse complement strand
GCAGGCCCGTCCGGCACAGGCTGCGACCCCGCGCAGCGCACCGGTTCAGCCGGCGGCGGCGCCCCGCACCGGTTTCGGGCCGCGTCCGGGCAGCAGTCTCAGGGGGCGTGGGTTGCGATCAGGTCGATGATCGCCTGACCCCAGGACTCGAGCTTGCGCTGGCCGACGCCGGAGAGGTCGGCCAGGGCGTCGAGCGAGTGCGGCCGGCGGGCGGCGATCTCGCGCAGCACCGAGTCGTGGAAGATCACATAGGGTGGCAGCTGGCGCTCGGCGGCCACGGCGCGTCGCCATTCGCGCAGCCGCTCGAACAGGGCCTCGGTGACCGGGTCGGTGTCGGGCAGTCCGGCCGGTGTCGAACTTGTCGTGCGGCGCGCACCCGGCTTGCCGCGCGCGGGTCGACGGGGCCGGCGCATCTGCAGCGTGGTTTCGCCACGCAACAGCTGGCGGCTCTCCGGTGCCAGTGCCAGCACCTGGTGGCGCTGATGGTCGACGATGACCATGCCGCGGGCAATCAGCTGGCGCAGGACGGCCCGCCAGGCCTGTTCGTCGAGGTCGGCGCCGATGCCGAAGGTGCTCAGCGCCTCGTGGCCGAACTGGCGCACCTTCGGATTGTCCTGCCCGCGCAGCACGGCGATGACGTGCTGGGCACCGAAACCGAAGCCGCTCGCCGCGCGGATCCGCCAGATGCATGACAGCAGCTTGCGGGCCGCTTCGGTGGCGTCCCAGGGCTCGGGCGGCTCCAGGCAATTGTCGCAATTGCCGCAGCTGCGGCTGTCTTCGCCGAAGTAGGCGAGCAGGCGCACGCGCCGGCACTCGATCGTCTCGGCCAGGCCGAGCATTGCATCAAGCTTGCCCGAGGAGATCCGCTTGTGGGCTTCGCTGCCTTCCGACTGGTCGATGAAGCGCCGCTGCTGGACGACGTCGGCCAGTCCGTAGGCCATCCAGGCTTCGGCCGGCTGGCCGTCGCGCCCGGCTCGGCCGGTTTCCTGATAGTAGCCCTCGACGCTGCGTGGCATGTCGAGGTGGGCGACGAAGCGCACATCGGGCTTGTCGATGCCCATTCCGAATGCGATGGTCGCGACCATGACCAGGCCGTCCTCGCGCAGAAAGCGTGCCTGGTGGCCGGTGCGGGTGGCGGTGTCCATGCCGGCGTGGTAGGGCAGGGCCGGAATGCCGTGTCCGGACAGCCAGTCGGCGGTGTCCTCGACCTTGGCGCGCGATGTGCAGTAGACGATGCCGGCCTCGCCGGCGTGACCGTCGTTGATGAAGGCGAGCAACTGCCGGCGCGGATCGACCTTCTCGACGATCCGGTAGCGGATGTTGGGTCGGTCGAAGCTGGAGACGAACTGGCGGGCCTCGTGCAGCGCGAGGCGCTCGACGATCTCGTTGCGGGTCAGCGCATCGGCCGTTGCGGTCAGCGCGATCCGCGGCACCCGGGGCCAGCGCTCGTGCAGGATCGCCAGCTGCAGGTACTCGGGCCGGAAGTCGTGGCCCCATTGCGAGACGCAGTGGGCCTCGTCGATCGCGAACAGCGCGATGCGCGCGGCATCGAGCAGTTCGAGGCTGCGCTCGGTCAGCAGGCGTTCGGGAGCGATGTAGAGCAGGTCGAGTTCGCCGGCGACCAGCTGGCGTTCGACCTCGCGGGCTTCGCGGGCGGCCAGCGTCGAGTTCAGGAAGGCGGCGCGCACGCCGAATTCGCGCAAGGCCACGACCTGGTCCTGCATCAGGGCGATGAGGGGCGAGACGACGACGCCGGTGCCCTCGCGCAGCAGGGCCGGCACCTGGTAGCACAGCGACTTGCCGGCTCCGGTCGGCATCAGCACCAGGGCATCGCCACCGCCGGCCACTTCGGTGACGACCTCGGCCTGCAGGCCGCGGAAGTCGTCGTGGCCGAAGACCTGGCGCAGCGTCGCGCGCGCGCGCTCCAGGAGCCCGGTCTGCGGCGACGGGGCGGTCAGTGCCGGGATGCCGCTCACTCGCGCTGCCCGCAGACCGGGCAGTCGCGGTCGCGCGGTACCGCGACCGTGTGCCAGTGCAGGGTCCGTGCATCGAGCAGCATCAGCCGGCCCACGGCCGGCTGGCCGAAGCCGCCAGCGAGCTTCAGGGCTTCGGCGGCCTGCATCGTGCCGATGATGCCGGTCAGGGGTGCGAACACGCCCATGGTCGCGCAGCGGACTTCCTCGACGTCCCGCCCTTCCGGGAACAGGCAGTGATAGCAGGGCGAGTCTGCACGGCGTGTGTCGAAGACCGCGAACTGCCCGTCGAAGCGGATGGCCGCGCCCGAGACCAGCGGTGTGCCGGTGGCGACGCAGGCACGGTTGATCGCATGGCGGGTCTCGAAGTTGTCGCAGCAGTCGAGCACCACGTCGGCCTGGCGGGCCAGGGCGAGCAGGCGGTCGTTGCCCAGGCGCTCGACGATGGCCTGGACCTCGATGCCCGGGTTCAGTTCGAGCAGGCTGCGGCGGCCGGAGTCGGCCTTGGGTTCCCCGATGCGATCCTGGCGATGCAGGATCTGGCGCTGCAGATTGGTCAGGTCGACGGCGTCGTCGTCGGCCAGCAGCAGCCGTCCGACCCCGGCTGCCGCCAGGTACAGGGTGGCCGGCGAGCCGAGCCCGCCGGCGCCGACCACCAGCATCGTGCTGGCCAGCAGGCGTTCCTGGGCCTCGACGCCGATCTCGTCGAGCAGCAGGTGGCGACTGTAGCGAAGAAGCTGCTCGTCGTTCAAGGCGTTACTTCGACGGCTCCGTCGCGGGTTCGTCCGTCTTGTCGGCCTTGTCCGTTCCGGCCAGGGTGACCGGCTTGCCCTGCAGGTGGTTCAGCGCCTGACGCAGCTGATGGTCTTCGGGCGAACCGAATTCGATCGGCTTGCGGTCGCGCAGCCTCGGATCGGGTTCGCTGTCCTCGCGCGGTGTGCGCTGCGGCTCGGGCTCGCGGCCATTGCTCAGGTGCCGGCTCAGGTCGGCCTCGCGCACGCGGAAGCTGTTCAGGTCGCCGTCAGGCGTTTCCTCGACGATCAGGTCGGGTTCGATGCCCTTGGCCTGGATCGAGCGGCCGCTGGGCGTGTAGTAGCGTGCCGTGGTGAGCTTGATGGCCGTGGTGTTCGACAGCGGCAGGATCGACTGCACCGAGCCCTTGCCGAAGGTCTGGGTGCCCATCACCACCGCCCGCTTGTGATCCTGCAGTGCGCCGGCGACGATCTCGGAGGCCGAGGCCGAGCCGGCGTTGACCAGCACCACCATCGGCACTTCGCGGATGCCGGCGGGCAGGTGCCGCAGCGGGTCCTCGCGCGTGCCGCGCAGGTAGTCGGCGGGGCTTGCGACGTATTTGCGGCTGGCATCTTCGGTGCGCCCGTCGGTACTGACCACAGGCGAGCCCGGCGGCAGGAAGACGGCCGACACGCCGACCGCGCCGTGCAGCAGGCCGCCCGGGTCGTTGCGCAGGTCGAGCACGAAGCCCTTCACCGGGCCCTGCCGCCAGAGCACGTCGATGTGGCGCACGAGGTTCTCGACCGTGTGCTCCTGGAACTGGGTGATGCGCAGCCAGGCATAGCCGGGCTCGACCATCTTCGACTTGACCGACTGCACGCGGATCACGTCGCGGATGATCGGAATGACCAGCGGGTGGGTCTCGTCCTTGCGCGAGATCGTCAGCACGATCTTCGTCTTGGGCTTGCCGCGCATCAGCTTGACCGCGTCGGCCAGCGACATGCCCTTGGTCGGGGTGTCGTCGATCTTGACGATCAGGTCGCCGGCCTTGACGCCGGCGCGCGCTGCCGGTGTGTCCTCGATCGGCGAGACCACCTTGATGAAGCCGTCTTCGGTGCCGACCTCGATGCCGAGGCCGCCGAACTCGCCCTGGGTGCCGACCTGCAGCTCGCGGTAGGCATCGGCGTCGAGATAGGCCGAGTGCGGGTCGAGCCCGGACAGCATGCCGCTGATCGCCTCGGTGATCAGCCGCTTGTCGTCGACCGGCTCGACATAGTTGGCCTTGATCGCGCCGAACACGTCGGTGAACTGACGCAGTTCGTCGAGCGGCAGCGTGCCGCGCGTCTCGCGCTGAGCGACCGCGCTCAGGCCGATGCTGACCAGGATGCCGGCCAGTGCGCCGGCCGACACCAGGCCTATGGATTTGAACTTGCCCATCTTCGCGAAGTCCTGTGGGACGCCATCGGCCGGCGGCTCAGCCGCGCAGCCCTGCCTTGGTGATGCGGGCCAGTATAAACTGCCTGTCTTGCCAGCGAACTGCCCGCCTTGCCGGCGGCCGGGTTCTGCCGGCAGGATGCAGGCCTTCAGCGCGCCTTGCCCTGCGCCACGACCGCGGCCATGGCCGCCTCGATCTCGGCCTGATCGCCCAGGTAGTCGCGGCTGACCGGCCTGAGGTCGGCGTCGAGCCGGTAGACCAGCGGCCGGGCGGTCGGGATGTTCAGCCCGATCACCTCGTCCTCGCCGAGACCGTCCAGGTGCTTGACCAGGGCCCTTAGCGAGTTGCCGTGGGCGACGATGATGACGCGCTGGCCAGCGCGGATCGACGGCGCGATGACCTCGTTCCAGTACGGCACCACGCGGGCCACGGTGTCCTTCAGGCACTCGGTGCGCGGAATCTGGTCCGTGCGCAAGCCGGCATAGCGTGGATCGCCGTCGGCCTCGCGCGGATCGCCGGCAGGCAGCGGTTCGGGCGCGATCGCATAGGCGCGACGCCAGACCAGTACCTGTTCGTCACCGTACTTCTGCGCGGTTTCGGCCTTGTCCAGTCCCTGCAGCGCCCCGTAATGCCGTTCGTTCAGGCGCCAGTCGGGAATCACCGGCAGCCACATCCGGTCCATTTCGTCGAGCACGGTCCACAGGGTGCGGATGGCCCGCTTGAGAACGGAGGTGTAGGCGAGATCGAAGTCGAAACCTTCGGCCCTGAGCAGCTCGCCGGCGCGGCGGGCCTCCAGCAGGCCCTCGGGCGTCAGGTCGACATCGGTCCAGCCGGTGAACCGGTTCTCGCGGTTCCACTGGCTTTCGCCGTGGCGCAGCAATACGAGCGTATGGGTCATGGCTTTGCGGAGTCGTTCGCAGGGTCGGACAGGGCCGCTATTCTATAATCACCGGTTTCCGCTACAGGTTTGACCGTGGATTTCATCCTCGAGAACATCGTCATCGTCACGATCGCCGTCGTCTCCGGCCTGATGCTCCTGTGGCCACTGATCAACCGCGGGGGGGCGGGCGCCGGGCTCGACACGCTGGGCGCCACCCGCCTGATCAACGACAGTGCCGCGGTCGTGCTCGATGTCCGGCCGGCGGCCGAGTTCGCGGTCGGCCATCTGCCGAACGCACGCAACATCCCGACTGCGGAGCTCGACAAGCGGGCCGGCGAGCTGCCGGCCGGCAAGCCGGTGCTGGTCTGCTGCGGCACCGGCAACAGCTCGGGCCGGGCGGTGGCGGCGCTGCGGCGCAGCGGCCGGCAAGACGTCTTCAATCTGGCCGGCGGCCTGCAGGCCTGGCGCCAGGCCGGCCTGCCGGTGGTCAAATGAGCCATTGCGGCCTGATCCCCGTCATCACCGAAACCCGGAGAGCGATATGAGCGCCCAGGTCGTCATGTATTCCACCGCGGTGTGCCCGTATTGCCAGCGCGCCGAGATGCTGCTGGAGTCGCGCGGCGTCGAGAACATCGAGAAGATCCGCATCGACCTCGATCCGACCCGGCGCGACGAGATGATCGCCAGGACCGGCCGACGCACGGTGCCGCAGATCTTCATCGGTGATCGCCACATCGGCGGTTTCGACGATCTCGCTGCGCTGGACCGCGAAGGCGGACTGACGCCACTGCTCTGAGACCGGTGCCGCCGGATCGCTCGCGGGCCACGCCGGCCCGCTGACTCCCGACCCCGACCCTTTCATCCCGACTCACCAAGGACTTTCCATGACCGAACAGGCGCAAGCCCCTGTATTCACGATTCAGCGCATGTACCTGAAGGACTTGTCGCTGGAAATCCCGCATGCGCCGCAGATCTTCCTCGAGATGAACCAGCCGACGGTCGAGATCGGACTCGACGTCAGTGCCCAGCAGGTGGCCGAGGGAATTTTCGAGAGCACGGTCACCGTCACCGTGACCACCAAGGTCGGCGAGAAAGTGGCCTTTCTGATCGAGGCAAAGGAAGGCGGCATCTTCGAGATCCGCAACGTGCCGGCCGAGCAGATGGAACTGCTGATGAACGTGGTCTGCCCGAACATCATCTATCCGTACCTGCGGTCGAACGTGGCCGATGTCGTGCAGCGCACCGGCTTTCCGCCGATCCATCTGGCCGAGATCAACTTCGAGGCGCTGTACCAGCAGCGACTGGCGCAGCAGAGCCAGGAGGCCGGACAGCAACAGGGCTCGGGCATCATCGTGCCGGGCGCCCACTGAAGGTGACTGCGCGCCTGACCCTGGTCCTGGCGGCGCTGCTGGCGGCGGCGCCGGCGGCGGCGCCGGCGGCTGCCCAGGATGCGGTTGCCCAGGAGTTCCGCGAGGCTGCCTCGGCGGCGGTGCTCTACGACGGCCCGTCCGACCGGGCGCAGAAGCGCTTCATCGTCGTCCAGGGCACGCCGCTGGAAGTCGTCTCCAGCCTGGGCAGCTGGGTCAAGGTGCGTGATTACGGTGGCGACGTGTTCTGGATTGCCGGCGACCAGCTTGCGCCGGCGCGCCACATCGTCGTGGCGCGGGCCCTGGCCTCGGTGCGGCGCAGTCCGGGCGAGGTCGCCGAACTGGTCTTCCAGGCCGAGCGCGGCGTGATGCTGGAGGTGGCCGGTGACGCGCCGACCGGCTGGCTGCGTGTGCGCCACCGCGACGGTACGGTCGGGTTCATTCGCGCGGAAGAGACCTGGGGTCGCTAGATGGCTGGCGCAGCGCAGGCCGTCCGGGCGAGCCGACGCTGAGCGCCGGCATGCGTATCGCCTTCTTCGGTGCCGGAGCCTGGGGAACCGCGCTGGCGGTCCACGCGGCACGCCGGCATTCCGCCCTGCTGTGGACCCGCAGCCACGATCATGCCGGGGCGTTGCGCAGTACGCGCGTCAATGCACGCTATCTCGACGGTGTGCCCCTGCCCGCCACGATGACGGTCAGTGCCGACCTGGCCGAGGCCTGCGACTGGCTGGGTGCGGGCGACGGTGAATCGCTGGCGGTGCTGGCCACTTCGGTGGCGGGGATGCGACCGGTGCTGTCCGCGCTGGCCGGCCGGCTGCCGCCGGCAACCGGGCTGGTCTGGCTGTGCAAGGGGATCGAGCGCGAAACCGGGCTGCTGCCGCATCAGGTGGCTGCCGAAACGCTTGCCGAGGCCGCGCATGCGGTGCTGTCCGGGCCGTCATTCGCCCAGGAAGTGGCGGCCGGCCTGCCGGTGGCTCTGACCGTCGCGGCCCGCAGCGACCACCTGCGGCGTACGGTGCAACAGGCCTTTCATCATGACACCGTACGCATCTACGGCAGCGAAGACGTCGTCGGTGTCGAACTGGGCGGGGCGCTGAAGAACGTCATGGCGATTGCCGCCGGCGCCTGTGACGGCTTGCGGCTCGGCCACAACGCGCGTGCCGCGCTGATCACTCGCGGCCTGGCCGAGATCGCCCGGCTGGGGCTCGCGCTCGGGGCCCAGCCGGCCACCTTCACCGGCCTGACCGGCCTCGGCGATCTCGTGCTGACCTGCACCGGCGACCTGTCGCGCAACCGCCGGGTCGGTCTGGGCCTGGCCCGCGGCCAGCCATTGGCGGAGATCGTGGCCGAACTCGGCCACGTGGCCGAGGGCGTGCCCTGCGCGGCAGCCGCGCTGCGGCTGGCGGCCCGCCACCGGGTGGAGTTGCCGATCGTGGCGGCCGTCCAGTCGGTGCTCGACGGGCACCGCTCGCCGGCCGAGGCGGTCCAGGCACTGCTGGCGCGCGAGCCCAGGGACGAGATCTGAGCCGGCGCGCGGGCGCAGCCGGTGTACGGGAGCAGAGCGCAATGGATGAAGAAAGGCAGGCGCCAGGGCTGTGCGTCTTCTGCGGCGCCCGGGCCGGCGGCGATCCGCGCTGGGCGCAGGGGGCGCGCAGCGCGGGCGCCGCGATCGCGGCGCGCGGCTGGCGGCTGGTCTATGGCGGCGGCCGGGTCGGGTTGATGGGCGTGCTGGCCGATGCGGCGCTGGCCGGCGGCGGCGACGTCGTCGGCGTCATTCCGCAGGCGCTGCTGGCGCGCGAAGTCGGTCATCACGGCCTGGCGCGGCTCGAAGTCGTGCCCGACATGGCGGTGCGCAAGGTCCGGATGATCGAACTCTCCGACGCCTTCATCGCGCTGCCGGGCGGGCTCGGCACGCTCGACGAGTTGTTCGAGGTCCTTACGCTGCGCCAGACCCGCTATCACGCGAAGCCAGTCGGCATGCTGAACCAGGACGGCTACTGGGATCGACTGCTCGAAGCCTGCCGCGGCATGGTCGCGGCCGGTTTCGCCGCGCCGGCCGATCTCGACAGCCTGATCGTCGAGGACAGCGTCGAGGCGCTGCTCGACCGGATCGGGGCCGTCATGGCCTGATGCTGCTTCGCGTTCGAACGCCTGGGGCGGCCAAGGTTCGGGGGGCTTCGCCTGACCGGCGCCGGGTGCTTGGCCCCGCTGCGCGGGACTGCCCTCGGTGCTCGGGTTCCTGGCTGCGCGGCGTGACTCGCTTCGCTCCCGCCGCTTGCGCGTCGCTCGCTGCGCTCAGACAGGACGCCGCGAGAATGATTGATGGAGTCGCGCTGCGCGCGACAGCCAGGAACCCTGTGCGCCTCGG
>JBAYOD010000127.1:0-8793 GCA_041678445.1 Burkholderiaceae bacterium | reverse complement strand
CGGTGGGTGAACAGGCGCTTGAAGACGAAGTCGTTCCTGGGGTCGAGCAGGGCGGGGGGCATGATGAGCGGCGGGCGAAGCGCGGAGAAGGGCAAGGGCAGGGGGGTGTCGCGCCGGATCGGGACGCTTGTGAAGCGTTGTACGCCGCGCCTGGGGCGGCGTCGATCGAACGTTCGGCTTAGGCCTTGTGGCGGGAACCACCCGGAAGCCCGATCGCGAGCCCCGGCACCCGCTCTTCTCATGGCACCGCGCGGGGAGCAAGCACCCGGCGTGCGCCGAAAGCCACCCCCCGCGTCCCGGCCCGCCGTGCCGCTTTCTGCCGATCGACCCGAAGCAGCTTCAGCCCCTGCCTGGCTGCCAGTCGAGCAGCCGCCAGCGGACCCGGTCCTCGTTGGCCTCGACCGGTCGCTTGCCGGGCCAGTAGTAGCGGCCGGTCCATTCACGCTGGACCCAGCGCCCGACCGCCGGCGCATACCAGACCGTGTCGGTGCGCCACGGATGCAGCCGCCAGATGTCCCAGTGCTCGAAGTTGATGTAGCGCATCACCCGCAGCGCCTCGAAGCGACCGGCGGGAACGTCGACGTGCTCCCATTGCACGGCGCGCAGATGCTGCTGCCAGCGCAGGCCCCGGCTGGCGCCCGGCACCTCGTAACGGGTGGTGTCGACACGACGCTGGCCGGGCTCCAGGCGGTCGGGCAACAGCGGCATCGCGCTGTCGAAGACCTGGACGGCGTCGTAGGACGGCTCGACGAGGATGTTCCAGGCGCTGGCCCATTGCTCTTCGCCGATCGCGGTGCCGCTGGCGTCGGTGAGCGCGACCACCAGCGGTGCGGCGTAGCCGGGCGGGCGCTGCTCGCCGGCCGCCAGCCAGGGGCCGGGCCGGGCCCGGACAACTTCCGCGCGCAGTTCGCCGACTGGCTGGCCGCGGTACAGGTCGATGGTTTCGTAGCGCCAGCGCTGGCCGACAGCGATGGCGGGCAGCGCTGGCGTGACGGCCGGCGGCGCGATTCCGGGAACCGGCGCTGCGCAGGCGGCGGGCAGGGCCGCGCCGGCGATCAGCAGCCGCCGGCGCAGGCGGCCCGTCGCGTCGAGCCCGGCCCCGGCAGGCTCGACAGCGATCTCGGCGAGCCCGGCGGCGGTGCGCATGGGTCCGGTGACCATCGCGGTCAGCTGATCTCGCGATCGCCGTTGAGCCGGATCCAGCCCTTGATCATCCGGTAGCCGAACCAGATCTGGGCCAGCACGAAGAAGGGGATGAAGAAGGCGGTCAGCAGGGTCGGCACCAGCAGCAGCACGAACCAGAACACGAACCACCAGAACGAGCGACTCTGCCAGGCGAAGTGGCTGTAGTAGACGGTGCCCGCAGCATCGTCGCGCTTGATCCAGGTGATGATCAGGCCGACGATGAAGCCGATGATCGACACCAGTCCGAACAGGTGCATCGCATAGCCGAGCATCGCGTACTTGCGCAATGATTCGTGCTCCGGAGAACGGAGAGTGATCGCGTTGGCGGTCATGACCGGTTCCTCATGTTTTCAGATGTCGGAAATGAAGCTGCGAATGCCCGATGCAATGAACTGTACTCCGATGCAGATCAGCAGGAAGCCCGTCAGCCGGGTCATGGCCTCGATGCCGCTGCGTCCGAGCCGGGTCGAGATCGCGCGGGAACTGCGCAGGGTCAGCCAGATCAGTGTGCAGGTCAGCGCCATGGCCGTGACGGTGGCCACCGACGCGACCGCGATTCCGCTCCAGCTGCCGATCTCCTGGATCTCGGTCGACAGGCCGATGACGACGGCGATCGAGCCCGGACCGCTCAGGCCGGGCAGGGCGAGCGGGAAGAAGGCCGGGTTGTGGGGCTGATCGACGGGCGGACTGCCGTGCGTGTTGCGGCCGAACAGCATCCCGTGGCCGAGCAGGGCGACCACGATCCCGCCGGCGATGCGCAGGGCACCGTAGGAGATCCCGAAGGTGCTGAGGAGGAGGCTGCCGGTGAACAGGCAGATCGTCAGGATGACGAACGCGTACAGGGCGCCGCGGCGGGCCAGCAGTTCGGTGTCGCTGTCGTTGAAGGTCGCGCTGAGCGACATGAACAGCGGGACCGCCGACGCCGGGTTCATGATCGTGATCAGGCTCACGAAGGCGCCCAGGAAGAAGGTCGTGAACAGGTCGGAGAACAGCCAGATCATCGCGGGGTGTGACGGCGCCGACGGGCGCCGCCGCAGGGCGCCTTATTCGACCGACTTGACCATGTCCTCGACGACCTTCTTCGCGTCGCCGAACACCATCATCGTCTTGTCCATGTAGAACAGCTCGTTGTCCAGCCCGGCGTAGCCGGATGCCATCGAGCGCTTGTTGACGATCACCTGGCGGGCCTTGTAGGCCTCGAGGATGGGCATGCCCGCGATCGGCGACTTCGGATCCTTGGCGGCCGGATTGACCACGTCGTTGGCGCCCAGCACCAGGACCACATCGGTGTCGCCGAACTCGCTGTTGATGTCCTCCATCTCGAAGACCTGGTCGTAGGGCACTTCGGCCTCGGCCAGCAGCACGTTCATGTGGCCCGGCATCCGGCCGGCGACCGGATGGATCGCGTACTTGACCGAGATGCCGCGCTCGATCAGCTTGTCGGTGAGCTCCTTGAGCGGATGCTGGGCGCGCGCCACCGCCAGGCCGTAGCCGGGAACGATGATCACGCTGTCGGCATTGGAGAGCAGGAAGGCCGCGTCGTCGGCCGAGCCGGCCTTGACCGGGCGCTGCTCGGCGGCCGCACCGCCGCCTGCCGCACCGCCGTCGCTGCCGAAGCCGCCGAGGATCACGTTGAAGAACGACCGGTTCATCGCCTTGCACATGATGTACGACAGGATGGCGCCCGACGAGCCGACCAGCGAACCGGCGATGATCAGCATGCTGTTGTTCAGCGAGAAGCCGATGCCGGCGGCCGCCCAGCCCGAGTAGCTGTTGAGCATCGACACGACCACCGGCATGTCGGCACCGCCGATCGGGATGATGATCAGCACACCGAGCACGAAGGCGAGGATCGTCATGATCCAGAACGGCGTCCACTGCTGGGTCAGGAAGAACCACAGGCCGAAGCCGAGCATGGCCAGGGCCAGGGCCAGGTTCAGCAGGTGCTGGCCGGCGAAGACCACCGGCGCACCCTGGAACAGCCGGAACTTGTACTTGCCCGACAGCTTGCCGAAGGCGATGACCGAGCCCGAGAAGGTGATCGCGCCGACGAAGGTGCCGATGAACAGTTCGAGACGGTTGCCCAGCGGGATCGCCTCGCCCTTGTCGGCAATGCCGAAGGCCCAGGGCTCGGCCACCGCGGCGATCGCGATGAATACGGCGGCCAGGCCGATCATCGAGTGCATGAAGGCGACCAGCTCGGGCATCTTGGTCATCTCGACCCGCTTGGCCATCAGGGTGCCCGCGGTGCCGCCCACGATGACGCCGAGCACGACCCAGCCGAGGCCGAGCGCGCCGCTCTCGCCGCCGAGTTGCAGGATCAGCGCGACCGTCGTGAAGACCGCGATCGCCATGCCGACCATGCCGAAGGTATTGCCCAGGCGTGCCGAGGTGGGGTGGGACAGGCCCTTGAGCGCCTGGATGAAGCAGATCGAGGCGACGAGATAAAGCAGTACGACGAGATTCAGGCTCATTTATGGTCTCCGCCGCGATCGTCGCGGCCCTTGCCGTCACGCGGCGCTCCGAGCTTGGAGAAGTCGAAAGTTCCCTTGATCAGGCCGAACCGGGCGGCCACCAGGGCGGCCGGGAACACGATGCCCGCCGCGATCGCGGCGACCAGCAGGGTCCGGCCGATGCCTTCATCGGTGTAGCGCACGGCGACGGCGTCGCCCAGCATGATCGCGCCCACCGTCACCAGCATCAGTACGATGAAGCCGTTGCGGGTCATGCGCGCGGCGCCTCGGCCTTCGTTTTCGGTTCCTTCTTGCGGAACATCTCGAGCATGCGCCGCGTGACCAGGAAGCCGCCGAAGACGTTGACTGCCGCCAGCGCGACGGCCAGCACCCCCATCGTCTTGCCCAGGCCGGTTTCGGTCAGGGCGGCGGCCAGCATCGCGCCGACGATGACGATCGCCGAGATCGCGTTGGTGACGGCCATCAGCGGAGTGTGCAGTGCCGGCGTCACGTTCCAGACGACGTGGTAGCCGACGTAGATCGCCAGCACGAAGATGATCAGGTTGACGATGGTGGGGGAGATGGCTTCCATCGGAAATCCTCGGATGGGTTCGGAGAGGCGGGATTGCGCCGGTCGACGCGCCAGGCAGGCCGGCAGGCCTACTGGCGCAGCAGCTGGCCGTCGCGGGTCATCAGGCAGGCGGCGACGATGTCGTCGGCCAGGTCGATTTCGAGCGTGCCTTCCTTGGTGACGATGAGCTTGAGGAAGTCCAGCACGTTGCGTGCGTACAGGGCCGAGGCATCGGCGGCGACCAGCGCCGGGATGTTGGTCTCGCCGACCAGCGTGACGCCGTGCCTGACCACCGTTGCATCGGCTTCGGACAGCGGGCAGTTGCCGCCCTGGGCGACGGCCATGTCGACGATCACCGAACCGGCGCGCATCGACTTCACCATCTCCTCGGTGACCAGCACCGGCGCCTTGCGGCCCGGGATCAGCGCCGTCGTGATGACGATGTCGGCCTGGCGGATGCGTTCGGCGACCAGCGCCGTCTGGCGCTTCATCCAGCTTTCCGGCATGGGCCGGGCATAGCCGCCCACGCCCTGGGCGATCTCGCGTTCCTCGTCGGTCTCGAACGGCACGTCGATGAACTTCGCGCCCAGCGATTCGACCTGCTCCTTGACGGCCGGACGCACGTCGGAGGCTTCGATGACCGCGCCGAGCCGCTTGGCCGTCGCGATCGCCTGCAGGCCGGCGACACCCGCCCCGAGGATGACGACCCGGGCGGCCTTGGCAGTGCCGGCTGCCGTCATCATCATCGGGAAGAAGCGCTGGTAGACGTTGGCCGCCAGCAGTACCGCCTTGTAGCCGGCGATGTTGGCCTGTGACGACAGCACGTCCATGCTCTGCGCGCGCGTGGTGCGCGGCGCAGCCTCGAGGGCAAAGGCGGTCAGGCCGGCGCCGGCCAGCCGTTCCAGGCCGGCGCGGTCGAAGGGATCGAGCATGCCGATCAGCACGCTGCCGCGGGCGATCCGGCCGAGTTCGGCCTCGCCGGGCGTGCGCACTGCCAGGACCATCTCGCAACCGAGTGCGTCGGCCGCCGAGCCGATGCTCGCGCCGGCCGCGACATAGGTATCGTCGGGCTGGCTGGCCCGGATCCCGGCGTCTTTCTCGACGATGACCTGATGACCCGCCGCAACCAGCTTCTTGACGGTTTCTGCCGTGGCGGCTACCCGGGTTTCACCTGCCCGGGTTTCCGCGGGAACGCCGATGCGCATGCATCCTCCCGTGAATGCCCCGTTCCGGGGCCGATCGCTGCAATGAATATGAGCTTGACGGAGCTGGAACCGAGCGGCTCCCAAGCCTTTCTTTATAACACGATGCGCCGTTGGTGCGATGCAACAAAAGAGCCGCTTGCGGTATCCTCATGCCATGCCATCCCTCCTGTCCAGTACCGCCGCAGACTCCGGGCCGTCGGGCGGCCCCATTGCCGGATCGCGCGGCCGCATCGTGGTCGGAATGTCCGGCGGCGTCGATTCGTCGGTCACCGCCTGGCTGCTCAAGCAGCAGGGCTGGGAGGTGATCGGGCTGTTCATGAAGAACTGGGAGGACGACGATGACGACGAATACTGCTCGACCCGCCAGGACCTGATCGATGCGGCCAGTGCCGCCGACCTGATCGGCGTGGAGCTCGAGGCGGTCAACTTCTCGGCCGAGTACAAGGACCGGGTGTTCGCCGAGTTCCTGCGCGAGTACTCGGCCGGCCGCACGCCCAATCCCGACGTCTTGTGCAACGCCGAAATCAAGTTCCGGGCCTTCCTCGATCACGCGATCGAACTGGGGGCCGAGCACATCGCAACCGGGCACTACGCACGGCTGCGGCGCAACGGCGACGGCCGTTGTGAATTGCTGCGCGGCGTCGATCCCGGCAAGGACCAGAGCTACTTCCTGCACCGGCTCACCCAGGCCCAGCTCAGCCGGGTGATGTTCCCGATCGGCCATCTGCACAAGCACGAGGTGCGCCGGATCGCCCGCGAGATCGGCCTGCCGAATGCCGCCAAGAAGGACTCCACCGGCATCTGCTTCATCGGCGAGCGGCCGTTCCGCGAGTTCCTCTCGCGCTACCTGCCGACCCGGCCCGGGCCGATCGTCGCCGACGACGGCCGGGTCCTGGGCGAGCACATGGGCCTGTCCTTCTATACGCTGGGCCAGCGCAAGGGGCTGGGCGTGGGGGGGCAGCGCGAGGGCGACGGCGCGCCGTGGTTCGTCGCCCGCAAGGATCTGGCCGCCAATACCCTGGTCGTGGTCCAGGGCCATGACCACCCGTGGCTGCTCGCGCACAGCCTGGTGGCCGACAGCGCCAGCTGGGTCGCCGGCACGGCGCCGGTCGACGACGGCACGCTCAGCGCGAAGATCCGCTACCGGCAGACCGATGCCCGCTGCCGATTCGAATCCCGGGCGGCAGTCGCGGCAGTCGCCGCAGTCGCGGCAGTCGCGGCAGTCGCGGCGGACGAGGAAGGTTCGGGCGGTGAGAGCCGACCCGATGGCGAGAGCCGCTTCAGGCTGCGCTTCGATGTACCGCAGTGGGCGGTGACGCCGGGCCAGAGTGCCGTGCTGTATCGCGGCGAGGTCTGCCTGGGCGGCGGGATCATCGCGGCGGCTGACGGCAACTGACCGGCGGTCGGTACCTGGCCGGCGACGGGCGGCCGACGTCCGTCCTGAGATGCTGGCCTTGCCGGCTCAGGCCGGTTTCGTGTCGCTGAAGCTCGGGCGGGCGAACAGCTTGTCGGCGTGACCGGCGAGGTTGGAGAACTGGGCCCGCCAGCCGAGCTGCGGGAACCGGAAGTCGAGATAGCCGAGCGCACAGCCGGTTGCGATGTCGGCCAGCGAGTAACGGCCGTCGGTACACCACGGATTCTCGCCGAGGCCGGCGGACATCGCAGCGAGCGCGCGTTCGATCTTGTCCATCTGGCG
Organism: Burkholderiaceae bacterium; assembly: GCA_041678445.1. GTDB lineage: Bacteria > Pseudomonadota > Gammaproteobacteria > Burkholderiales > Burkholderiaceae_E > Zeimonas. The sequence goes on along the minus strand of JBAYOD010000127.1, from coordinate 1,683 downwards.
GGCGAGCTGATCGGGGCTGCGCTGCGATTCACTGCGCTGCGTCTGCTCGGAGCGCACCAGCAGGGCGGCGTCGAGCAGGCCATCGGCCAGGGCCTCCCAGGTGCGGACCTCGACGCGCGAGCGGCCATTGGGCGGAATCAGCCGGTGGACCGGGGTAAGATTGTCCAGATACTCGGCAATGACGCGTGAATCGAAGACCGCGCCGCCGTCGTCCATGATCAGGCAGGGAACCTTGCCGAGCGGATTGAACTGCGCGATCGGTGAGTCGCGCGCATGGATGTCGACCTGCTCGTACTGCGCCTCGATCCGCTTCTCTGCCATCACGATGCGGACCTTGCGCACGTAAGGGCTGGTGTTCGTTCCGAGGAGCTTCATTCTGGCCACCGCCACGGCGTGTCTGGACGGGGCAGTATAGCAAAGCCGGCGCCCGCCAGATTGCCCGCTCCGGACCGCGGCAGCCGCATGAATGCTAGCATCGACGGCTTTCTCAAAAGGTTTTCAAAGGGCCCGGATTCCGATGAACGCTTCGCTGATCGAACTCTCCGACCTGACCGCGCTGTCGCCGCTGGACGGCCGTTACGCCGCGAAAATGGGGGGGCTGCGCGCCCTGCTGTCCGAGGCGGGATTCATGCGCTACCGGGTGAAGGTCGAGGTGGAATGGCTGATCGCCCTGTCCGACGCCGGCTTTGCCGAACTGTCCCCGTTCCCGGCCGGCGCCCGCAGCTTCCTGCGCGACATCGTCGAGGGCTTCGGCCCCGTGCAGGCGGCGCGGATCAAGGAGATCGAGCGCGTCACCAATCACGACGTCAAGGCGGTCGAGTACTTCCTGAAGGAGGCGGTGCGCGGCGAACCGGAACTGGCCGCGGCTGCCGAGTTCATCCATTTCGCCTGCACCTCGGAAGACATCAACAACACCTCGCATGCGCTGATGCTGAAGGCCGCGCGTGACCAGGTGCTGCTGCCGGCGGCGCGTGCGATCGCCGCGACCCTGCGCACGATGGCGCACGAGCATGCCGGCCTGCCGATGCTGTCGCGCACGCACGGCCAGCCGGCCTCGCCGACCACGCTGGGCAAGGAGATCGCCAACGTGCTGGTGCGCCTGGAGCGGGCCATCGGCACGCTGGAGCAGATCCGGCCGATGGCCAAGCTCAATGGTGCGGTCGGCAACTACAACGCTCATCTGTCGGCCTGGCCCGACTTCGACTGGGAAGCCTTCTGTCGGGGCGTGGTCGAATCGCTCGGCCTCGAGTTCAACGCCTACACGATCCAGATCGAACCGCATGACTGGATGGCCGAGTTCTTCGACGCCGTTGCCCGGCTGAACACCGTCCTGCTGGACTTTGATCGCGACGTCTGGGGCTATGTTGCGCTCGGCTATTTCCGGCAACGCACCAAGGAAGGCGAGATCGGCTCGTCGACGATGCCGCACAAGGTCAACCCGATCGATTTCGAGAATTCCGAGGGCAACCTGGGGTTGGCCAATGCGCTGCTCGGCCACCTGTCGGGCAAGCTGCCGGTGTCGCGCTGGCAGCGCGACCTGACCGATTCCACCGTGCTGCGCAACGTCGGTGTCGCACTCGGCTACTCGCTGCTGGCCTGGGATGCCTGCCAGCGCGGCCTGGGCAAGCTGGAGGTCGATGGCGGACGGATCGCGGCCGACCTGGATGCCAACTGGGAAGTCCT
>JBAYOD010000126.1:0-8923 GCA_041678445.1 Burkholderiaceae bacterium | reverse complement strand
GTGCACGATGTTGCCGCCACCCACGATGCACTCAGGGTCTGGCAGGCCATCGACGAAGGCCGGGCCTGAGCCCGCAGCGGTTCCACTTGTTCGTAGCGGTTCCACCTGTTCGTACAACCGCGGCCTGAGCGCCGCACGCATGGAGACCGACACCATGGCGCGCAAGTACTTCGGCACCGACGGCATCCGGGGTCGCGTCGGCGAAGCGCCGATCATGCCCGATTTCGTCCTGAAACTCGGCCAGGCGGCCGGCCGGGTGCTGGCCCAGCGGGCCAATGGCCAGCGCCGTACGGTGCTGATCGGCAAGGACACGCGGATCTCCAGCTACATGCTGGAGTCGGCGCTCGAAGCCGGCTTCTCGTCGGCCGGCATCAATGTGCTGCTGACCGGTCCGATGCCGACCCCGGCAATCGCCTACCTGACGCGCGCCTGGCGGCTCGCGGCAGGGGTGGTCATCAGCGCCTCGCACAACCCCTTCTACGACAACGGCATCAAGTTCTTCTCGGCCGACGGCGACAAGCTGCCCGACGAGGTCGAAGCCGAGATCGAAGCGGCGATGGATGAACCCTTCGGCTGCTCGCCGTCCGAGCATCTGGGCCGGGTCCGCCGGATCGAGGATGCCCCCGGTCGCTACATCGAGTTCTGCAAGAGTGCCTTTCCGACCGACTTCGACCTGCGCGGCCTGAAGCTCGTCGTCGACTGTGCCAACGGCGCCGCCTATCACACGACGCCGCATGTATTCGACGAACTCGGCGCCGAGGTCGTCACCATCGGAACCTCGCCCAACGGCTTCAACATCAACGACCGGGTCGGGGCGACGGCGCCCGAGGCACTGAGGGCCAAGGTGCTCGAGGAAAAGGCCGATCTCGGCATTGCGGTCGACGGCGATGCCGACCGGCTGCTCGTCATCGATGCCGACGGCCGGATCTACGACGGCGACGAACTGCTCTACGTGATCGTGCGCGACCGGATGAAATCGGGTCCGGTGCAGGGTGCAGTCGGCACGCTGATGACCAACCTGGCCCTCGAACAGGCTTTTGCCGGCCTGGGCGTCGGCTTCGAGCGGGCCCGGGTCGGTGACCGCTACGTGCTCGAACGGCTGCGCGAGAAGGGCTGGCTGTACGGCGGCGAGAACTCCGGCCATCTGCTGTGCCTGGACCGGCACAGCACCGGCGATGGCACAATCAGCGCACTGCAGGTGCTGGCTGCCCTGCGTCGCGAGGATCGCACGCTGGCCGAACTCTGCGCCGACCTGACGCTTTATCCGCAGGTCCTGGTCAATGTCCGGATCGAACGCGGCTTCGACTGGCAGCAGGACTTCGGCCTGCAGCAGGCGCGTCGCGCGGTCGAGTCCGAACTGGCCGGCGCCGGCCGGATCCTGATCCGTGCCTCCGGCACCGAACCGCTGCTGCGCGTCATGGTCGAAGCGCCTGACGAGAGCCTGGCGCGCCGGCTGGCCGGGCAACTGGCCGCCGCAGTCGGGGAGGCGGCAGCCAGTGTCTGACAAGGTCCCGGCAGCACAATCGAATCTGGGTTACAATTCGCGTCCTCCGGGGCGTAGCTCAGCCTGGTAGAGTGCTTGCTTTGGGAGCAAGATGTCGGAGGTTCGAATCCTCTCGCCCCGACCAATGTGTTCCTCAGGCACGTGCCGATACCAGCGGCATGTTCCGGAACCGGCCCGACAAGGTCCGACCCCGCTGCCCGTAGCTCAGTTGGATAGAGCATCGGCCTTCTAAGCCGAGGGTCACAGGTTCGAATCCTGTCGGGCAGGCCAGTCCCAGCGGTGGCTGTAGCTCAGTTGGTAGAGTCCCGGATTGTGATTCCGGTTGTCGCGGGTTCGAGTCCCGTCAGCCACCCCAAAATTCCCTAGAGAAATCAGGGGCTTAAGTTTCCTGATCCTCGCAGGCTGTGAATCTATACAGCCTGTATATTGCAAAACTTTGCAATACGCTTATTTCGCCGGCGTCGCTCGGCGAGCCCTCCTGCGGTCATAAACCTGGTCGACTATGCGCATGTCGACGTGCTTTTGCCGGTTCCGCTCTCGCCGAGGATCGCCGCCCTCAAGGGGTTCGATCAGCGTGCCTACATGCTGGCGCGCACGGTCAACCTCGCCAAGCACGGCGTGTCGCTCGCGCTGGCGGCAAAGATCGAGTGGGAGTCGGCGATAGTCTGACCTGATGTTCGGCGCCGGTTCGACGAATCATCAACCTGCTTAAGGCCAACAAGCGAGAGGTGAAACGCTATGCCGAAGCTTAAGCTTGGCACCATCGTGCCGACCCCCGAGGAAGATGCGGCCATCACGGCCGCAGCAATGTCGGACCCCGATGCGCTGCCCTATACCGATGCCGAGTGGGCAGCTGTGAAGCCGGTGCTCAAGCGTGGCCGACCGCTGGTAGCCATGACGAAGGAGCGCATCACGATCAGGCTGTCACCCGAGGTACTCGATCGCTTTCGGGCGACCGGTCCCGGCTGGCAGACGCGGGTGGATGCTGCGCTGAAAGACTGGCTCGAGTCGAACGAACCGGCGTGAGGCGGAGAGTGAATATCGAGAAGATCGCGCGCGCGATCGAGGCCGACGCTGGCGAGGCGCTCCCCGACCTGTGCCAGGCGCTGGGGGAAGCCAAGGCACGGCTCGGTCATGTGACGACACCCGAACAGATTCTGGTGTTCCAGGCGCGCGAAGCAGCTAGCATGACGCAGCAAGCGTTCGCCCGGCACATCAACAAGCCGAGCGCGACACTACGGGACTGGGGATAGGGTCACTTTTCGCCGCTCGGCGTGGTGGTTTGCCCGCTGCGCCTGATTGCAAAGGCGCTATCAGCCTAGCGCGATTCGACGGTGCGGCGTATCTCGTCACGCATGAGGTACGGATCTTCTGAGGGCGTACGCCATGTGAACCGACCCTTGCGGCTGGTGACGAGACGCCGAAGCGCCACCGCCGTCTCGGGATAGGATAGACGGATGTCCTCGGCCAAGCGGGCCACAGTCACTGACACTTGGCCCGGATCTATGGCATTATCAGATTGCACATAGAAGAACGGCAGACGGTGGGCCACTATCTAAGAGGGAGAAATCCCGGCCCACCCGACGCCTCCATAACCTGACAGTCATGCTCAGCTACGCCGTTCTGATTGACGGCGGCTTCATCCGTAAGAAGCTCGGCAGCAGAGCCTCGCCGCTGACCGCGCAGTCGGTCGAAGCATTCATCTCTTGGCTCGAATTGCACAGCGCCTTGAAGCCTCATCGGCTCCATCGCGTCTACTTCTACGATGCCGAGCCGATGAAGGGAAAGCTTCAGACTCCGTTGCAGGGCGACGAGTTGGATCTTTCGAATTCGCCTGCCGCTAACAACAATCGAGCGCTTCATCAGGGCATCGTTCGTGTTCCGTTTGTGTCACTACGCATGGGAGAGTTGGCACACAATGGCTGGCGACTCCCCCGCAACATGCTCAAGTACGACCGCTCGTCGACAACGATTTCCGGCTCGCAGCTTCGACCCGTCATCCAGCAAAAGGGGGTCGATATGCGTATCGGTCTGGATATTGCTGCGCTGACCCTGAAGCGTCATGTTCAGATCATCGCGCTCGTGACCGGAGACAGTGACTTCGTGCCTGCGATGAAGTTTGCTCGCCGAGAGGGGGCTCAGCTGTTTCTGTACACCCTTGGGCATGGCATCAAAGACGAGATGAGGGAGCACTCCGATATCGTCGTGGACGACGTTGTGCCTGGGACCGGGGCTCAGGTCAATGGCTTGGGGGTGAGCGTGCCTCACGACTGAGGCCAGCGGTCAAGCAAAGCTCATCGATACCCCGCGAAAGGAATTGTGCTCCGGGCGCCTGCCGGCCCGGCACAAGCACTCTACCGTCAACCTCGAGCGCCCAGCTTCGGCTCTTGAGATCTCCGCGCTGGCCAGGCCAGCAATCCCGATGCGACGTCGGCCGACGCGGATCCGGCGCACTTCATCAATGCGTCGCAGAACCCCATGTTTGCGCCGTGGTTCGCGGGTTTCGACCCCATGCAGCCGGCGATCTACGATTTCACCCTGTCGGCTGGCGGCGCCAACGGCCCGATCAGCGTGTCGATGCGGGTGACGGTGGGCGAGCCCGGCACGACGGTGGTTTCCGAGCCAGGGGCATTGGGCCTGCTGTTGTGCGGCAGTCTGCTCATCGGGATGCAGCGGCTGCGGTCACGCGGCCGGCTCGCCTGAGGGCGAGGACGCCCGGCTCGCGCACTCCCCGAGGTGCACGGCGAGCAATCGCGCCGCTTCCGATTGCAGTCCGGACGGACGCAGGGCGAGATGGAAGTCGCGCTGCGCCCAGGGTTCGTCGAGACGGCTGACGGCAAGCTCGAGCGAGGCCGCATTGCGGCGGGCGATCGCTTCCGGGAGCACGCCGACGCCCAGCCCACAGTGCACCATCATGCACAGCGCATCGAAGCTGGTCGCCCGGAAACGCCCGCGCAAAGGGCGCTCCAGACCGCCGGCGGCCTGGGCCAGCAGCATCGCGGTGGCGCTGCCGGTATGCATGCCGAGTACGTCTTCGTCGGCGAACTCGACGAAGCGGACCGACTGACGCCCGGCCAGGCGGTGCGAGCGCGGAAAGCAGGCGGCCAGTCGATCACGGTGATACGGGCGGATCAGCAACTGCTCCGACTGCGGGACGCTCGTGAAGATGCCGATGTCGGCGGCGTGCTGTTCGACCGAGCGCTGGATGTCGGCGCTGCGGACTTCCTCCAGGTCGATCCTCACGTCGGGATAGCGACCGAGGAAGCTGCGCAGGTCGTGCGGCAGGAACTGCGTGATTGCCGACATGCTGGCGCAGACCCGGACCAGGCCGCGCACGCCGTTTTCGAAATCGCGCATCTGAAGCGGGATCTGTTCGAGCTCGTACAGGGCCCGGCGCGCCAGGGTGAGCAGGGCCTGGCCAGCCGCCGTGACTTCGACGCCCTTGTTGGTGCGCGTGAGCAGTGGCGTGCCCAGGATGGCTTCCAGATCGCTGATCCGCTTGCTGATGGCGGCGGCCGCGATGTGCTCGTGTTCGGCGGCGCGGGCGACGGTGCCCCGTTCCGCAACGCTGACGAACAGCCTCAGCGACAGGGGATCGAGCGGTCGCATGTCAGAGCCTGTCCGCGCAGCGGGCACAGCGGGCACAGCAGTGCCAGCCGCCTGCGTCGGTCGCCGCCGCGCTACCTTCGCGAATGGCGATGGCGGCATGCCCAGACACTGCTTTACGGCCGGTGGTCGTTGGGCGAGAGTCGGGCTTCGAATCGACAATCATGAGGTTCATCGCATGAGTTCTCCCGCAACGGCGCCCGCACGCATCAAGGTGTTCTGGCAGCCCGGTTGTTCGTCGTGCCTGCGAACGAAGGAGTTTCTGACCAAGCAGGGTATCGCGTTCGAATCGATCGACGTCCATAACGACCCGGACGGCCTGGCGCAGTTGCATGCGTTGGGCGCGCGAAGCGTCCCGGTCGTCGCGCTCGGCGGGAAGTACACGCTGTGCCAGTCCTTCGGGGATGTGATCAGGTTTCTCGACTTGAAGACCAAGTTGATGGATCCACTGCCACCGCCCCGACTGGTCGCAAAACTCGAGATCGTCCTCGACGCCGCGGCGCGTTTCGTCAGGCAGTTTCCAGAAGCCAGGCTGCGCGAGCCTTTCCGCGATCGCAATCGCACCCCGGCCGGCACGGCCTTTCACGTGTTCCGGGTGGCCGAGATGGGCCTGGAGGCGGCTCAGGGCATCGAGCTGAAGTTCGAAGGTTTCAACGACCAGCCCCCCGAGAACTGGAATGCCGAGGACATTGCCCGGTGGGGGGCCGAAGTCAAGGGCCGCATCCTCGCCTGGTGGCACCAGCAGGCCCTGCAGGATCCGGCCGTCGACTTCACGGTACCCACCTACTACGGCGAGCGCCCGATGCACGATGTGCTCGAGCGCACCACCTGGCACGCTGCCCAGCACACGCGCCAGTTGATGCTGATGCTGGAAACCTGGGGGGTGACGCCCGACAGCCCGCTGACGGCCGAGGATCTGGCTGGCCTGCCGGTTCCGGATGAGGTCTGGGATCGCTAGCGAACCCGCTGCGCTGCCTGCTCGATCGCCCTGCTCAGCTTCAGGGCCCTGCGGGCCATTTCGAGATGCAGCAGTTCGACCATCTGGCCGTTCAGGTTGATGGCACCCCGACCGGCGTTGCCGGGGTCGTCGAACGCGGCGACGATGGCTCGAGCCTCGGCGACCTCTTCGGGAGAAGGGGCGAATGCCTGGTTTGCCGGATCGATCTGGCTAGGATGGATCAGCGTCTTGCCGTCGAACCCCATGTCTGCTGCCTGGGACACTTCCTCGGCGAAACCTTCGAGGTTCCTGAAGTCGTTCCAGACACCGTCGAGAAGCCCCAGGCCGTATTGTTTGGCGACCAGCACGATGTTCATCAGCCAGGGCAGCAGGTAGGTCCTGCGGTTGGCCGGACTCACTCTCGTCTCGCGAACGATGTCGTTGGTACCGACCACCAGACATTCCAGGCGAGGTGTCTGCCGGCTGCCGGTCGCAGCGATCTCCTCGAGGCGCAGCAGGGCCGGTACGCTTTCGATCATGCACCACAAGGTCGTCGCCGGATTCACTCCGTATCTGGCTGCCTTTTCAGCGTACCGCTCGAGATCTGAGCTCGAACCGACCTTGGGCAGCAGCACGGCGTCGGGTCGACATGCCGCGACTGCGGCGAGATCCTCGTCGATGAACGAAGAGGCCACGTCGTTGATGCGGATGATACGTCGCACGATGTCGGGTCTGTCCGGCTGAGCGAAAGCCTGGACCAGATTGGTTCGTGCGGCCGGCTTGGCATCAGGGGCTACGGCATCCTCCAGGTCGAAGATCAGGATGTCCGCCGGCAGCGTCCGCGATTTCTCGATGGCTCTCGGGTTGCTGGCGGGCAGATACAACGCCGAACGCATCGGCCTGAAGGTCGTTTCGTCCATCTTCATGGTTTCCTTTCTTCGATGAGTCGCCATGCCGCGGCGTTACGAGCGTCGCCCCGAATTCGCGTGTCCCGCGATTCTTTCATACTGCCCGATGGGGTCAGCCACGAGTTGCCGAAGCTGGAACTCCAGCCTGATATCTGATGCTCGGCCGGAGCAGGCCGGGCCATTCGTGACAACCGGTTTGCGATCGGCAGCCGTCGATCAACCGCCGTCGAGCAAGCGCCGGGCTCGCTCGAACCCGTCCCGGTCGGCCGGGATGACTGCTGCGGCGGCTTTCCCAGGCGCTCCTGGCGCGGGCTTCGACGCCGGCGTCGAGCCTTCCGGCCCCAGGCCTGGTCTGTGGCCGGGTCGCGCGACAATCCGGTTTCGGCGCGCAATCAGCAGCCAGGTCAGCGCGCCCACAGCCAGCAGCCCGAACGGGCCGAACCACAGCAGCCAGGTGTTCTGTCGCACCGGTGGGCGGTAGAGCACGAAGTCGCCGTAGCGATCGACCAGATGCTGCTTGATCGCAGCGTCGTCCGAGCCGGCGATGATCATCGTCTCGACAAGATGGCGCAGGTCGCCGGCCAGCCCGGCGTTCGAGTCGGCCAAGGTCTGGTTCTGGCAGACCAGGCAGCGCAACTCTTCGGCCAGGCGCTGGTAGCGTGCCTGGTGCTCGGACGATTGCAGCAGGGTGTCGACACGCGGCCGTGCCGCCTGTGCCGTGGCGGGGCCGGTCGAGCCCGCCGCCAGTGCGATGGCCAGCAGCGCGGCTGCCAGCAGGCGGCCGCGGGTTGGTGTGAGCCGGTTCTTCATTGCCTGCTTTGCAGTCGATCGGGGTTCAGCCGCCAGCCGCCGCGGCGTGTCCCCGGGCAGCGAGCGCTTCGGCATGCTGCCGGCGACGGCGGTAGCGCCGGTCGGCGATTGCGAAGAAGCCGCCACCGGCCATCAGCACGCAGCCCAGCCAGATCCAGTTGACCAGCGGTCTGAGGTGGATGCGGACGATCCAGGCCTGGCCGTCCAGCGGATCGCCCAGCGACAGGTAGAGGTCGCGTCGCAGGCTGCGGTCGATGGCCGCTTCGGTCATCGTCTGGCCCGAAGCGCGGTAGACCCGCTTCTCGGGTGACAGGATCTTCAGCGGTTCGCCTTCCGCCTGCGCGATCCGGTGCACCTCGAAACGGCCTCGCATTGCATCGTAGTTGGGGCCGGCCACCGGGTGTGCACCGGTGAACCGGAGCTGGTAGCCGCCGATCTCGATCAGCTGGCCGATCTCGACGCGCTGTTCCCGGTCGACCGAATAGCTGTTGACGACGGTGACGCCGATGACGAAGGCGGCAACGCCGAGGTGGGCCAGGTGCATGCCCCAGACGCTGGCCGGATACAGCCGGGCGCGGCGCAGGGCCAGCCGGCCGTCCGGCGTGCGCAGCATCTGCCAGAGGTTGACGACGACACTGGCCGCGATCCAGATCCCGAACATCAGTCCTGTGCTGGTCATCGGTCGGAAACCGTCGACGGTCAGCGGCAGCAGCAGTGCCGCGACGACCGAGATCGCGAAGGCCCACTTCAGGCGCTGCGCCAGTTCGGGAACATCGGCCGACTTCCAGCGCGCCAGCGGGCCGACGCCGATCAGGAACAGGGCCGGGGCCATCAGGGGAAAGAACACGGCGTCGAAGTAGGGTGGGCCGACCGAGATCTTGCCCAGGTCGAGCGTGTCGAGTATGAGTGGGTACAGTGTGCCGAGCAGCACCGCGGCCATCGCAACCACCAGCACGATGTTGTTGGCCAGCAGCATCGATTCCCGCGACACAGCGCTGAACGAATTGCCGTTGCCGACCGATTGGGCGCGCCAGGCGAACAGGGTCAGCGAGCCGCCGATGACGATCGTCAGGAAGGCGAGGATGAACACGCCGCGGGCCGGGTCGGTCGCGAAGGCGTGCACGGAGGTGAGCACGCCGGAGCGCACCAGGAAGGTGC
>JBAYOD010000125.1:0-9016 GCA_041678445.1 Burkholderiaceae bacterium | reverse complement strand
CGCTCGCGCTGCTGATCCGGCTGCGCCGGCGGCCGGATGATTTCGCCTCGACCGGCGTGCGCCGGCGCCGCAAGGATCTGCGCGCCGAACTCGACCGGTTGCTGGCCGCTCCGGCGCTGATGCGCGTATCTGATACGCTGCGGCGCGCCGGCAGTGCCGGCAGCGGCCCCGGCGACGCAGCGACTCCACGGCGGAGCCCGCAGCCGTGAAGGTGGTGCTGCTCGCGCTGGTCCGGTTCTACCGGGTGGCGATCAGCCCGCTGTTCGCGCCCCGTTGCCGGTTCCTGCCGGGTTGTTCCGAGTACGCGGTGCGGGCCATCGAACGGCATGGCGCGCTGGCCGGCGGCTGCCTGGCCCTGCGCCGGCTGGCCCGCTGCCATCCGTTCAGTCCGGGTGGCATCGACGAAGTGCCCGAGGTGCTCGAACATCGCGGCCGCTTCGGCTGCCTGTGCGGGCGGCCGCTGTCCCTGCGCAAGCGCCGGGGCTGATTCTCTCCACCCTCTTCTCCAACGAGATTTTCACCGAGCGACCGCCGAACCATGCAGACCCAGCGAATGATCCTCTGGATCGTGTTCTCGATGTCCCTGCTGTTCCTCTGGGATGCCTGGCAGAAGCACAATGGCCAGCCGTCGATGTTCGGCGGCCCGGTGGCCACCCAGCAGACGGGCGCTGCGGGCAACGACGGCCAGGTTGCCGATGCCTCGATTCCGCCGGCCCCGGTGACCTCGGTGCCGGGCGGCGCGGCGCCCGGCAGCACCGAAACGCCGGCCGCGGGCGGCGCCTCGTCGACCCAGCCGATCCGGCTGGCCAACGACGTGCTGGCCCTGGAGATCGACCCGATGGGCGGCATGGTGCGCCGGGCCGAACTGCTCGAGCATCGCGACCTGATCGCCAGGGACGGCAGCCCGTTCGTGCTGCTGCGCAGCGACGCGGCCGGCACCTACCTGGCGCAAAGCGGCCTGATCGGCGCGCCCGAGGGGCAGTCCTTCCCCACCCACCGCACGATGCTCACCCCGACCGATGCCGGTTCGGGGCCGCGCGAGCTGCGCGCCGGCGACGACGCGGTGACGCTCACCCTGGTCGGCGAAAGTGGCGGGCTGCGCCTGACGCGCACCTATACGCTGGCGCGCGGCGCCTACGTCATCGACGTCAAGGACGAGATCACCAACCTGGGTGATGCCCCGGTCCAGCCCACGCTGTACATGCAGCTGACGCGCGACGCCGAGGCGCCGAGCGGTGGCTCCAGCTTCTACAGCACCTATCACGGCCCGGTGATCTATACCGACGCCGACAAGTTCCAGAAGGTCGGCTTCGACGACATCGGCAAGGGCAAGGCCCGCCACTCGACCACCGCCAACGACGGCTGGGCGGGCATGATCGAGCACTATTTCGTCTCCGCCTGGGTGCCCGACGCCGACGTGGCGCGCGAGTACTACACGCGCAAGGTCGGCGAAGACCTGTACTCGGTGGGCATCCGCCAGGGGCTGCCGGCGATCGCGGCAGGCGCCACGACCACCGCGCACTCCCGGCTGCTGATCGGCCCGCAGGACCAGCGCATGCTCGAATCGGTGGCGCCGGGGCTGGACCTGACCGTCGACTACGGCTGGCTCAAGGTCATCGCCAAGCCGATCCACTGGCTGCTCGAGTTCCTGCACGGCATCGTCGGCAACTGGGGCTGGTCGATCGTGCTGCTGACCATCATCATCAAGACCCTCTTCTTCCCGCTGCAGGCCGCCAGCTACAAGTCGATGGCGCGGATGAAGGCCGTCACGCCCCGCATGCAGCAGATCCGCGAGCGCTATGGCGACGATCGCGCCAAGATGAACCAGGCGATGATGGAGCTGTACAAGACCGAGAAGATCAACCCGCTCGGCGGCTGCCTGCCGATCGTCGTGCAGATCCCCGTGTTCATCGCGCTGTACTGGGTGTTGCTGGCCTCGGTCGAGATGCGCGACGCGCCGTGGTTCGGCTGGATCAAGGACCTGTCGGCCCCTGATCCCTTCTACATCCTGCCGCTGGTCATGGCCGGCACGATGTTCATCCAGGTCAAGCTGAACCCGACGCCGCCCGACCCGATGCAGGCGAAGATGATGATGATCATGCCGCTGGTGTTCTCGGTCATGTTCTTCTTCTTCCCGGCCGGCCTGGTCCTGTACTGGCTGGTGAACAACGTCTACTCGATCATCCAGCAGTACGTGATCACCCGGAAGATCCAGCAGGCCACGGTGGCAGCCCGGATCAAGGGCTGAGCGAACGGTGAGGTGAGCGACGCCGCCCCGATCGCCGCGATCGCCACCGCGCCGGGCCGCGGTGGCATCGGTGTGGTGCGTGTTTCGGGCACCGGGCTGGCCGGCCTCATGCAGGCCGTGCTCGGGCGGGCGCTGGCCCCGCGCCACGCCACCTACGGCCCCTTCCTCGGTGCCGACGGCAGCGCGATCGACCACGGCATCGCCCTGCACTTCCCGGCGCCGCACTCGTACACCGGCGAGGACGTTCTCGAGCTGCAGGGCCACGGCGGCCCGGTCGTCATGCAACTGCTGCTGCGCCGCGTGCTCGAAGCCGGCGCCTCCATCGGCCTGCGACTGGCCGACCCCGGCGAGTTCACCCAGCGTGCCTTTCTCAACGACAAGCTCGACCTGGCCCAGGCCGAGGCCGTGGCCGACCTGATCGACGCCAGCACCGAACAGGCCGCGCGTTCAGCCACCCGCTCGCTGTCGGGCGTCTTCTCGCAGAAGGTCCACGCGCTGGTCGACGAGCTGATCGACCTGCGCATGCTGGTCGAAGCCACTCTCGACTTCCCCGAGGAAGAGATCGACTTCCTCCAAGCCGCCGACGCCCTGGGCCGGCTCGCCCGCGTGCGCGAGCAACTCGCCGGCGTGCTCGCCGAAGCCCGCCAGGGCGCCCTGCTGCGCGAAGGCCTGAACGTGGTGCTGGTCGGCGAACCCAACGTCGGCAAGAGCTCGTTGCTCAACGCCCTGGCCGGCGCCGAAGTGGCCATCGTGACCCCGATCGCCGGCACCACCCGCGACCGCGTTGCCCAGGCCATCCAGATCGAAGGCGTGCCGATCAACGTTATCGACACCGCCGGCCTGCGCGACACCGAAGACGAAGTCGAGCGGATCGGCATCGCCCGCACCTGGGCCGAAGCCGAGAAGGCCGACGTGGTGCTGCATCTGCTGGAGGCGGGGCAGGGCGGTGACGGTGGCGGCGGTGACAGGGCGATCGGAGCCAGGGAAAGCTCGAACGGCGCTGGGGAAAGCGCTGGCGGAGCTGGGGAAACGGCCGCCGCGACCGGTGAAAGCGCGGTCGAAGCCGGGCTGGCTCGGCGCCTGCGGCCCGGCGTGCCCGTGCTGCGGGTGTTCAACAAGATCGACCTGCACGGCGGCCAGCCGCGCGTGGAAGGCCCGGCCGGCGGCCAGCCCGAGCGCCTGTGGCTGTCCGCGCGCAGCGGGGAGGGCATCGACCTGCTGCGCCGCGAACTGCTCGCGCTGGCCGGCTGGCAAGGCGCCGGCGAATCCACCTTCATTGCCCGCGAGCGGCATCTGGTGGCGCTGCGCGCCGCCGCCGGGCATTGCGAGATGGCCGCGGTGCATGGCGAGCACGGCAACCAGCGGCTGGACCTGTTCGCCGAGGAACTGCGGCTGGCTCAGGAGCGGTTGGGGGAGATCACCGGGGCGTTCACGGCGGATGATCTGCTGGGAGTGATCTTTGGGCGGTTTTGCATCGGGAAGTGAGGTGGGGTCCAGAAACATCCAATCGGCTGGACTTCTTGGAGCTGGCAGCGAAGAAATGAATCAACCTGACCTTGCTCAGTTGCTGCACAGCCTGATCGCTACCTGGGAGAACGAGGTGGTGGAGTTCAAGCAGGCTGGCAACGACTACAGCACCGACGACATCGGCAAGTACTTCTCTGCGCTGGCGAATGAAGCCAACCTGCGTGGCGCTGACTGCGGCTGGTTGGTGTTCGGCGTGAACAACAAGACCCGCCGTGTGGTTGGCACGGGCTACCGCCCACCGGCAGACCGTCTGCATTCGCTCAAGATGCAGATTGCCGAAAATGCCGAGCCTCGCATTACCTTCCGTGACATCCACGAATTGGCCCATGCCGATGGCCGTGTGCTGCTGTTCGGGGTGCCCGCAGCGCCACGGGGTATCCCGATTGCCTGGAAGGGCCACTACTATGCTCGCGCTGGCGAGAGCCTAATTTCGCTGGGACTGGATAAGCTGGATGGAATCCGTCGCCAGACACTGGCGCAGGATTGGACGGCACAGGTGGTGTCCGGCACCACGCTGGATGATCTGGACGAGGTAGCTGTGCGCAAGGCGCGTGAGTTTTTCGCGCAGAAGTACGCCAACCGCTTTCAGCCTGGTGAGGTGGAAAGCTGGCCATTGGCCACCTTCCTCGACCGTGCCCGCGTGACACAGGACGGCCAGATCACCCGTGCCGCGCTGTTGCTGTTGGGCAAGGCCGAATCGACCTGGCACCTGTCGCCCTACCCGGCGCAGCTGACCTGGAAGCTGGAAGGGCCGGAGCGGGCCTACGAGCATTTCGGCCCGCCATTCCTGTTGAGTACGACGCGCTTGTACCAGCGCATCCGCAACATCCAGCTTCGACTGCTGCCGCAAGACGAGTTGTTGCCGATTGAAGTCTCCAAGTATGACCAGAAGATCGTGCTGGAGGCCCTGCACAACTGCATTGCCCATCAGGACTACCCCCGTAATGGGCGCGTGGTGGTGACAGAGTTGCCGGACAGGCTGGTGTTCGAGAACGAAGGCAGCTTCTTCGAAGGCCAGCCGGACGAATACATCCAGGGCGACAAGACTCCACGTCGCTACCGCAATCCGGTGCTGGCCCAGGCGATGGTCGAGCTGAACATGATCGACACCATGGGCTACGGCATCCACTCGATCTATGCAGGGCAGGCCAGGCGCTACTTCCCTCTTCCTGATTACGATTTGAGTGAGCCGGATGCGGTCAAGCTGACGGTTTATGGTGGCGTGGTGGACCCCGCCTACAGCCGTTTGCTGATTCAGAAGACCGATCTGCCACTGGCGGATGTGCTGGCGCTGGACCGTGTGCAGAAGAAGCTCCCCATTCCAGACGAAGCGGCCGCCCGCCTGCGGCGCAGCAAGCTGATCGAAGGGCGCAAGCCCAACTTCCACGTATCAGCCGCTGTGGCCGAGGCAACAGCGAACAAAGCCGACTACATCCGCACCCGGGCGCAGGACGATGCGTTCTACGCCAAGTTGCTGACCGACTATCTGGAGAAGTTCGGTCAGGCTAACCGTGCCGAGATCAACCAGCTGCTGATGGACAAGCTGAGTGACGCGCTGAATGACAAGCAGAAGTACAACAAGATCAGCAGCCTGCTGACCAGGCTGCGCCGGCAAGGGGTGATCGTGAACACCGGCTCTGACACGGCTTCTTGCTGGCGGCTGACAGAGAGAATTGCAAAGAGAAATTAGAGAACCGCAAAGAGAGTTTTATTAAAGTTATTAAAAATCAATAGCTTATACTGTTTTTTGATACTCCGGAGTCCGAGTCCTTGCAAAGAAGCATGAGAGGTCTGGGGCTGGTACCCAGCTAATCTCAGGTCCCCAGATAGATTGACGTCACTTTCAGTCTTTCATGCCCGAGCGTCTTCCAGAAGATCGCCGCGTTCGTCGAAAAATTCAAAGGGGTAGGTGGGCAGGTGTAACCGGCCAGAGTTATCGAACTGGCGTTAAAGAAAAGGAATCGCAGTTGCGTGCTTGGTCTAAGTACAGACCACGTGGAGATGCTTGGTATGGATGGCAACAAATTGATCCGTAACAGCACGGTCGAGTTCCTGATCTTCACTGGCCAGGCCGGCGAGCAGAGCATCGAAGCCCGCTACGAGGACGAGACCCTGTGGTTGTCGCAGAAGCTGATGGCCGAGCTGTTCGGGGTAGATGTGCGCACCGTCAGCGAGCATCTGAAGAACATTCTTGCCAGCCGTGCGCTCGCGCCTGAGGCAACTATCCGGAAATTCCGGATAGTTCAGCAGGAGGGCCAGCGGGAGGTGTCCCGGGCGGTGGACTTCTACAACCTCGACGCCATCATTTCCGTCGGCTACCGAGTCAACTCCCTACGCGCAACGCAGTTCCGCCAGTGGGCGACCGGCGTCCTGCGTGAGTTCGCCATCAAGGGCTATGTGCTGGATCGTCAGCGCATGGAAAACGGCAGCTTCCTGGGCGAGGACTACTTCGAGCGGCTGCTGGCGGAAATCCGCGAGATCCGCCTCAGTGAGCGACGCTTCTACCAGAAAATCACCGACATCTACGCCACCAGCGTGGATTACAGTTGGATTCGTTGGGCCGTATCGTCAACGCCTATCTGGAACTGGCCGAGGATCGTGCTCGCCGCAAGATTCCCATGAGCATGGAAGACTGGTCCAAGCGTCTGGACGCCTTCCTGGAGTTTGATGACCGGGAAGTGCTACAGAACAGCGGCAAGATTTCTGCAAAACTTGCCCAGACGCATGCGGAAAGCGAATTTGAGAAGTACAGAATTGTGCAGGATCGACTGTTTGAAAGTGACTTCGACAAGGCAGTAAAAAACTGGCGACCGGCGAGTCGAACACCAGAAATGACGGATAAGCCTCAGGTTCCCAGATAGTCAGCCGCTCATCGAGCAACAGGGCTTTCGGGGTGATGATGTCTGAGGCTTGATGTGACATGGTGAGGCTCCCATCGGTATCGGCCAACTGGTCAAAGGAGCCGTCATCTCACCCCGGCATCACCGCTGCCGCCGCTCCCACATGCGCAGCAGCGAAGGATGTCCGGCGTCGATGAAGTCGATGATGCGCACGCGCTGTTTGCCTGCCTGTTCGCGGTGCAGGCGACCGGCATACTGCTGCAGTGTGCCTTTCCACGAGATCGGCATCGCCAGCACCAGGGTGTCGAGCGGCGGGTGGTCGAAGCCTTCGCCGACCAGTCTGCCGCTGGCCAGCAACACGCGTGGAGCATCGGCATCCAGCGCATTCAAGGCGGAGATCACGCCAGTGCGCTGCTTTTTCGACTGGCGCCCGTGCAGAAGGAACAATGGCTGGACGCGATCGGCCAGGGCGGCGTGCAGGGCATCGAGGTGGTCGGTTCGCTCGGTCAGGGCCAGCACCTTGCCGCCTTGCTCGAAGGCATGGGCGATCTCGTCGGCGATGGCAGTGGTACGGATTTCATCGGCGGCAAGCTGGCGAAATATTTCCTGGATGGGGATATCGTCGGGAAATGATGTGCGCACCGGCAGGTAACGTGGCATGACTTCCAGCGTCTGCGGTGCTCCTGCGGGTTCGGCCGCCATGTGGCGAATCGGGCCGCATTGCATGAACAGGATGGGCTGGCGTCCGTCGCGTCGGACCGGGGTGGCGGTCAGGCCGAGCACGTAGCGGGCGCGCACGCGCTTGAGGATGGCTTCGAACGAGACTGCCGACAGGTGGTGGCACTCATCGACGATCACGTGTCCGTAGTTCTCCACGATGAGGTCGGTCTCACCCTGCCGATGCAATGACTGCATGACCGCGATATCGATGCGGCCGGTCGGCCTGGACTTGCCGCCTCCGATGACGCCGACCATGTCCTTGCCGCCGTCCAGGAAGGTCTGCAAGCGCTCCTGCCATTGTCTGAGCAGTTCGGTGCGATGCACGAGCACCAGTGTGTTGATGCCTCGCCGGGCGATCAACGCGGCGGCGGTGACGGTCTTGCCGAAGGCGGTGGGCGCACACAGGATGCCGGTGTCGGAGCGGAGCATTGCCCTGACGGCTTGTTCTTGATCATCGCGGAGCCGGCCAACGAATCCGACATCCAAGCGTTGTCCGTCGCAGCGTTCGTCCTGTACTTCGCAGCCGATGCTGTTCTCGTGCAGCAGCTCGTGAATGGCATCGAGGCAGCCACGTGGCAGAGCAATGTGGCGAGGGAAATTCTCCGCGCAACCGATCAGGCGGGGTTTGTTCCAGACAGGCAGGCGCAGTGCTTGGGCTTGGTGGAACTCGGGATTGGCGAAGGCGGCCAGGCGAATGAGGCGATTGGCCAAAGCGGGCGGCAGCGTGTCTTTTGCGACGTAGATGAGGTTGGCTACGGTCAGCTTCAGCGAGGTTGGCATCGGGCCGGGCAGGCGCTGTCCGGGGGCTGTCGAGCGCTTCCATGGCTCGTGCAGGTCTTCTTCGGTGGCGAAGCTGACATCCAGTGGATGGGAACCGCCGGTGGCACGCAGGATCGTGGGTTCGATGTCGTGCGGGGCCATCTGCCGCAGCATGGCGAGAAAGGCCCATTGATCGGGATGTGCCTGCAGCGCAGCGTCCACGAAGACACTGGCGCCTCGCTCTCGGGCCACCTTCTGCAGCGGCAGGGCGATCAGGTTGCCGAAGCCGCCCTTGGGCAGCGTGTCCTGGTTCGGGAACAGGCGATCGTAGGAGCCGAGTTTCAGTTGCCGCGTACGCGCGCAGGTATGGCTGATGAGAGCCGTGCCCAGGCGACGTGCATCGCGGGCCGCGATGTGATCGGAAAAGAAGATCCAGGCGTGGGCACCGTTGCCCGAGCGCGAAATTTCCAGGGCGACGGGAACATCCAGTTCGCAGCATGATTGAACGAACGCCCGGGCATCTTCTCGCCAGTCCGATTCGTCGAAATCCACGGCAAGCAAGTGGCAATGGTCGTCAGCCAGCAAAGGGTAAAGGCCGATGACATGGCGCCCAGCCAGATGGTCGAAGACCACCTGATCGGTCAATGGCAGCTGCACCAGTTGGCCGAGTGGACGAAAGCGTCGAAATAGCGCCGCATCCAGTCGGCCGGATCGGCCTTGAGGTCGCCCCATTCGTAGTATTGGTATTCGCTCATGGTGCTGGTGTCTTGTTCGGCCGGTAGGTATTTCAGCGCAGCTCATACCAGGTTCCGCGTCCACCCCCTTGCTGGACCAGATGCCCCTGCTCCACCAACGCCCTGAAGTGCTGCTTGAGCGTGTTCCGGCTGGCGCCAGTCAGGCGGATGGCCTCGGCCATGGTGAT
>JBAYOD010000124.1:0-9146 GCA_041678445.1 Burkholderiaceae bacterium | reverse complement strand
TCGGCGACCCGGTGCTGTCGATGGTCGGCCAGGACGCGACCCCGGAGGAGCGGGCCGAACTGCGCAGCTCGCTCGGGCTCGACGAGCCTTTCTACGTGCAGTTCGGCCGCTTCCTCGGCAATGTCGTGCAGGGCGACTTCGGGCTGTCGTACCGCCAGGGGCGCAAGGTCTCGACACTGATCGTCGAGCGCTTCCCGGCCACGCTCGAACTGTCGCTGGCCGCCGCCGTGCTCGCGCTGGCAATCGGCATCCCGCTCGGCGTCTACACGGCGCTGCGGCGCACGGGCTTCCTGTCGAACCTGTTTCTCGCGGCCTCGCTGATCGGCGTTTCGCTGCCCACCTTCCTGATCGGCATCTTCCTGATCCTGGTGTTCGCGGTCATCCTGGGCTGGCTGCCTTCCTATGGACGCGGCGACACGGTGATGATCGGCGCCTGGTCGTCGGGGCTGTTCACGGCCAAGGGCCTGCAGCACCTGATCCTGCCGGCGATCACGCTGTGCCTGTTCCAGCTCACGCTGATCATGCGGCTGGTGCGCGCCGAGATGCTCGAAGTGCTGCGCACCGACTACATCAAGTTCGCCAGGGCACGCGGGCTCTCCGACCGTGCCATCAACTTCGGCCACGCACTGAAGAACACCCTGGTGCCGGTCATGACGATCACCGGCCTGCAACTGGGCCAGATCATCGCCTTTGCGATCGTCACCGAAACCGTTTTCCAGTGGCCGGGCATGGGCCTGCTGTTCATCCAGGCGGTCCAGGCGACCGACATCCCGGTGATGGCAGCCTACCTGTGCCTGATCGCGCTGGTCTTCGTCATCATCAACCTGATCGTCGATCTGCTGTACTTCGCGGTCGACCCGCGGCTGCGCATCGAGCGGGCCGCCCTGGCTCACTGAAGCAGCTCGACACCTTCCCTGCACCCCCGGACGAGGCGGCCTGGACACACTTATGAACGCGCGCGACGAACAGGTGACCGGAACCCGCGACGGCGCCGTGCCGGCCCGGCACCCGGCAGTGGCCACCATCAGCGCCTGGCACGACGAGCTGACCACGATCCGGCACACGCTGCACGCGAATCCGGAACTCGGCTTCGAGGAGCATTTCACCGCTGAACTGGTCGCGCGCCAGCTGGCCCAATGGGGGGTCGACGAGATCCACCGCGGCATCGGCCAGACCGGCGTGGTCGGCGTGATCCGCGGCCGCGACACGCACAGCGCCCGCACGATCGGCCTGCGCGCCGACATGGACGCGTTGCCGATGACCGAGGACAACGACTTCCCCTATCGTTCGCGCAAGGCCGGCTGCATGCACGGCTGCGGCCACGACGGGCACACGACGATGCTGCTCGGCGCGGCCCGCTACCTTGCCCAGACCCGCGAGTTCGACGGCACGGTCCACCTGATCTTCCAGCCCGGCGAGGAAGGTCATGCCGGCGCCCGGGCGATGATCGAAGACGGCCTGTTCGAGCGCTTTCCCTGCGACGCGGTCTACGCAATGCACAATTGGCCCGGGCTGCCGCCCGGCACGATCGCGGTCCGGCCGGGTCCGATGATGGCGGCCGCCGACCGCGTCACCATCCACGTCGAGGGCCGCGGCGGCCACGGCGCCCACCCGTACCAGACCATCGACCCCGTTCTGGTCGCCGCGCACATCATCACCGCCGCCCAGTCGATCGTCTCGCGCAATGTGCGCCCGCTCGACTCGGCGGTGGTCAGCCTGTGCGCAATCGAAGCCGGCAATCTCGGTGCGATGAGCGTGATTCCGCGCGAGGCGAAGATCGTCGGCACGGTGCGCACCTTCCGCAGCGAGATCCAGGACATGATCGCGCAGCGGCTGTCGGCACTGGTCGCCTCGGTGGCCGCCGGCTTCGGCGCCACCGCCACGCTGAACTACGAGCGGATCTATCCGGCCACGATCAACAGCCGCGACGAGGCCCTGTTCGGCCAGCGCGTGGCCGCCGAACTGGTCGGCACCGAGAACCTGGTCGACGACCTCGAACCGAGCATGGGCGCCGAGGACTTCTCCTTCATGCTGCAGGTGCGCCGCGGTGCCTATTTCCGGATCGGCCAGGGGGGCGCGCAAAGCGGCCGCTTGCTGCACAATACCCGCTACGATTTCAACGATGACATCCTGCCGCTGGGCGCGGCCCTGTTCGCCCGCCTGGCCGAGCGTTCGATGCCGCTCGATGAGCAACGCTGAAACACCACTGAGCAGCACCGAAATTCTACTGAAGCACCGCTGAGACACCGCTGAGCAGGGCAGGCGGGCGGATGCGCCCGCCGCATGACAACCCGGATCCCGGCAAGGGACCACCAAGGAGACAAAGCGATGACCGAGAACCGATCCGGCCTGCTGCGCAAGAGCGCCCTGGCCCTCACGCTGAGCCTTGCGCTGGCCGGCGCTGCGACAGCCGCCACGCTGCGGGTCGCCGACCAGGGCGACGCGCTGTCGATGGATCCTCACTCGCTGAACGAATCGCTGCAGCTGTCGTTCACCGGCAACCTCTACGAGCCGCTGGTCGGGCGCGACAAGAAGCTCGGCCTGGTACCGGCACTGGCCACCCGGTGGGAGCAGGTCAACCCGACCACCTGGCGCTTCGAGCTGCGCAAGGGCGTGACCTTCCACGACGGCTCGCCGTTCACGGCCGACGACGTGGTCTTCTCGTTCGCCCGCGCCGCCGGCGACGGTTCGGACATGCGCTCATACACGAACACCTTCGCCGAAGTGCGCAAGCTCGGCAGCCACACGGTCGAGATCGAAACCAAGGCGCCCTTCCCCATCCTTCCCGACGTGATCTCGCTGGTCTACATGATGAGCAAGAGCTGGGCCGAGGAGAACAAGGCCGAGCGGCCGGTCGACAAGCGCAAGGGCGTCGAGAATGCCGCCTCGTTCCGCGCCAACGGCACGGGTCCGTACCGGCTGCGCTCGCGCGACCCCGGCGTGCGCACCGTGCTCGTGCGCAACCAGAACTACTGGGGCGAGGTCGAGGGCAACGTCGATGAGGTGATCTTCACCCCGATCGGCAGCGACGCCACGCGGGTCGCCGCGCTGATCTCCGGCGAGATCGATGTGATGCAGCCGGTGCCGGTGCAGGACATCGCGCGGCTGCAGCGCGACGCGAACATCGCGGTCCTGCAGGGGCCGGAGCTGCGCACGATCTTCCTCGGCATGGACCAGAAGCGTGACGAACTGCTGTTCTCGAACATCAAGGGCAAGAACCCGTTCAAGGACCCGCGCGTGCGCCAGGCCTTCTACCAGTCGATCGACATCGAGGCGATCAAGTCGCGGATCATGCGCGGCGCGGCCAACCCGACCGCGCTGATGGTGGGCCCGGGCATCAAGGGCTTCGACGAAGCGCTGAACAAGCGGCTGCCGTACGACGTCGACGCCGCCAGGAAGCTGCTGGCCGACGCCGGCTATCCGAACGGCTTCGAAGTCAAGATGAACTGCCCGAACGATCGCTACGTCAACGACGGCGAGATCTGCCAGGCCGTGGCCGGCATGCTGGCCCGGATCAACGTCAAGGTGAACCTCGAGGCCGAGAGCAAGGGCACCTACTTCCCGAAGATCCTGTCGCGCAACACCTCGTTCTACATGCTCGGCTGGACGCCCGGCACCTACGACTCGCACAATGCGCTGAACGCGCTGATGGCCACGCCGGGCGAAGGCGGCCAGGGGCAGTTCAACCTGGGCAGCTACAGCAATCCGAAACTCGACGAACTGACGAGCCGGATCGCCTCCGAAACCGACGAAGGCAAGCGCAATGCGATGATCGCCGAGGCCTTCAAGCTCCACAGTGCCGACATCGGCCACCTGCCGCTGCACCAGCAGGCGCTGGCCTGGGCGACACGCAAGAACGTCAGCGTCGTACAGCTGCCTGACAACTTCAACTTCTTCAAGTGGGTCGTCGTCAAGTAAGCGTGGCAGCGCCCCCATCGGCGCTGCGACGTTTCATCGACAGCGACTTCTGGTACAGCTTCCGGACCAGCCCGGTCGCGGTCGGCGCAACCGTCGTTGCGGTCGTGATGATCTTCGGCGCGCTGTTCGCGCCGTGGGTCGCCCCGCACCGGCCCTTCGACCTGGCATCGCTGTCGCTGATGGATTCGCTGCTGCCGCCCGCCTGGCTGGCCGACGGCGAGCTGCGCTATCCGCTGGGCACCGACGACCAGGGCCGCGACGTGCTGTCGACGATCCTGTACGGATCCCGGATCTCGCTGCTGGTGGGGCTGGCCTCGGTCGCGGTGGCAATGCTGCTCGGCGTCAGCCTGGGCCTGCTGTCGGGTTACGTCGGCGGCCGGCTCGACGCCTTCATCATGCGTGTGGCCGATGTCCAGCTGTCGTTCCCGGCCATCCTCATCGCCCTGCTGATCGACGGCTCGGCACGCGCCCTGCTGCCCACCGGCACGCACAGCGACTGGCTCACCATCGGCGTGCTGGTCGGCTCGATCGGGCTGGCCAACTGGGTCCAGTACGCGCGCACGGTACGCGGCTCGACCCTGGTCGAACAGCGCAAGGAGTATGTGCAGGCCGCCCGCGTGATCGGGGTGCGGCCCTGGCGGATCATGCTCGGCCACGTCCTGCCCAACGTCACCGGCCCGGTCCTCGTCATCGCGACGATCAACATTGCCCAGGCGATCATCACCGAAGCCACGCTGTCCTTCCTCGGCGTCGGCGTGCCGCCGACCACCCCGTCGCTGGGCACGATGATCAATACGGGCAACAACTTCCTGTTCTCGGGCGAATGGTGGCTGGTCGTGTTCCCGGGGCTGGCGCTGGTGCTGCTGTGCATGTCGGTGAACCTGCTCGGCGACTGGCTGCGCGATGCGCTCAACCCGCGGCTGCGATGAGACGGCTGTGGCGTGATCCGGCCCGGCAAGGCGCGAGGTATCGCCCAGCGAGGTTCGGTGCCGGCCCGGCAGGCGGCGAGCCTGTGGGCGGGGCTTGGTGCCGGCGGTCCGGCCTACGGCCGGACTCCCCTGCGTTGCTCGAGCGCGGGGCCTGCCGCCGAAACTCGCTACGCTCCCGCCGCTATGCGGCGCTCGCTTCGCTCAGACAGTCGGCGGCAAGTCAGATGTTGGATGCGCGCTGCGCGCGCGGCCCCGCACCCTGCGCTACTCGGCGCCGACAAAGCGCCCCGCCCACAGGCTCGCCGCCTGCCGGGCTTGCGACGTCGCGGGCTGGCCGTGGCCGCGATCGTGCCGGGTCGCGAGCCACCGGTCGCTGCATCACCTCTCGCCGCATCACCGCTTGCAGCCTCATTGCTTGCCGCTTCATCGCCCTCCGTGCCGCAGCGACGACCGGTTCGTCGGGTGGCACGTCGAGCATCCCGTCGACCCGGCGCGCCGAGGGCCGATGTCCATCGGCGCCGCCGGAAGCCTCGAGTTCCGCTGGCGACAAGGCTTCAAGGAGCCCGGTGGGGGGGCCGGCCGGGGGCCGGGCCTTCAGAACCCGCGTCGAGCAGCACAGCCCGCGTGGCCCGCGCGCGCAGCGCGCCACCAAAAATCTGACTCGGCGCGCACTGTTCGAGCGCAGCGAACGAAGCGAAGCGAAGGGAGCGCAGCGAGTTGCGCGCCGGGGCCACGCGGGCGAGCAGCGCAGAGCAGTCCGGCCAACGGCCGGACCGCGGGTTCGCCCGGCTCCCGGCCGGCCCCCCCACCGGGCTCCCGACGTGCCCTCCATCGGAACACGGGATTGCCGGATCGATAACTTCCCGACCGGCGCCGTGGCCACCGGCACGAGACCCCCGGCATGACTGACGCCCTGCTCGAAGTCCGCAAGCTGCGCGTCGAGTTCCCGACCCGCCACGGCGCTCTGCTCGCGCTCGACGACATCTCGTTCACGATCGCGCCCGGCGAAGTGCTCGGCGTGGTCGGCGAATCCGGCGCTGGAAAATCGCTGACCGGGGCGGCGATCATCGGCTTGCTCGAGCCGCCCGGCCGCATCGCCGATGGCGAGATCCGCCTGCTCGGCCGGCGCATCGACACTCTGCCGCCGGCCGAGATGCGCAGGGTGCGCGGCCGCGAAATCGGGGCCATCTTCCAGGATCCGCTGACTTCGCTGAACCCGCTTTATACCGTCGGTCGCCAGTTGGTCGAAACGATCCAGACCCATCTGCCGATGACGGCCAGCCAGGCCCGCGCGCGCGCTGTCGAGTTGCTGAAGGCCACCGGCATTCCGGCGGCCGAAACGCGGATCGATCACTTCCCGCACCAGTTCTCCGGCGGCATGCGTCAGCGCGTGGTCATTGCCCTGGCGCTGGCGGCCGACCCACGACTGATCGTCGCCGACGAGCCGACCACGGCACTCGATGTCTCGATCCAGGCCCAGATCATCACGCTGCTCAAGACCTTGTGCCAGGAGAACGGCACAGCGATCATGCTGGTCACCCACGACATGGGGGTCATCGCCGAGACCGCTGACCGGGTCGCGGTCATGTATGCCGGCCGGATCGTCGAGATCGGCCCAGTGGCCGACGTCATCCACCAGCCCCGGCACCCGTACACGATCGGCCTGATGGGATCGATCCCGTCGATCAGCGAAGACCGCGAACGCCTCGAACAGATCGATGGCGCCATGCCGCGGCTCAATGCGATTCCACCCGGCTGCGCGTTCAACCCCCGCTGCCCGCGGGTCATGCCGGTGTGCCGCGAGCGGCGGCCCGAGTTGATGGACGCCGGCAGTTCGCAGGCCGCCTGCTGGCTGCACGATCCGGACGTCGCCGGGGCCCGCCCATGAACACGATCGAGAAGCTGGCCGAGCGCGCCCGCGAACTCGCCGAACGCGAAGCTGCCGGCAAGCCCGCGCAAGCACCCGAACCGACTGTACCGCCGCCGGCTGCGGCACCGCCCGAACCGCGCACACCCGCGGCCCCGCCGGTGACCGCGGCGATCGCACCGCTGATCGAGGTCGATGACATCGCCAAGGTTTTCGATGTGTCGGCACCCTGGCTCAACCGGGTGATCGAGCGCAAGCCCAGGCAGTTGCTGTATGCCGTCGACGGCGTTTCATTCTCGATCGCGCGTGGCGAAACGCTCGCCCTGGTCGGCGAATCGGGCTGCGGCAAATCGACCGTTGCCCGGATGCTGGTCGGCCTTTATCGCCCGACCCGGGGTACGGTTCGCATCGACGGCCACGACCTCGCCCGACTGAGTGGCAAGTCCGGACAGGCACTTCGCCGCCGCATCCAGATGATCTTCCAGGACCCGTACGCGAGCCTGAATCCGCGCTGGCAGGTCTCCGAGATCATCGCCGAACCGATCAGGGTGCACCGCCTGCTTGCCCGCCCGACCGACATCACCCGGCGCGTCGGTGAGTTGCTGCAGCACGTCGGGCTGACACCCGCCGACGCCGCCCGTTTTCCGCATCAGTTCTCGGGCGGCCAGCGCCAGCGCATCTCGATCGCCCGGGCGCTGGCCTCGCAACCGGAGTTCCTGGTCTGTGACGAGCCGACGTCGGCACTCGACGTTTCGGTCCAGGCCCAGGTCCTGAACCTGATGCGCGACCTGCAACGCGCCGCAGGCCTGACCTACCTGTTCATCTCCCACAACCTTGCGGTCGTCCACCACGTGGCCGACCGGGTCGGGGTCATGTACCTGGGGCGCATCGTCGAACTGGCGCCCAAGACCACGCTGTTCGCGAACCCGCAGCATCCGTACACGCGCATGCTGCTCGATGCGATTCCCGACACTGCGATGACGGGGCGCGCCCGTACGCCGGTGGGCGGCGAGGTGCCCAATCCCCTGAACCCGCCGACAGGGTGCACTTTCCACCCGCGCTGCCCGTTGGCCGACGCGCGCTGCCGGCGCGAAACCCCCCGGTTGCTGCCGACCGCCAACGGCGCCCAGGCAGCCTGCCATGCCGTCGAGGAAGGCCGAGCCTGATATCAGTTCGCATCCGGACGACAACGGGTCTCAGCGATCCATCAGGTGACCCGGCGACCCATCAGGTGACCCGGCACTTGCCAGGGCCGGATCCAGGCACCTGAGCCGCACTCGCCCATCGGCGTCGATTGCGAGCCGATAACGACAGCCCACCGCCAGCACGGCGCGGCGCACGATGTGCCCGAAAGGCAGCCCACCGATCACCGGCACGCCGGCCTTCGTCGCAACGTAACGCGCCACGGTGCCGAGGTCGAAACCATTGTCCTGAGGCGCCGGCCGCCACGGTGTAAACGCTCCGAAGAGGATCGCCCGCTGCCGTTTCAAGACCCCTGCGTGCAGCAGCTGGATCAGCATCCGCTCGACCCGGTACGGATGCTCGGCGACATCCTCGACGAACAGCAGGCCACCTTCGATCTGCGGCATCCACCGGGTGCCGGCCAGCCCGGCCAGCATCGCGAGATTGCCTCCCCACAGCGGTCCTTCCAGAGCCAGCGGCGGACGCATGCCGATCGCACCGATGCCGGGCGCATCGGCGAGCGACCAGTCGACCGGCGGCGCCCGGCCTTGCAGCAGCGCTTCGAACTGCCCGAGCATCCACGAATCCGGCGGATTCGCGCCGAAGTCGGCGCAGACCGAGGGGCCGGCCCAGCTCGGCTGGCCGGTCTGCGCCAGCAGCGCCAGCTGGAATGCGGTGAAATCGCTGTAGCCGACCCAGTGCACACCTCGCTTCACCGAGTCTGCAACCGTCGGCCAGTCGATGTCATCGAGCAGCCGCGACAAGCCGTAACCACCGCGCGCGATCATCACCAGATCGACGTCGGAGGCCTGCGCCGAGGCGTGGATCTGGGCCAGGCGGCAGTCATCGGTTCCGGCAAAACGCAGCCAGGGCTCGATCGGCACCCGGCTGCGCACGCTGCAGCCCAGCGCCTGGAGCTGCGCGATGCCGGCGCCGAGCTGCTCGGGGGCAAGCAAGGCACCGGCCGGCGCAATCACGTCGATCCGCCTGCGTTCGGTCCGTCCGCTCGCGCTCTGCCTGCCCTCGCTCCGTTCACCGCCAGACACGCTGCCCCCTTGCCTGGCCGAAGGCCGCAAACCAGTCGATCGAAGCCGGGTTGGCCATCGAATCCCGATTGACCGCCCGCTCGATCGGATGGCCGAGCAGGATCTTCTTGACCGGCACTTCCAGCTTCTTGCCCGACAGCGTGCGGGGCACCTCGGGAATCGCGTAGACCTCGTTCGGAACGTGGCGGGCCGACAACTGGCTGC
>JBAYOD010000123.1:0-9238 GCA_041678445.1 Burkholderiaceae bacterium | reverse complement strand
CTGAAACCGCTGCCGCCGCGATTGTCGAAGCCGCCGAAATCAGCCGCACCACGGCCATCGAGTTCTTTCAGACGCCGGCCGAGCTGGGCGAGCGCTTCCGCATCCCGCAACTTGCCTTGCGCGTACAGGGCGAACTGCAGCTATTCGACGACCCGGAGGTTCTGGAGTACCCATGGGATTTGTCCACCTACGACGCCGCACCAACTGGCGCAGACGTGACCGCACTGGGTGCCGGTCTGAAGGTGGCCGAAGGCGGTGAGATCGATGTCGACGATGAGAGCGGCAAGGTCGTTTCACGTTTCCTGCCCGATCTGCAGCGCGACCTTGGGCTGGTCTATCAGCCCGAAAACTGGGACGAGGTACGCCTTGCCACCTGGCTCTGCCGCAACCTGCCAGAGCCTTCACTCACCCACGCCAGCAAGCAAGCCTTCGTGGCCAAGTGGCTGACCGAGCTGCTACTTCGGGATGGCTTCACGCTGGCCCGCGCCAATCTACAGAAATTCCTGATCCGCAATCTGCTGGAAGCACGCATTCGTGAGCTGCGCAAGCAGGCCGTCCGCAAGGCGTTCCAGCAGGCGCTGTTCGGCGACGAAGCGGCATCGCGCGTCGCGGTCACCGATCAATACGCGTTCGAGTTCCACGCTCAGGCCTATGCACCGAGCCGCGACTACGACGGGCGCTTCGGACACTTCGATTTCCGCAAGCACTTTTACGGCCGCATCGGCGACTTCGACAGCAAGGAGGAATTCGAATGCGCCTGCTGGCTGGACATTCAGGCCCAGCAAGGTCGCATCCAGTTCTGGGTTCGCAACCTCGTTCGACGGGAGGGCAGTTCGTTCTTCCTGCAGAAAGCCGATGGGCGCTTCTATCCGGACTTCCTCTGCCAACTCCCTGGCACCGCAGACAAGCCAGGCGCCATCCTGGCCGTCGAGTACAAAGGCGCCGATCGCTGGACGGCGGTGGAGGATGACCGCTTGATCGGCGGCCTGTGGGCAAACATGTCCGAGGGGCGCTGCCGATTCGTAATGGTCAAGGACAAGCGCTGGGAAGGGATTGAGGAGCATCTGAAATGATGCCCAATCACAGGCCTGCTGTAGGACCTCGCCATGTCCGATAAGCCGCTTCAGCCTTCGTTGTTCGAGGAAGATTATCTCCTTCGCGAACTCGGACAGGTGGCACACGTCCCGCAGGTTGCACTGACGGAATTGGTCGCCAACGCCTGGGATGCTGGTGCGACCCGCGTGGACCTTATTTTGCCGGCCGAGATAGGCGGCACGCTGACCATCACTGATGACGGACATGGCATGTCACCCCCGCAATTCAAGAAGCGGTGGATGACACTGCGATACGATCGGTTGAAGCACCAGGGCGCGAATGTCGAGTTCCCAATAGGTCGAACCGGCAGGCCTCGAAAGGCCTATGGCCGCAACGGAGTTGGCCGACACGGCCTGCTGTGCTTCGCTGATGAATATCAGGTGGAGACCTGGCGGGATGGCATGCTGGCAACTTTCTCAGTTGGTGCCGAATCCGGTCCCAGTCCTTTCGTTTTGCGCAGGGAATCTCTCAGTCAGCGAGATGGCAGCGGCACACGGTTGTCGGTGCAAGTAGCGCGCAAGCTACCCGACGCCGATGAAATTCTGACTGTGCTCGCGGCGCGCTTTATTCACGATCCGGAATTCGAGATCCGAGTCAATGGCGTACTGCGGCCTTTTACCGACATTGAAGGTCGGGTTAGCGAAGAGACGTTGGATCTCAGCAATGGGCGCAGCGCGACTGTAATCGTGATCGACTCGACCCGACTAAACCATTCCTCCGTGCATCAAGGAATCGCCTTCTGGGTACAACGGCGGTTGGTCGGAACGCCGTCTTGGGCAATCGGGCAGGTAGCCAACTTCGATGGACGTACCCGCTTTGCACGACGCTACAAGGTGATTGTCGACACCCAGGGCTACGAGGTCGATGTCGAGCCAGACTGGACGGCATTCCGCACCACCGATACCGTGCGCGATCTATACCGGGCCACCGCCGAGCACATCAGCAAGGTGGCGCAGGACCTCGCGGCAGAGATCGTTGAGGCCGCATCGGAGGACGCGTTGGTGCAAAACCGGACGGAACTGGCCAGCTTGGGGCAAGGTGCGCGACTCGAAGTCGCCGAGTTCACCAAGGTCGTGGCCCAGGCGCACCCGACCATCTCTCCTGACTTCTTGGCCACCGCTGTCAAAGCGGTCATCCACCTCGAAAAGACCAAGAGTGGCGCGGCCTTGCTGCAAAAGCTCTCGTCGCTGCCACCGGACGACATCACCGGCCTGGATCGCCTGCTGACCGAGTGGACTGTCAAGGACGCGCTGCGCGTCCTTGACGAGATCGACAGCCGAATCGGGGTGATCGAGACCATTCGGCGCCTGGCGGACGATCCGCACACCGACGAACTACACACATTGCACCCGCTGATCCTGCGCTCGCGTTGGCTGTTCGGCCCTGAATTCGAGTCCCATGAGTACTGCTCCAACGTGACGCTACAAACGGTGGCCCGAGAACTGTTCAAGAGCACCGAGGCGCAGTTCATCAACGAGCGTCACCGCCCGGACATCGTCGTGCTGCCCGAGAAGACGACGTGGCAGATGACGGGCATCGAGTCTTTCGACCCAGTCGATGCCACACTTACGCGGATGCAACATGTGCTGGTGATCGAGCTGAAGAAGGGTGGATTCGAGCTCACGCGCAAGGAGATCAATCAGGCCGATGGCTACGTGCAGGACATCGCCGCTTCCGGCGCGATGTCGGGCAGCCCGTTCATCTGTGCATGGGTAATCGGACAGAAGATCGCTGCGGGTGTCGAGCGCGACAAGCAGCTCGGCAATCCGGCTTACGGGCGCGTCAGGGCAGCGACCTTCGGCTCGCTGGTGGATACGGCCAATGCGCGTTTGCTGAAGCTGCGCACTGTGCTGGCGGATCGGTACGGCGGTTCATCGACGGATGAGCTGCTGAACCGGGTGTTCTCCCAGCCGACCCAAGACGGGCTGGGAATCTGACCATGATAGGCCGCAGTAAGCCAACCTGGTCCGACGTCAAGGGTAACCTCGCCGAGCTCGACCGCCAGGGCTTGATCGGCCTGGTGCAGGACCTTTACGCGGCCAGCAAGGATAACCAGGCCTTCCTGCACGCGCGCTTCGCGCTGGGCAGTGACGTGCTGAAGCCGTACAAGGCTGTGATAGACCGCTGGCTCTGGCCGGATGTGTTCAATAACCAGGACACCTCGGTGGTCAAGGCCAAAAAAGCCATCTCAGACTACAAGAAGGCAATCGGCCAGCCGGAAGGCTCGGCCGAACTCATGGTGTTCTACTGTGAACGCGCAGCCGGGTTCAGCAACGATGTCGGCTTGCAGGACGAGGGTTACTTCATCGCACTGGTTCGAATGTTCGGGCAGGCGCTGAAGACTATCGATGCGCTGCCTCACGATTGCCGCTCCGCACTGATAGCGCGCCTGGATTCCGTTCGCCACATCAGCCACAACTTCGGCTATGGCGTCGGCGATGATATGGACGACCTTCTGGCTGAGAGCGGGGTAGATGGCAGATCGCGATGAACTGGCTGCGCTGCGAGCCGAGAACACGCGCCTGATCGCGTTACTCGAATCGCAGGGCATTGAATGGCGTTTACCGTCACGGCCCGCGCTAGCACCCGAGCCGTCCAGGCTATCCACTGATCAGAAGGTTGCACTGTTTCGCCGACTGTTCCGTGGTCGAACCGACATCTACCCCGTCCGTTGGGAGAGCAAGACAACGGGCAAGTCGGGCTACGCGCCAGCCTGCGCGAATGAGTGGCGCGCTGGTGTGTGCGAGAAACCGCGCATCAAGTGCGGCGAATGCAGCAATCGCTTGCTCATCCCGCTGTCGGACGACGTGGTTTATAACCACTTGGCTGGTGGGCTCACGGTCGGGGTGTACCCGCTGCTGGAAGACGATAGCTGCTACTTCCTGGCCGTCGACTTCGACGAGGCGGAATGGCGGGACGATGCGCGAGCCTTCATGCAGTCCTGCGATGAGCTCGGTGTACCCGCGGCGCTGGAAATTTCGCGCTCCGGAAAAGGCGCGCACGCATGGGTATTCTTCGCCAGCCGTGTCTCGGCCCGTGATGCACGGCGGTTGGGGACGGCCATCATCAGCCATACCTGTACACGTACGCGTCAGCTACAACTCTCATCCTACGACCGGCTATTCCCCAATCAGGACACGATGCCCAAGGGTGGATTCGGCAACCTGATTGCCTTGCCGCTGCAGAAGGCGCCGAGGGAGATGGGCTTTAGCGTCTTCGTCGATGCCGAGCTGCGACCGTACCAGGATCAATGGGCTTTCCTGGTGTCTATCCAGCCAATGGCTGCGCACGACATCGAGCCGACCATACTGCGGGCCACAGGCGATGTCCATCCCTTGGACGTTACCTTCATCGACGACGAAGATTTGGTCACACCCTGGAATCGCGAGAGCGCTCCGACCGAGAAACTGTCGGTGCCAATGCCGAAGTCGCTTACCGTGACGCTGGCCAACCTGATCTACTTCGAGAAATCGCAGCTGCCTCAGGCGCTAGCCAACCGCCTGATCCGCCTGGCTGCCTTCCAGAATCCCGAGTTCTACAAGGCCCAGGCCATGCGGATGTCCGTGTGGGACAAGCCGCGCGTCATCGGCTGCGCCGAAAACTACCCGAAGCACATCGCGCTGCCCCGGGGGTGCCTGGATGCCGCCCTGTCATTGCTCCGCGACAACGACATCGTCTGCGATCTGAGAGACGAGCGCTTCGCCGGTGAGAGCCTGGATGTGGCCTTCGTCGGCACCCTGCGCATCGACCAGGAGGCTGCCGTCTCGGCGATGCTGCAACACGATACCGGCGTACTCTGCGCACCCACAGCATTCGGCAAGACGGTCACGGCCGCCGCGATGATTGCCCGGCGAGGAATCAATACCTTGGTGCTGGTTCACCGCACGGAGCTGCTCAAGCAGTGGCAGGAACGCCTGCAAGCCTTTCTTGGCGCCGGCAAGGGTACGGTCGGCACAATCGGCGGCGGCAAGGCCAAGCCTACCGGCAAGATCGACATCGCCGTGATGCAGTCCTTGTCTCGCCAGGGCGAGGTGAACCCACTGGTCGAAGGCTACGGGCAGGTGATCGTCGACGAGTGTCACCACGTCGGCGCAGTGTCCTTCGACGCCATCCTGAAGAGAACCAGAGCGAAATACATGCTCGGCCTGACGGCGACGCCGATCCGCCGCGATGGCCAGCAGCCGATCATCTTCATGCAGTGCGGGCCGATCCGCCACACGGCGGCTACGCCCGCCGGTGCTCCCCAGGATTTGGAGGTCGTACCACGGTCACGCTTCGCACGGATCGCTCTGCCATCGGAAGCCGGGATTCAGGATGTGTTCCGTCACCTGGCCAATGATCGGGAACGTACCGACGCTATCGCAGCAGAAGTCGAGGGTGCTTTCGAGCAGGGCCGCAAGGTTCTAGTACTGACAGAACGGACCGAGCACCTCGACGCCATCCGCGCCGCACTCGATGGGCATGAGCCGGGACTGTTCGTGTTACACGGCCGAATGTCGAAAAAGCAGCGAGGTGCCCTCATTGGTCAACTGGATGCATTGCCACCCGACGCGCCCCGAATCCTGCTGGCGACGGGAAAGCTCGTCGGCGAGGGCTTCGACCATCCCCCTCTCGATACCCTGGTACTGGCGATGCCCGTTTCCTGGAAGGGAACGCTGCAGCAGTACGCCGGCCGTCTGCACCGGGAGCACACATCCAAGACCGGGGTTCGGATCATCGATTTCGTCGACGCCGGCCACCCGGCGTTGCTCCGAATGTGGGACAAGCGCCAGCGCGGATACCGGGCAATGGGTTACCGGATCGCTGCGGAAGCTGGCGCCTCATGTACTGTATGACCCAAAGCGCCGGGTCCGACAGGCTATCGGACAGGCAGCGCCATATCGGCAATAGCTGGGCGTTAGAGGTTGCGCGATACGGCGCTAATTGCACGCCTGATCAATGCCTTATATCGCCCTTGGCGCCACAGAGTCCCGGTGATAGGACACCTTTCCTTGGGTCGTCCACCAGCTCCGTCCGCGGCTTACAACCCTGTCGCCGCCCCAGCCCGTTAAAGTTGTCTTTAATATCGATATCGGCAATGAAAGAACGCATTGGCATCGATGCGACCGGCAACCGGACCCTGTCGCCAGTTATTCCAACTTTTCGAGTAACTGCTCCCTCACCCGCAAGCCTCCGGGATTTCCGGACAGTTGCCTACCCGCAGGTTTACGGGAATTCGCACGGGTTTGCACCGTCCCGAAACGGCTGACTGAGGGCCCATTCCTGTGGTCAACCATCCGCCACCAATTACCAAAGCCCAACCCTTATCGGTTGGGCTTTTTTCTGCCCGGAATGCCAGTGTTGGCGCGGTTCCGGGCTCCTGCCTCTTGAGCGCGCCCTTGCCGGGCCGTCGACTTTCGGCCTCGACATCGCCGGTTTTCTCTCTCCGTTCTCTGTTGACCTCTTGACCGTCCAAGTGCCCAAGTCGACTGTTTTCGCGGGTTTGAGGGCAGGCGGTTGCGGTTTTCGTCTGCTCAGGCGACGGCGACCGAGAACGCAGAACAACAGGCCTGGACGCTCACGCCGCCTGCAACGCCGCGATCAGCGGACACTGCACCTGCCCGCTCGTGGCGCAGCAGCGCTCGACGAGCCCCTGCAGCGCACCCTCAATCCTTTGCAGATCCGCAAGCCGGGCGCGCACGTCTGCTAGCTTGTGCTCGGCCTGTTCGCGGGCCTCGGTGCAGTGCGACCCATCCTCGAGCTTGAGCAAGTCCGCGATCTCGTCGAGGCTGAACCCCAGACGCTGAGCGGACTTGATGAAACGCACGCGCGCCAGATCCGCCTCGCCGTAGCGGCGGATGCCGCCCAGCGGGCGGTCGGGCTCCTGCATCAAACCCTTGCGCTGGTAGAAGCGGATCGTTTCGACGTTGACCCCGGCGGCCTCGGCCAGGACGCCGATGGTCAGGGTTTCGGGTAGTTCGTTCATGGCACTTGACTCCGTACTTAAGTACGGAAGTAAGCTTACGCCATGAAACCAGTTTCCCCAACTGAAGCTCGAACCAGCGATGGGCGTGGCGCGCTATTGACCGGCGGTCTGGCCGCCATCCTCGCGTCCACCTGCTGCCTCGGCCCCTTGGTGCTGATCACGCTGGGTGTCTCCGGCGCGTGGATCAGCAACCTAACCCTGCTCGAACCGTATCAGCCCTTCTTCATCGGTGCGGCGCTCGTGGCACTGTTTTTCGCGTACAGGCGCATCTGGCGACCCGTTGCAGCCTGTGAGCCCGGGCAGCTCTGCGCGCTGCCACAAGTCAACCGCAGCTACAAGGCGTTGTTTTGGATCGTGGTGGCGCTGGTCATCGCTGCGCTCGGATTCCCGCTGATCGCGCACTGGTTCTACTGAAAGGAAACTGCCATGAAAAAACTCGTCGCCCTGGCCGCGTTGGCCGCGATGACCTCGCCCCTCTGGGCTGCCACGCAGAGCGTCACGCTGTCCGTGCCGGGGATGAACTGCGCCACCTGCCCGATCACAGTCAAGAAAGCGCTGACCAAGGTCTCCGGCGTCAGCAAGATCGACGTGAACCTGGATCGACGCGAGGCCAGGGTGACATTCGATGATGCGAAGGCGAATGTAGAGGCCCTCACACGCGCCACCAAGGACGCAGGTTATCCGTCCACCGTAGTAGGAGCCGCCAAGTGACTGCGGTGATCCTGGAATCGACGCTGACCTGTCCCGAGTGCGGCCACGCCAAGACCGAGACGATGCCGACAGACGCCTGCCAGTGGTTCTACGAGTGCGGGCAGTGTCACGCCGTGCTCAAGCCCAAGCCGGGTGACTGCTGCGTGTATTGCTCCTACGGCACCGTGCCGTGCCCGCCGATCCAGGAGCGTGGCAAGGGCAGTTGCTGCGGTAGCTGATCACGCCAGTCGCAGCCGTTCACGCTGCTCATCCCACAGTTGGGGAATGGCACGACGGCTGACGCTTTCCAATGTCACGCCCGCAGCCGCACCGGTTGCGCAGGCTTCAACGACGCTGGGTGCCAACTGCGCCAATCGGGCGATCCGGCTGGCACGACCCAGATCGAAGCCTTCAGCTTCAGCGATCTCAGTGATCGACGCGAAGCGCCCTTCGTCCATCAACCTTTGCCAGTGGTGCGCGAGGCCGAGCGCGCGCATCAAAGGCGTGTCCTGCGTGGTCGCCTTCATCAATCGCTCGCGCCGGGCCTCGTCCTGGAACTCCTGCGGCGCATCCAACGGCGTGATGACCTGCTTCTTCAGGCCCCGGCGCACCAGCGTCCAGGGCAGGAAGGTTTCCATCTGCACGCCGCCAGCGGGCAGCGGCGTCTGGTACGTCACCGGGTCGCCCTTGACCCGTCCGCGATGCTTGAGACTCATGCGTCCTCCTCGA
Organism: Burkholderiaceae bacterium; assembly: GCA_041678445.1. Taxonomy (GTDB): domain Bacteria; phylum Pseudomonadota; class Gammaproteobacteria; order Burkholderiales; family Burkholderiaceae_E; genus Zeimonas. The sequence continues at coordinate 759 of JBAYOD010000123.1, read as the reverse complement.
AGCTGGCCATCAGCTCGCGCTGGGCTTGCCAATCCACCATCAGCCGATTGCGCTGGAACCACATCAGCGTCAACCGGCGCGGCTGCCTGCCCGCCATGAACTGCTCGATGATGTCCGGGGCCAGCAGGGTCAGGCGCAGCAGTTCGTTGACCACCGAGTGGTGGAGTTTCTCGGCGCGAGCGATGGCCGATCCGCTCTGCATTGCGCCGGTGTCCAGCAGGTACTGCCAGTAGAAGGCGCGCGCCACACCGTCGAGCAGGGTCACGTCGTGGACGTGTCGGTCGTCGGCGGCCACGCGCTGGACGCCCCGGCGTCGAAACGTCAGGGGCACGAAGGTTTCCATCGAATCGTCCATCAGGCTTCGACCTCCAGCAGTTCGGCACCGATGCTGTCCGGCGTGAACTCCGCGATCAACGCGTTCCAGCCGACCTCCCGCCACTTCACCTTGATGCCTTGCACTTCACCCGCGTGGACGAGGTCGATGCGCTCGATCATCAGATTGGCGATGCGGTGGCGCTCGACCGGGAACAGTTGATCCCACACGTTGTTGAGCCGTCCCATCGCCATCACGGTGGTGGCCTCGTCGATCTGGGCCCCGTTGCGTTGGATGTGCCGCACCACCGATGCCACGGTCTCGGGGCTGGTCAGTACCGTGCGGATCTGGGCCACCACCGCCCCCTCGATCTCCGGCGCGGGCAGGCGCTCGTAGCTCTTGCCCGGTGCGCCGAATCGGGCCTCCGACTTGGACACGTAGTAGTG
>JBAYOD010000122.1:0-9296 GCA_041678445.1 Burkholderiaceae bacterium | reverse complement strand
TCGCCCCCGGCACCTGCGAGGCCAGCGCGATCAGGGGCGGCCAGTGCTCGCCGGCAACGCGCAGCGCGCCGTACGGATCGTCTTCGAGCACGAAGACGCGCCGGGCCACCGCCCATTCGAGCAGGGCCAGCCGGCGCTCCAGACTCAGGGTCGCCCCGGTCGGATTCGCGAAATTGCTGACCACGTAGACGAGCTTGACCGGCTGCCCACCCGTCGCCGCGCCGGGCAACGCGTCGACCCTCAGCCCCTGCACATCGCCCGGTACGCCGATGCATTCGGCCTCGGCCAGCGCGAACACCTGCAGCGCCGCCAGATAGGCCGGACGTTCGACGACCACCCGGTCGCCTGCGGACAGCAGCGCCCGGGCCACCAGATCGAGGGCCTGCTGCGATCCGGTGGTGATCAGCGGCGCCGCGTCATCCACGCCGCTTGCGCCGCGGCTGCGCAGGCCGGCGGCCAGTATTGCCCGCAGGGCCGGCTCGCCTTCGGTGGTGCCGTACTGGAGCGTCGCCCGCGGCGCCTCGGCCATGACTCCCGCCATCGCCTCGCGCAGACCCTCGACGTCGAACTGGTCGGGCGCCGGCAGTCCGCCGGCCAGCGACAGCATGCCGGGCCGGCGGGCATCGTGCAGCAGGTCACGCACAGCCGAGCTGCGCGACGCAGCGACCCGCCCGGCCAGCGCCGGCACGGCAGCATTGCGCAGCGACGAGGCCGCCTCCCGCAAACCTTCCCGATGATCGTGCTGCACGATGCGCCCTCCCGCCAGGTACGCTGCAAAACGTTCAGAATAGCTGATCCGTCACCGTCCGAACGATCCTGCGATGCCTGCCTCCATCTCCGCCGACACGGCCGGTCACCCGGCCGGCATCCCGCTGCGTATCGGCCTGGCTGCCAACCGGCTGCACCACGACGCACCCGATGCCGCCCTGTTCGAACTGCTGCGCGAAGTCGAACCGGCCCTGCGCGAGTCGATCCGGCCGATGATCCTGGCTGTCGGCCGCACCCATGACGCCATCGTGCGCGCCGGACTGCTGCGCGACTACCCCGGGCTGGTCCGCTATCCATACGGTCGCGAAGGCGGGCTGATGCGGCTGGTGTCCCGGGTCGTCGATCCCGACCCGGCGGCAGCGATCCATGCCGCGATCTACCTGATCGATCCGGTCGATCCCTCATCGACTTTCCCCGAGGCGGTCGCCCTGAAACGTCAGTGCATCATCCACGGCCGGCCTTTCGTCTCGACGCTGCTGGGCGCGCGCGAGTGGTTCGAACTGCGCGCAGTGGCCGCCGGCGCTCCCGCCAACCGGCAACTCGACCCGCTGTTCGAACTCGAATCCCAGGCGATCGCGCTGGTTGCCCACGATGCCCGCAAGGAAGACATGCTCGCGCTGGTGCGGGAGCACTTCGACCTCTTCGACCGCTTCGCCCTGCGCGTGGCGACCGGCACGACCGGCGGACTACTCAATGCACTGGCCCGCGAACTGCGCCCGGGTCGCCCGGGCAACTGGGTGCGCGCACTCAAGAGCGGTCCGCTGGGCGGCGATGCCCAGATCGCCGAACTGCTGCTCGATGGCGCGTGCCAGCGGGTGCTGTTCCTGGAGGATCCGCACGTGGCCCGCCAGCACGAGGCCGACATCCAGTTGCTCGAACGGGCCGCCCGCACGGCGACCGGCCAGGTGGCCTGCTACGGCGATCTGAGTACGGCCCGACGCTGGCTCGGCGACCTGAACCGGCGCGAACGGGCCCGCTTTGCTCAGATCACCGACGACGCACAGCCATCCATCGGAATGATCGCTCCCGACACATAGGCGGCCAGCGGCGAGGCCAGGAACAGCGCGACATTGGCGATCTCCGCGGGCTCGGCCAGCCGGCCCATCGGAATCTGCTGGATCGCACGTTCGAGCAGCCGCTCCGGGCTCTCGCCGCTGACCCGCGACTCGGCCGCCAGGCCTTCCTCGACCCGTGTCGTGCGCGTCAGGCCCGGATTGATCGCGTTGACCCGCACGCCGCGCGGCGCCCAGGCCCGCGCCATGCCGACCGTTGCCAGCATCAGCGCGGCGTTGGCCGAACCACCGGCGATGTGAACATTGTTCGCCTGGCGGCCCCCCTGCCCGATGATGTTGACCACGGCGCCGCTGCCGCGCCCTGCCATGCGCCTGACCACCGGCTCCATCATGTGGACCGTGGTGAAGTACTTCGCGTCCATCGCCTGCCGGAAGGCGGCGGCGTCGAGTTCTTCCGGGCCGTAGCGGCGGGCCGCGCCGGCCGAATTGACCAGCACGTCGATCGCCCCGATCCTTGCCTCGACCTCGCCGACCACCGCCAGTGCCGCTTCGGCGTCCTGCAGATCGGCGGCGATCACGGTCATGGCCAGGCCCTCGGCCTGCAACTGCCCGCGCGCCTGGTCGAGTGCGTCGCGGTTGCGCGCCACGCCGACGACCCGGGCGCCGGCCTGTGCGAAGGCTTTCGCACAGGCCAGGCCGATGCCCTTGCTCGCACCGGTGACGACGACGCAGCGTCCGCTCAACCCGAGATCCATCCAGCCACCCTCCTCGTCGATCCGCAGTTCATCGGCCGCTCCCCCTCAGGTGCTGCGCACCCGCGCACCGAGGAGCCGCCCGCCCAGCAGCACGACTGCGATGAGCAGCACGCCGGTCAGGTCGCTGTAGAGACCGGGCTTGATCAGCAGGATCGCGGCAACGAGCAGCACCCCGCGTTGCCACATCGAGGCCGGCCCGAAGGCCCAGCCCTGCAGCCCCGCGGCCAGGGCAACCACGCCTGCCGTCGCGCTGACGAAAGCCGTCGCCGATGTCATCAGGTCGCCGCCTTCGAGCAGCAGGGCCGGCTCGTAGACGAACATGAACGGCACGATATAGGCGGGGGCGGCAACCGCCATGGCAGCGAAACAGGTCTGCCAGAGGCCCGATTTCGCCAGGCCCGCTGCCGCGAACACGGCCAGCGCCACCGGCGGGGTGACCGCCGACAGGATCGCGAAGTAGAACGCGAACATATGGGCAGCCGGCACCGGTGCACCGAGCTTGATCAGCGCGGGCACCAGCAGCGCAACCATCACGATGTAGGCCGGAGTCGTCGGCATGCCCATGCCGACGATGATCGCCGCAACCGCGGACAGGGCGAGCGCCACCGGCAGCAGGTTCTGCGACAGTCCGACGACGAACTGCGTGAAGGTGATCCCGATTCCGGTGATGGCCACGCAACCGATCACGATCCCTGCGCAGGCACAGGCCATCGCCACGGCCAGGGTGTTCTTGGCGCCCTCTTCCAGGGCCTCGATGACGTTGCTCCAGCGAATGCCCTCGCGGGTCGTCTTGCGCATCAATGCCAGCGGCAGGCAGGACAAGGCGGCGACCAGCGCGCACAGCGGCGCCGAATAACCCATCATCAACCCGGCCAGAATGATCAGGATCGGCAGGAACAGGTGGCCACGATCGACCATCACCTGCCCGAAGCGGGGCAGTTCGTTGCGCGGCACGCCGAGCAGCCCGTAGCGCTTGGCCTGGAAGTGAACCGCCGCAAACACGCCGACGTAGTAGAGGACGGCCGGGATCAGTGCCCACAGGGTGACCTGCAGGTAGCTGACCGCGAGGAATTCGGCCATCACGAAGGCGGCTGCGCCCATGACCGGCGGCATGATCTGCCCGCCGGTGGATGCCACGGACTCGATTGCGGCGGCGAAATGCGGCCGGAAGCCGGAGCGCTTCATCAGCGGAATCGTGATCGGGCCATCGACCATCACGTTGGCCACCGCGCTCCCCGAGACCGTACCGAACAGCGTCGAGCTGACCACCGCGACCTTGCCGGGTCCGCCCGCCTGGTGGCCGGTCACCGACATCGCGAAATCCATGAACAGCTGACCGGTTCCGCTCTTCTCCATGAAGGCGCCGAACACGACGAACAGCATCACGTAGGAAGCCGAAACGGCCAGTGTCGACCCGAAGATCCCCTCGGTCGACATGTAGAGCTGCTCGAGCAGCACGGGCAGCCCGACGGACGAGGCGAACATCGCGTGGACCAGGAACACGAGCGCCGTCAGGGGCAGCGCCCAGCCGATCACCCGGCGGGTCGCTTCGAGGACGACCGCGATGGAGACCACCGCCATCGTCAGATCGAGCGTACTCAGATCATCGATGTAGATGATCCGGTTGATGACGTACTCGTGATTGATGAACAGGTGGCCAATGAAGGCGAACGAGCCGATCAGCAGCGCCGCGTCGATCAGCTTCGAGAATACGGGCCCGCCCTTGCGGGACGGGTACAGCAGGACGACGAGCACCAGCGTGAACAACAGGTGCCCCCCCCGGAAGAAATAGGCTTCCGGCGGCCCGAAGGCCGTGATGTACATGTGCCACAGCGACATCACGACCGCGATGCAGGTCACGATGACGCGTAGCGCCCGCGAACGCGGGGTCGCCGCGGCAATTTCCGTCATGGATCGTCTCCGTATCGTGGCCCCGCCGGGTACGTGGTACCGGCGGGGCCGATGGGTCGCGTCAGAGCGCGCCGACCTCTTTGTAGAACTTCTCGGCGCCCTTGTGCAGCGGCACGCCGATGTCGACCGCCATCCCCTTCGGAGTCAGGGTTTCGATCGACTTCACGATGCCCGACAGCTCACCGATATGGCCGGCGATCGCCTTGGCCATCCCGTAGACCATGTCATCGGGAAGGTCACAGGCCACCACCAGGTGCGTCGAGTAGGCGATGACCTCGACATCCTTGTCCTGCTTCGGATAGGTGCCCGCCTTGATCGGCAGCTTGTGGTAGCCGGGGTTGATCTTCTTCATCTCCGCCAGCGTCTTGTCATCGACACCGATCAGACGGATGTCGCGTGCACTGGCCAGGTTCATGACGGCCGAGGCCGGCGCCGTGGTGCCCAGCGTGAAGCCGGCCGCATGGCCGTCCTTGAGCATCGACACCGCATCGTTGTAGCCAGCCACGAAGTTGGCCTTGGACAGCGAACCGTAATCGAGCCCGTTCACCTTCAGCATGTGCAGCGTGATGATCTCGGCGGTATTGCCCTTGGGCTGCATCACCATCGCCTTGCCCTTGAAGTCGGCGAATTCGTTGACGCCCGAGTCGGCCAGTGCCACGACCTGGAAGTACTGTGGATACAGGTTGGCGAGCTGGCAGACATTGGTCGCCGCCTTCGGATAGGGCGGATTGCCCTTCAGACCGTCGACCGTGGTGATCGAGTTGGCAAAACCGACCTGGGACTTGTTCTCGTCGATGCCGCGCACGTTCGCAATGCCGGCTCCCGGCGTCATCTGGATCTGCAGCCCCGGTATCGCGCCTTCCCACATTGCCTTCAGCGCACCGCCCAGCGGAATCCATGAACCGCCTTGCGGGCCTGTCATGAAGCGGACCTGCTGGGCCTGGGCCGGAGCTGCCAGCCCGGCGGCCAGCGCTGCGGCAGCAGCGAGGATCGTGAGTTTCTTCATCGTCTGTCTCTCCTGTCGTTTTATGAATCCGAGCCGGTTCGGGTCTGGGCCGACGCTGACGTCGGCCCATCCAGCCGGCGCCCATCATACGAGGGCGGCCCCTCCGGAACAAGCCACTGTCCCCGGAACAAGCCACCATACGATGGGGGCGGCTTCCAGGCAAGCCGGCATCAGTTGCGAAACTGCCGGACCAGCGCTTCGGCCCCCCGCGCCAGCAGGCCGGCATCCGAACCCACTGCGACGAACAAGGCGCCGCAATCGAGCCAGCGGCGGGCCAGCTCGACGGATGCCGTCAGCACGCCGGGCGCCTTGCCGGCGGCCCGCACACGGCGGATCGCATCGTCGATCAGCACGAGCACGTCGGGGTGATCGGTGCGGCCTGCGTAGCCCATCGAGCCGTGCAGATCGCCCGGGCCGATGAACACGCCATCGACGCCGTCGACCGCGCAGATCGCCTCGATCTCGTCGAGCGCTTCACGCGTCTCGACCTGCACCAGCACACAGAGTTCGCGCTCGACCTGGCCGGGATAGTCGCGGATCCGTCCGTAGCGGGTGGCCCGCGTCGTACCGCCCAGGCCCCGTACACCCTTGGGCGGATAGCGCGTGTAGGACACCGCCTCGCGCGCCTCCCCGGCGTTGCAGATGAACGGGATCAGCACCGTCTGGGCGCCGATGTCCAGGTAGCGCTTGAGCACCACCTGGTCGTTCCATGGCACGCGCACCACCGGATGGCTGGCCGGATAGCCGGCGAACACCTGCAGATGGACCAGCACCGACTCGAGATCGCTCGGCGTGTGCTCGGTATCGAGCACGACCCAGTCGTAGCCGGCGCCGGCGACGATCTCCATGGCCGAGTTCGACGGAATCGTCGCCCACAGCCCGATCTGCGGGCGCTTGTCGGCGAGCGCCCGTTTCAGGGTATTGACCGGAAGATCCAAGCCAGGCTCCTCGTTCGTTGTCCGTTCTCACGGGCGCGCTGTTGCGCACCCTCCTTGCGGCGACCCGGACGAACACTGCCCAGGGTCCGGAATCGCGGACGATTGTACCGGCAGACACCAACCGCGCCCCCGGCGCGCAGTAAAATTCCGGACCCCGAATCGGAGAACACAGGCATGTCCGCAGAGCGATCGATCGAATCCGGAGCCCTCACCGAGGCCATCACTGCCATCGTCGCCGCGGGGGGCAGCTCGGCGCGGGAAGCCGGACAGGTGGCCCGGAGCCTGGTCGGCGCCAACCTGAGGGGGCACGATTCGCACGGCATCGGGATGATTCCGCGCTACGTCGAATCGCTGCTCGAGGGGGGCCTGCTGGTCGATCGCCAGCCCACCATCCGGCTCGACAGCGGCGCGCTGCTCGCCCTCGATGGCGAACGCGGCTACGGCCAGACCATCGGCCAGGCCGCGATGGCGATGGGCATCGAGCGGGCCCGCCAGCACGGCGCATGCATCATGACGCTGGCCCATTCACACCACCTGGGCCGGATCGGCCAGTGGGCCGAACAGGCTACCGCCGAGGGCCTGGTGTCGATGCATTTCGTCAACGTCATGACCCGCCCCAGCGTGGCCCCTTTCGGCGGTTCCGACGGCCGCTTCGGCACCAACCCGTGCTGCATCGGCATCCCGCTGGCCGACCAGCCGCCGATGATCCTCGACTTCGCAACCAGCGCCGTTGCTCAGGGCAAGATGCGCGTCGCCCACAACAAGGGCGAGAAGGTACCGGCCGGCCGGTTGATCGACGATCATGGCCAACCGACCGACGATCCGCGCTACGTCGTGATTCCGCCCTGGGGCGCCCTGCTGCCTTTCGGCGAACACAAGGGCTCGGGCCTGGCGATCGCCTGTGAACTGCTCGGCGGCGCACTCACCGGCGGTGGCACCTGGCACCAGCCGCATGACGGCAGCCGCCGCGTCTACAACGGCATGCTGACGATCCTGATCGATCCGGCCCGGGCCGGCGGAGCCGATTCCTTCGTGGCCGAAAGCGCCGCCTTCATCGAATCGCTGCGGCAATCGCCACCTGCTCCGGGCATCGACAAGGTCCGGATCGCCGGCGAGCCCGAGCGCGAAACGCTCCAGCGGCGACTGGCCAACGGTATTCCGGTCGACGCCACGACCTGGGAGGAGATCCTGGCCGCCGGCGAAAAGCTCGGCCTTGCGCGCAGCCACACGGCGCGCCTGGCCGGCGTGACGGACTGAGCAGCAGCCAGGCCCGGCCGGACCTGGCTGGCCGGGTGTCGACTCAGGTTTCCGGCTCTTCGGCCACCGCAGGCGGCGGGGCCTGGCGGACCTCGGTGCGCTGGCGCTTGACGTGATCCTCGACCTGACGCCGAGCGGCCAGGAAGGCGTCGCGCACGGCAACGTTCGGATCCTCGTGCCGGGTGTGGTTGGCGACGAGGTTGGCGCCCGGTACCGAGACATCGACCGTCACGGCAAAGGCCTCGCCCTGCTGGCTGTGGTTGTGCGGCTTGTCGACGACGACGCGGCAACCCGTCATGTTGGGATGGAACTGTTCGAGTTTCGCGGCCTTCTCGCGAATCAGCGCCTCGAGCGCCAGCGAAACGGGCATGTCGCGAAAACTGATCTGCAGCGGTATCTTCATCTTCTGCTTGCTTCCTCTGGTGGGATCCGTCGACAGGATACGGGAGCGGGGGACTGCGCAGGCAACCGGCCGTGAAGCCGACTGACACCTGCGGATTCGACCGCCCGCCAGTTCAGAGCTTACATCGCAGCGCGGCGAGCGCCTCGGCAAGGGCCTCCAGATGCCGGGATTCGGCCAGCGCCAGGGCCAGCGCCCGCAACCTGAGCTCGGCGTCGGCCGACCCGGCCGCCAGCCGCTCGAAGGCAGTGCGCAGGCGATGACCGTCACCGGACGCCCGCTCCAGCGCGTCGATCGCCCGCCGGATCGGTGACTGACCCGCTGGCTGCCGGGCCGGCGCCGGCCCGGCGCCGCGGTCGACACCGGCCGCGATGTCGGCCCAGTCGGCGCCCTGCAGCAACGGCAGCTCACGCGTCAGCCGTTCGGCGTGCAGGCGCTCGCTCGCTTCGAGCGCGGTCAGCACGGTCGCCACCCCGGCATCGACGCTCACGGCTTGCCGCAGCGGCTCACGCCAATGCATGGCGCCCCGACGCCTGCGCTCGAGCAGCGGCAGGACCGGATCGGTAACGGATTGGGCAGGACTCATCGGCACACCGGACAGCAATCCTCCGGACTGTGCCCGTTCAATCCGGATGGGCGCTTGACCCGGGTCAAAACGGGGCGCCCCGGGGAAGCGCCCGATCCCGGCGCGAGCCGCTCATCAGAAATTCGATACTCCGGCATTTGCAACGGCGGCGCAGGCCCGCTACTGTAGAGCCTTCCAGCGATGGGCGGCGGTGCACTCCCGCTCCCGGTCGCAACAACAAAAACCGGACAACGGTCGCGCAGGAACACCCGCCGCGCGGCGCGACATCGTTCCAGGAGACGAGGCTTGGCATCGGTCAGCATCGAAGGCGTCGAGAAGTCGTTCGGCGCCACCAAAGTCATCCACGGCGTCGACATTTCCATTCTTGACGGCGAGTTCTGCGTGCTGGTCGGCCCGTCGGGCTGTGGCAAATCGACCTTGCTGAGAATGATCGCCGGCCTCGAGGAAATCAGCGCCGGCACCATCAGCATCGGTGAACGCGTCGTCAACGACGTCCAGCCCAAAGAGCGCGACATCGCGATGGTCTTCCAGAACTACGCGCTCTATCCGCACATGAAGGTGCGCGACAACATGGCCTTCTCGCTCAAGCTGGCCAAGCGTCCGCAGGCCGATATCGACAAGCGTGTCAATGAGGCTGCCAACATCCTGGGGCTCACTCCCTA
>JBAYOD010000121.1:0-9340 GCA_041678445.1 Burkholderiaceae bacterium | reverse complement strand
GTGGGCGGCAAGACGGCGATCAATCATCCGCTCGGCAAGAACATGATCGGTGCCTTCCACCAGCCGCGGCTGGTGCTGGCCGACGTCGGCCTGCTGCGCACGCTGCCGGCGCGCGAGCTGTCGGCGGGGCTGGCCGAGATGCTCAAGCATGGCGCGATCGCCGATGTCGACTACCTGGCCGGCCTCGAACGCGACATGGCGGCGCTGCGCCGCTGCGAGCCGGCGCCGATGGCGGCGGCCATCGCCCGCTCCTGCCAGATCAAGGCCGAGGTGGTGTCGGCCGACGAGCGCGAGGCCGGGCAGCGCGCCATCCTGAACTTCGGCCATACCTTCGGGCATGCGATCGAGGCCGGCATGGGCTACGGGGTCTGGCTGCACGGTGAGGCCGTCGGTACCGGCATGGTGATGGCCGCCGATCTGTCGCAGCGGCTCGGCCTGGTCGAGGCGAAAGCCGTCGATCGCCTGCGCCGCTCGGTGGCGGCGGCCGGCCTGCCGGTGCAGGCGCCCGACTGGCCGGCACAGCGCTGGCTCGAACTGATGAGCGTCGACAAGAAGGCCGAGCAGGGCCGGCCGAACTTCGTCGTGCTCGACGGGCTGGGCCGGGCCATCGTCGAGCGGGTGCCCGAAGACCTGCTCGTGCAGACGTTCTCGGCCTGCGCCCGCGCGGCGCACTGAGCGTGCCCCGCGCGCCGTGGGCTGCCGATCCGGCGCGCTCGCGCGGCCGGCGCCATCCGGAGCCCGCCTCACCGACCCGCAGCGAATTTCAGCGCGACCGCGACCGCATCGTCCACTGCTCGGCCTTCCGGCGACTCGAATACAAGACACAGGTCTTCATCAACCATGAAGGCGATCTGTTCCGCACCCGCCTGACGCATTCGATCGAGGTCGCCCAGATCGCCCGCTCGGTGGCCCGTTGCCTGGGACTGGACGAAGACCTGGTCGAGGCCATCGCCCTCGCCCACGATCTCGGCCATACCCCGTTCGGCCATGCCGGCCAGGATGCGCTCGACGCCTGCATGAAACCGTGGGGCGGCTTCGAGCACAATCTGCAGTCGCTGCGGGTGGTCGACGCGCTGGAGCAGCGCTACGCGGCCTTCGACGGGCTCAACCTGTGCTTCGAGACCCGCGAGGGCATCCTCAAGCACTGCTCGCGCACCAACGCCGGCCGGCTCGGCGAGGTCGGCGAGCGTTTCCTGACGGGTCGCCAGCCGTCGCTGGAGGCGCAGGTGGCCAATCTGGCCGACGAGATCGCCTACAACAACCACGACATCGACGACGGCCTGCGCTCCGGCCTGCTGCAGCCCGAGGCGCTCGATTCGCTGGCGCTGTACGGTCGTCACCGGGCGGCCGCGCTGGCACGGCATCCGGGCCTTGGGGGCCGGCGCCTGGTCAACGAAACCATCCGCCGGATGATCGACCAGCTGGTGACCGACCTGATCGACGAGAGCCGGCGCCGGCTGGCCGACGCCGGTGTTGCCTCGATCGACGACGTCCGGGCCGCGCCGCCGCTGGTCGGTTTCACGGCGGCCCTGCGGGCCGAATCGGCCGAACTCAAGCGTTTCCTGTCGGCCGGCCTGTACCGGCACGAGCGGGTGGCCGCGGTCATGGAACGTGCACGCGCCATCATCCGGGAGCTGTTCGCCTGGTACCGGCAGGATCCGTCGCTGCTGCCGTCCGAGCACCGGGCCCGGGCCGACGCGCTCGGCGAGCGGGCGATCGCCGACTACATCGCCGGGATGACCGACCGCTTCGCGGTCCGCGAGCACGCGCGGCTGTCGGGGGCTGCCTGGTCCGACCCCGGTGCCGGCCTGCTGGTCGGTGCCAGCGACGCGGCGCCCTGAAGATTGCGATCGCTGAAGGGTGCAGCACCCTGAAGGTGCGGGGGCGATCGGCGCGCACCGACACGGTGCGCTCAGGTCGGGCGTGTGCACTGTCATGAAGCGCCGGTGCCCGCCATGACGTGAGGAAGGCCGGTCAGGCACGACTGTTGCATGAATCAGGAGGTTTGCCGGCGCGCCGATGGGCGCCGGGCGATCTCGACCCTGGAGTGCACAGATGGATGGCCAGCCCCGCAGCGATCGACAGCCCCGCAACGATCGACAAGCCTGCAACGATCGACAGCCTGATCGGGAGATTCCTGCCGATGGTCTCTATGACCCGGCCTGGGAGCACGATGCCTGCGGCGTCGGCTTCGTCGCCAACATCCAGGGCAAGCGCAGCCACCGGATCATCGAGCAGGGCCTGCAGATCCTGTGCGCACTCGATCACCGCGGTGCGGTGGGCGCCGATGCCCTGATGGGTGACGGCGCCGGCATCCTGATCCAGATCCCGGACCGCTACTTCCGCGAGGAGATGGCCAGGCAGGGCGTGAGCCTGCCGCCGGCCGGCGAGTACGGTGTCGGCATGGTCTTCCTGCCCAAGGAGCATGCGTCGCGGCTGGCCTGCGAGCAGGAGCTGGAGCGCGCCGTGCGCGCCGAGGGCCAGCGGTTGCTGGGCTGGCGCGACGTGCCGGTGGATCGCGAGATGCCGATGTCGCCCACGGTGCGCGCCAGGGAGCCGGTGATCCGCCAGATCTTCATCGGCCGTGGCCCCGATGTGATGGTCACCGACGCGCTGGAGCGCAAACTCTATGTCATCCGCAAGATGGCCAGTCACAAGATCCAGCAGCTCGGCCTGAAGCACGGCAAGGAGTACTACGTGCCGTCGATGTCGGCGCGCACCATCATCTACAAGGGCCTGCTGCTGTGCGGCCAGGTGGGCCAGTACTATCGCGACCTGCAGGACCCGCGCGCGGTCACCGCGCTGGCGCTGGTGCATCAGCGCTTCTCGACCAACACCTTCCCCGAGTGGCCGCTGGCCCATCCGTACCGGCTGATCGCCCACAACGGCGAGATCAACACCGTCAAGGGCAACTACAACTGGCTGCGCGCGCGTGAGGGCGTGATGCGTTCGCCGGTGCTCGGCGAAGACCTGGCCAAGCTCTACCCGATCGTCTACGCCGGGCAGTCGGACACGGCCACCTTCGACAACTGCCTCGAGCTGCTGGTGATGGCCGGCTATCCGATCGCGCACGCGATGATGATGATGATCCCGGAGGCCTGGGAGCAGCACACGCTGATGGACTCGAAGCGGCGCGCCTTCTACGAGTTCCACGCCTCGATGATGGAGCCCTGGGACGGTCCGGCGGCGATCGCCTTCACCGACGGCCGACAGATCGGCGCGACGCTGGACCGCAACGGTCTGCGCCCGGCCCGCTACTGCCTGACTGACGACGGCATGGTGATCATGGCCTCCGAGGCCGGCGTGCTGTCGATTCCGCAGAGCCACATCGTGCGCAAGTGGCGGCTGCAGCCGGGCAAGATGTTCCTGGTCGACCTGGAGCAGGGGCGCATCATCGACGACGCGGAGCTGAAGAACCAGCTCGCCAACAGCAAGCCTTACCGCGAGTGGATCGAGGCGATCCGGATCAAGCTCGACGCAATCGACCCGCCGTTCGGGGCGACATCGCCGATGGCGCCGACATCGGCATCGGCGGCCTTGCCGGGAGCGCCGACGGCGCCGGCCGCACTGCTCGACCCGCAGCAGGCCTTTGGCTACACCCAGGAGGATCTCAGGTTCCTGATGGCGCCGATGGCCGCCGGTGGTGAAGAGGCGGTCGGCTCGATGGGCAACGATTCGCCGCTGGCCGTGCTGTCGAATCGGAACAAGCCGCTGTACAACTACTTCCGGCAACTGTTCGCGCAGGTGACCAATCCGCCGATCGATCCCATCCGCGAACAGATGGTGATGTCGCTGGTCTCGTTCATCGGGCCGCGCCCCAACCTGCTCGACCTGAACAACATCAACCCGCCGATGCGCCTCGAGGTGTCGCAGCCCGTGCTCGACGCCGACGACATGGCGCGCATCCGCGAGATCGAGCGCTACACCGGCGACAAGTTCCGCTCCTGGGCGCTCGACATCTGCTACCCGGTGGCCTGGGGCAGCGAGGGGATCGAGGCCCGGCTGGCCTCGCTGGCGGCCGAGGCCGAGGATGCGGTGCGCTCGGGCTTCAACATCCTGATCGTGTCCGATCGCGGGCTGGCCGCCGACCGGGTCGCGATTCCGGCGCTGCTGGCCACCAGTGCGATCCACCAGCACCTGGTCGCGCGCGGGCTGCGCACCAGCACCGGGCTGGTCGTCGAGACCGGTTCGGCGCGCGAGGTCCACCACTTCGCGCTGCTGGCCGGCTACGGTGCCGAGGCCGTCCACCCGTGGCTGGCGATGGCGACGATTGCCGCCATGCACCGCGAGGCCCCCAACGGCATCGACGAGGTGCGGGCCCGGGCCAACTACGTCAAGGCCATCGGCAAGGGCCTGATGAAGGTGATGTCCAAGATGGGCATTTCCACCTACATGAGCTATTGCGGCGCGCAGATCTTCGAGGCGATCGGCCTGTCGCGGGCGCTGGTCGACAAGTACTTCACCGGCACGCCCAGCCGGGTCGAGGGAATCGGCGTCTTCGAGGTGGCCGAGGAGGCGCTGCGCCTGCATCGTGCCGCCTGGGGCGACGATCCGCTGCTGGCCGGGATGCTCGACGCAGGCGGCGAGTACGCCTACCGGGTGCGCGGCGAAGACCACATGTGGACGCCCGAGTCGATCGCGCGGCTCCAGCATTCGACTCGTGCCAACAGCTACGCGAGCTACAAGGAATATGCGCAGCTGATCAACGACCAGAGCCGCCGGCACATGACGCTGCGCGGGCTCTTCGAGTTTCGCTTCGATGCCTGTGCCCCGGTGCCGATCGAGGAGGTGGAGCCGGCCGCGCAGATCGTCAGGCGCTTTGCGACCGGGGCGATGTCGCTGGGCTCGATCTCGACCGAAGCGCACACCACGCTGGCCGTGGCGATGAACCGGATCGGGGGCAAGTCGAACACCGGCGAGGGCGGCGAGGACGCGCTGCGCTACCGCGCCGAGCTGCGGGCCGGCCGGCCGGTCGTGGCCGACGGCGACACCGTTGGCAGCCTGCTCGGCGGCGACCGGGTGGTGGCCGACATCCGGCTTCAGGCCGGTGATTCGCTGCGCTCGCGGATCAAGCAGGTGGCCTCGGGCCGCTTCGGCGTGACCGCCGAGTACCTGGCCAGCGCCGACCAGCTGCAGATCAAGATGGCCCAGGGGGCCAAGCCGGGCGAGGGCGGGCAATTGCCCGGCCACAAGGTGAGTGACTACATCGGCATGCTGCGCTATTCGGTGCCGGGCGTCGGGCTGATCTCGCCGCCGCCGCATCACGACATCTACTCGATCGAGGATCTGGCCCAGCTGATCCACGACCTGAAGAACGCGAACACTCGGGCTTCGGTGTCGGTCAAGCTGGTGTCGGAAGTCGGTGTCGGGACGGTGGCGGCGGGCGTGGCGAAGGCCAAGGCCGACCACGTCGTGATTGCCGGCCATGACGGCGGCACCGGCGCCTCGCCGCTGTCGTCGATCAAGCATGCCGGCACGCCCTGGGAGCTGGGTCTGGCCGAGACCCAGCAGACGCTGGTGCTGAACCGGCTGCGCGGACGGATCGTCGTGCAGGCCGACGGCCAGATGAAGACCGGCCGCGACGTGGTGATCGGCGCGTTGCTGGGCGCCGACGAGTTCGGCTTCGCGACCGCGCCGCTGGTTGTCGAAGGCTGCATCATGATGCGCAAGTGCCACCTGAACACCTGCCCGGTCGGCGTGGCCACCCAGGATCCGGTGCTGCGCCGCAAGTTTGCGGGGCGTCCCGAACATGTCGTCAACTTCTTCTTCTTCGTTGCCGAGGAAGTGCGCGAGCTGATGGCCCGGCTCGGCATGCGCCGCTTCGATGAGCTGATCGGCCGCGCCGACCTGCTCGACACGCGCAAGGGGCTGGCCCACTGGAAGGCGCGTGGCCTCGATTTCTCGCGGCTGCTGGCGGTGCCCGACGTGCCGGCCGAGGTGCCGCGCCGCGCGGTCGAGGGGCAGGATCACGGCCTGCAGGGTGCGCTCGACAACCGGATGATCGAGCTCGCGCGCCCGGCGCTGGAGCGGCGCGAGAAGGTGTCGTTCATCCTGCCGGTGCGCAACGTCAACCGCACTGTCGGCACCATGCTGTCGGGCGAGCTGGCGCGGCGCTACGGTCACGAGGGCCTGCCCGACGACACCGTCCACGTCCAGCTCAACGGCACGGCCGGCCAGAGCTTCGGCGCCTTCCTGGCGCACGGCGTGACGCTGGACCTGGTCGGCGAAGCCAACGACTACGTCGGCAAGGGTCTGTCGGGCGGGCGGGTCATCGTCCGGCCCACCAACGACTTCCGGGGTCGCGCCGACGAGAACATCATCGTCGGCAACACCGTGCTGTACGGCGCCATCGACGGTGAAGCCTTCTTCAGCGGCGTGGCCGGCGAGCGCTTCGCGGTGCGCAACTCGGGCGCCACGGCGGTGGTCGAAGGCACCGGCGACCATGGCTGCGAATACATGACTGGCGGCACGGTGGTGGTGCTCGGCGACACCGGCCGCAACTTCGCCGCCGGGATGTCGGGCGGCGTCGCCTATGTCTGGGACCCGGACGGATGCTTCGCGGCGCGCTGCAACCCCGCCATGGTCGGCCTGGACCGCGTGCTGTCGACTTCGGAGCAGCTGCAGCAGCTCGACCCGGCGTTCTGGCATCGCGGCGAGTGCGACGAGATCCTGCTCAAGGAACTGCTTGAACGCCACTTCGGCTTCACCGGCAGCGAGAAGGCGCGCAGCCTGCTCGACGACTGGGAGCGCAGCCGCAGCCTGTTCGTCAAGGTGTTCCCGCACGAGTACCGGCGCGCGCTGGGCGAGCGGCAGGAGGCCGGTGAGGCCGAGCCGGCGCGCACCCGCGCCACCGCCTGAGCGGAGGGGGCGGGCGCGGACGGCAGGTACCCGGCCGCAAGGACAGGCGCCGGGGCGGAATCAGGAACAGCGGAACGGATTCACGACGATGGGAAAGATCACAGGATTTCTGGAATTCCAGCGGCTCCAGGAAGCGAGCGAGGATGCGCGCACGCGCGTTCGCCACTACCGCGAGTTCGTCATGCGCCTGGACGACGCCGGTGCCGCGCAGCAGGGCGCGCGCTGCATGGACTGCGGCATTCCGTTCTGCCAGAGCGGCTGCCCGGTGGCCAACATCATTCCGGACTGGAATGACCTGGTCTATCGGGGCCACTGGCAGGAGGCCCTGGCGACGCTGCATTCGACCAACAACTTCCCCGAGTTCACCGGCCGGATCTGCCCGGCACCCTGCGAGGCCTCGTGCACCTTGAACATCAATGACGACCCGGTGGGCATCAAGTCGATCGAGCACGCGATCATCGACAAGGGCTGGGAGCAGGGCTGGGTGCTGCCGCAGCCGCCGGCCCGCAAGACCGGTCGCACCGTTGCCGTGGTCGGTTCGGGGCCGGCCGGGCTGGCCTGCGCGCAGCAGCTGGCGCGCGCCGGCCACGCCGTCACCGTGCTGGAGAAGAACGACCGGATCGGCGGGCTGCTGCGCTACGGGATTCCCGATTTCAAGCTCGACAAGACGCACATCGACCGGCGCATCGAACAGATGAAGGCCGAGGGCGTGAGCTTCCGGACCCGCACGCGGGTCGGTGAGCTCGGCGATGCCCCGGTCACCGACCTGTCGACCGAAGTCGTCGACCCCCGGGCGCTGCTGGATGCCTTCGACGCCGTGGCCCTGACCGGCGGCGCCGAGCAGCCGCGCGACCTGCCGGTGCCCGGGCGCGAACTGGGCGGCGTTCATTTCGCGATGGACTTCCTGCCTCAGCAGAACCGGGTGCTGGCCGGCGACGCGCTGGCCGGCCAGCTCGTGGCCACCGGTAAGAATGTGATCGTGATCGGCGGCGGCGATACCGGCTCGGACTGCGTGGGCACCAGCAATCGGCAGGGGGCGAAGTCGGTCACCCAGTTCGAGCTGATGCCCCAGCCACCGGTGCACGAGAACAAGCTGCTGACCTGGCCGAACTGGCCGTACAAGCTGCGCACCTCGTCCTCGCACGAGGAAGGTTGCGAACGCGACTGGGCCGTCACGACCAAGCGCTTCGTCGGTGACGGCGAAGGCCGGGTCAGGGCGCTGGTGGCCGCCCGCGTACGCTGGGAGAAGGACGCAGCGACCGGTCAGCAGCGGATGACCGAAATCCCCGGCTCCGAGTTCGAGCTGCCGGCCGAACTGGTCCTGCTTGCGATGGGTTTCGTCGCGCCGGTGGCCGCCGTGCTCGAATCCTTCGGCGTGGCCCGCGATGCGCGCGGCAACGCGCTGGCCAGCACCGAGCCCGACGGCGGTTACGCGACCGATGTTCCCGGGGTGTTCGCGGCCGGCGACATGCGCCGCGGCCAGTCGCTGGTGGTCTGGGCGATCCGTGAAGGCCGCCAGTGCGCACGGGCGATCGACGAATTCCTGATGGGGGAGTCGTTGCTGCCGCGGTGAGTTCAGCCCGCACGACCCCAGATCGTGCTGGCCAGCGCTGCAACGAAGCGCTCCAGCGCACCGGGGGGCAGGTGGTCGATCCCGCCGGCGGCAGCCCGGCCGGCACCGCCGAAGCGCCGGCACAGCGCGTCGGCACCGCCGGGGGCGGTCAGCGGCGCGCGCACGCTGACCGACAGCTTGCCGTCGCGTTTCGGGGTGACGACGGCATGGGCCTTGTCCGGAGACTGCGCTGCCAGCAGGTTGGCCAGGCTGCCGGAAATCCGCCGGCTCCAGGCGGCGTCGGGCAGCACCAGCACGCGGGCGGTGCCGGCGTCGTGTGCGAAAGGGTGGGCGAGTGCCCGGGCCAGATCGTCGTCGCGTTGCGCGAGCAGCCTGGCGACGATCGGTTCGTCGGCTGCGAAGCCGAGCGGATCGGTGTGGCGCAGCATCAGCGCGAACAGCTTTGCCGGGTGGATCAGCAGGTCGTCTGCGGTCTCGCCGTAGGCGTTGTAGTTGATCGCGATGCCGAGTTCGCGAAGCTGCCGGCGCCGGGTCGGCGCCAGCCCGAGCGCGTCGGCGAGCCGGTCGGCCGAGGGGTCCATGTTGTCGCCCCAGGTGCCGACCAGCGCCCACTGGCGAAAGCGCGTCTCGCCCCGGTCGGCGACCAGGTGGCGATCCATCAGCAGGCTGGTGCAGACGTTGCTGGCCTGGTCGATGCGGGCTTCGAGCAGCGGATGGCGGGGCACTTCGTCGACTGCGTGGTGGTCGAAGTAGCGCACGCACACGCCACGCGCCAGCAGGGCGTCGAGGGCGGCACGGTTGCGCTGCATCGAGATGTCGCAGACCAGCACCTCGTCGCCGGGGGCGGCGTCGACATGGCGCAGCAGCGCGATGGCGCGCTTGACGCCGGTGACCAGTTGCGCGGCCGGC